>DATJJB010000831.1:0-36728 GCA_035492655.1 Kutzneria sp. | reverse complement strand
CTGGCCCTGCTGGCGATGAAGAACTACCGTGCCCGCATCTCCTACTGGGTGTGAGTGAGGCTTCCGAACATGGTGAGCATTGAAGTCTGGAACGCCTCCGTCGACTTCCCCATCTTCGACGCCAAGACGCGGTCGTTGAAGAAGGCGGTGCTCGGCAAGGCCGGCGGCCGGATCGGCACCGAGAACCGGGTCCCGATCATCGAGGCGCTGCGTGACATCACGCTGTCGCTCAAGCACGGCGACCGGGTCGGCCTGGTCGGCCACAACGGCGCCGGCAAGTCCACCCTGCTGCGCATGCTCGCCGGCATCTACGAGCCGACGCGGGGCTCCGCGGAGATCAAGGGCCGGGTCGCCCCGGTGTTCGACCTCGGCGTCGGCATGGATCCCGAGCTGTCGGGCTACGAGAACATCATCATCCGCGGTCTCTTCCTCGGCATGACCAGGAAGCAGATGGAGCAGCGGATGGACGACATCGCCGAGTTCTCCGAGCTCGGCAACTACCTGTCGATGCCGATCCGCACCTACTCGACGGGTATGCGGGTCCGGTTGGCGCTGGGCGTGGTCACGTCCATCGACCCGGAGATCCTGATCCTGGACGAGGGCATCGGCGCGGTCGACGCGGCCTTCCTGGACAAGGCCCGTGACCGGCTCAACGCCCTGGTCAAGCGGTCCGGCCTGCTGGTCTTCGCGTCGCACTCGGACGAGTTCCTGATGGAGCTGTGCAACTCGGCGATCTGGATGGACCACGGCCAGATGAAGATGCGCGGCGGGCTGCGCGAGGTGCTCACCGCGTACAAGGGCCGCGACCCGTTCGAGAACATGCCGCAGGAGACGCTGGACCGGCTCGGCCTGACCGGGTCGCCGGTGCTGCCCAACGGTGAGACCGCATGAGCTCCCGGCTGCGCAAGGGCGCGGTCGTCGGCGTCGTCGTCACGCACAACCGGCGTGAGCTGCTGGCCAACTCGCTGAAGGTGATGGCGGCCCAGACCAAGCCGGTCGACCACCTGGTGGTGGTGGACAACGACCCGGCGCACCCGGCCAAGGACGTGGTGGAGTCCTGCGGGATCCCCAACACGTACCTGACCTCGCACCGCAACCTCGGCGGCGCCGGGGGCTTCGCGCTGGGCATGCTGCACGCGCTGGCGCTGGGCGCGGACTGGGTGTGGCTGGCCGACGACGACGGCCGCCCGGCCGACGAGAACGTGCTGCAGATCCTGTTCGAGGAGGCGACCAAGCGCCGGCTGGCCTGCGTGTCGCCGGTGGTCGCGGACATCGACGACCCGGAGACGCTGGCCTTCCCGCTGCGTCGCGGCCTGAGCTGGAAGCGCGGCGCCAACGAGCTGGGCGAGGACTTCCTGCCCGGCATCGCCTCGCTGTTCAACGGCGCGCTGTTCCGGGCCGAGGCGCTGGACATCGTCGGCGTGCCGGACTACCGGCTGTTCTTCCGCGGCGACGAGGTCGAGGTGCACCGCCGCCTGGTCCGCAGCGGCCTGCCGTTCGGCACCAGCCTGCGCACCCAGTACCTGCACCCCAACGGCAGCGGCGAGTTCAAGCCGATGCTGGGCGGCAAGTTCCACGCGCAGGACCCGGAGAACGAGGTCAAGCGCTACTACACGTACCGCAACCGCGGTTACCTGCTGTCGCAGCCGGGCCTGCGTCACCTGGGCCTGCTGGAGGTGGCCCGGTTCGGGCTGTACTTCCTGACCCAGCGCAAGGACCCGAAGCTGTTCGTCCAGTGGCTCAAGCTGGTGCTCCAGGGCCGTCACGAGCGCTTCTACCGCAAGTGACCCCGTAAGGCACGCGCCGCCCCCGACTTCTCCGAAGTCGGGGGCGGTTTTGTGTGCCGCCCCGTCGATCCTTGAGATCGGGTTCAAGGTTTCCCCAAACCCTCGCGCCTAGCGTTGCCCACGTCAGCCGGAAGTGACCGTGGATGACCAAGGCGCCGAAGGTGGCGGCGTGCAGAGGGGACATGCCGCCACCGGGCCGGCGCCGACGAGAGGGGACTTGTCATGGCTCGCCGCACGTTCACGCCCACCCAGGTCGCCGAGATGTTGGCCCGCTGGCACCGCGGCGACTCCACCAGCGACGTGGCCGCCGCTGTCGGGGTGGATCGCAAGACCGTCAAGAAGTACGCCGACTGCGCGCTGGCCGCCGGCATCCGACCGGGCGGCGCGCCGCTGACCTCGACCGACTGGACCCTGCTGATCGCTCGCCGGCACCCGGTCATCACGGAGCCGAGGCTGCGCCGCACCACCTGGCGCGAGCTGGACCAGAACCGCGAGTTCATCACCGAGCTGCGGGCCGCCGGGCTGCCGCAGGAACGCATCTGGCGCCGGCTGCGGGCCGAGCGCGGCGTGGTCTCGAGTCTGGCCACGCTCAAGCGCTGGGTGGCCGAGAACCTCTCGACGCCGGAGTTCGCCGACGCTGTGAGGTAACGAAAGCAACGCCCGCCGCCGATAGGCCGGTAAGGGCGGGAATTGTGTGAGCGGCGCATGGCGCCTTCGCCCGTGGTTACCTGGTATCAGGCAGGGCGAGGGGGGACGGTTTGCGGTTTCGGCTACTCGGGCCGGTGAGCGCGGTGTCCGGGACCACCGCGCTGGAGGTGAGCGGTCGCAAGCCACGGGCGTTGCTGGCCGTGCTCGCGCTCAACGCGGGTCGAGTGGTGCCGACCGACACCGTCATCGACGTGCTCTGGGGTGAGGATCCGCCGGGCAGCGCCCGGGCCGGCGTGCACTCGTACGTCTCGACCCTGCGCCGGACCCTGGGCGAGGACACCATCCTGCGCCGACCCGCCGGCTACGAGTTGACCGTGCCACCCATGGACGTCGACGTGCACGAGTTCGGCGCGCTGGTCGCGCAGGCCCGGCAGGACCTGGCGGCGGCCCGGTTCGGGGCGGCCGACCGGGGCCTGGAGGTGGCGCTGGCGCTGTGGCGGGGCG
This sequence comes from Kutzneria sp., assembly GCA_035492655.1. Classification (GTDB taxonomy): domain Bacteria; phylum Actinomycetota; class Actinomycetes; order Mycobacteriales; family Pseudonocardiaceae; genus Kutzneria. The sequence continues at coordinate 33,789 of DATJJB010000831.1, read as the reverse complement.
ACCCGCTGGGCGGCGTGGGCGGCGAGTGGGCCGAGCACGAGCGGGACCGGTTGCAGCAGCTGCGGCAGGCCGCGGTCGAGGACCGCATCGAGGCCCGGCTGCGGCTCGGCCACGGTCCGCGGCTGATCCCGGAGCTGACCCGGCTGGTCGCCGATGACCCGCTGCGCGAGCGGGCTCGCGGGCAGCTGATGATCGCCCTCTACCAGGCCGGCAGGCAGGCGGACGCGCTGGCCGAGTACGAGACCGGCCGCCGGCTGCTGATCGACGAGCTCGGGGTGGAGCCGAGCCCGGAGTTCCAGGCGGTGCACGGTCAGATCCTGCGTGGCGAGGTGCCGGCCCCGGTGGCCGACGAGCCACAGCCCGCTCTTGAGCCGGCGGTGGCGCTGGCCGAGCCGGTACGGGCCGCGCCGCAGCAACTGCCGTCCGACCTGCCCGACTTCACCGGCCGTGACGAGCAGGTCGATCGTCTGGTGCAGCGGCTGACCGCCGATGCCAGTGCCACCAGGCTGAGCGTGATCGCCGGCCAGCCCGGCGCCGGCAAGAGCTCGCTGGCCATCCACGTCGCGCACCTGATGCGAGACCAGTACCCGGACGGCCAGCTGTACGTGAACCTGCGCGGGGTGCACACCTCCTCGTTGGACCCGACCGAGGTGCTGGCCCGGTTCCTCCGGGCGCTGGGCGTGCCGGCGCAGGCCGTGCCGGACAGTTTGGAGGAGCGCGCGGACCTGTACCGCACGATGCTCTCCGACCGGCGGGTGCTGGTGCTGCTGGACGACGCCGCCGACGAGCGGCAGGTCCGTGATCTGCTGCCGGGCGGCGCGGGCTGCGCGGTGCTGGTGACCAGCCGTCGCCGGTTGCCGGCGCTGGCCGGGGCCACGCACGTGGACATCGAGGTGTTCGCCGAGACCGAGGCGACCACGCTGCTGGAGTCGCTGGTCGGCCCGGAGCGGGTCGCTCAGGACCCGGCGGCCGCCGCGGACATCGTCCGGCTGTGCGGGCACCTGGCGCTGGCGGTGCGTATCACCGGGGCGCGGTTGGCCGCCCGGCCGCAGTGGCCGTTGCGGCTGCTGGCGACTCGGCTGCGGGAGCGACACCAGCTGCTGGACGAGCTGTCGGCCGGTGACCTCGAGGTGCGCGGCAGCCTGCTGCTCAGCTACGAGGGCCTGACCGAGACCGATCGCCGCACGCTGCGGCTGCTGGGCTGGCTGGGCACCATGGAGTTCGCGTCCTGGTTCGTGGCCCCGCTGCTGGACCTGACCGTGCCGGCGACCGAGCGCATCCTGGAGCGGCTGGCCGACAGCTACCTGCTGGACACCACCATGGTCGACGCCGCCGGCTCGCCGCGCTACCAGCTGCACGACCTGACCAGGGCGTTCGCCCTCGAACGGGCCGAGGTGGACGAGTCGCCGGCCGACACAAGGGCGGCGCTGGAGCGGGTCATCCACTGCGCCGTGACGATGATCGACGAGGCCACCGCACGTATGCCGCGCGGCAACGCCACGCACATCAGCGGCCGGCCCCGCTGGCACGCCCCGGACGCGGCGACGATGGCCCGGCTGGTGGCCGACCCGGTCGGCTGGTTCGACGCCGAGCGCACGGTGTTCGTGGCCCTGGTCGAGCGGGCCAGCGAGCTGGGCCTGGTGACCTCGTCGACCAGCCTGGCGGCGGCGCTGTCCTCGTCGGTCTTCACCGCGCGCAACCAGTTCGACCAGTGGTGGCAGACGCATTCGGCGGCGTTGCAGGCGGCCGAGGAGGCCGGCGACGAGGCCAGCAAGGCCTCGCTGTACATCGGACTCGGCCGGCTGCGGCTGGAGCAGGACCGGTTCGACGAGGCCGACGACTACTACGGCCGGGCGCTGACCATCTACGAGCAGCTGGCCGACCAGGGCAAGATCGTGCTGACCAAGATGGAGCTGGCCACCGTGCAGCGGGAGCGTGGCGAGCTCAAGGAAGCCGAGCGCATGCTGCGGGACCTGCTGCCGGCGCTGGCCGGTGCGTACTCGCCGCAGATCGAGGGCCGCGCCTGGCACGGCCTTGGCATGGCGCTGGCCGAGCAGGGCGCGTTCGACGACGCGCTGGTCGAGCACAACCGGGCGCTGTCCCGGTACGAGGAGCTGGACGACCGCTTCGGCCAGGCCCTGGTGCGGCGCTCGATCGGCATCACCTACCGGGCCGTCGGCGATCTCGACGCGGCCGAGCGGTACTGCGGCGCCGCGCTGCGGATGTTGGTGGAACTGGGCGATCCGCACATGATCATCTACGCCACGCAGGCGCTGGCCAAGGTGCGGATCCGGCAGGGCCGCGGCGAGTCGGAGCGGCAGGGGCTGTTGGAGGGCCTGGAGAAGTGCGGCAAGCTCCAGGACGGCTTCGGCCAGGGGCTGCTGCTGCGCACCCTCGGCGAGCTCGACCTGGCAGCCGGCCGTTTCGACGACGCCGAGCAGCACCTGCAGCGGTCGCTGAAGTGGTGGACCGCGCTCGGGCTGCCGCTGTGGCAGGCCCGCACCATGCGGGACCTGTCCACGTTGCTGGCCGCGACCGGCCGCACGGCCGAGGCCGACGCCACGTGGACCGAGGCCCGGCGACTGTTCGAGCGCCACGGCAGCCACGAGGCCAACGAGCCCCGCCCGGTGCGCGCCACCGTGAACAGCTGACGCCGCACCCAACGGGTCCGCCCCACCCACCCGCACAGCTCTGAATCGATCCCGAAATGCAGGGAAGGACGCCTTACCTGCATCCAACGCAGGTAAGGCGTCCTTCCCTGCAACGGGGTTGGGCTCAGCAGCCGGTGATCTTGTACAGCTTCAGGTCGCCGTCCGAGTCGACGAGCTGGAAACCGGGCTTGCTGCCCGGGTCGTGGATGCCGGGGTAGTTGGCCCGCCGGTTGTCGCCGTGCCAGAACCGCTGCTCGCCGATCACCAGGTAGCCCACGTGCAGCCGGCGCACGTCACTGCAGACCGTGGGGTCGGTGGCCACGTTGACCAGGTGCTCGGCCAGGTACTTCTGCTCGGTGCTCCAGGCGATGTCCATGTGCGGGAACAACACCTGGCGGTCGGCCAGTGCCCAGACGAGGGCGCTGCCGTCCCACGGGTTGTTGGCGACGACGGTGTCGTGCGGCACCTTGGCCGCGATCCGCGTGTAGAAGGCCTGCTCCCGCGGATCGGCCAGCGTGCCGTCGTCGCTGTGTTCCATCCCGGTGTAGTTGAACGCCAGCGTCGAGACCTGGTTGCGGAAGTACAGGCCCTTGCTGGCGACGATCACCAGCAGAGCCAGCACGACGGTCAGGCCGACGGTGCCCAGCCGGCCGAACCGCGGCTTCGGCCGCTCGCTCAGCCAGGTCCGCAGGCACTCGCCCGCGCGCACGATGCCGAGCACGGTCAGCGGCACCGCCAGCACCGGCAGGATGGCGGCCAGCCGGTACGAGTCGTTGTACCAGTAGCCGGTGATGAACTGGGTGTACGAGCGGTTGTTGGCCGCCGTCAACACGAACATCATGCCGACCGTGGCGAACGCGCCGACCAGCCAGCGCTGGTCGCGCACCCGCCACACCAGGAACAGGCCGACCAGCATGAAAATGGAGGCGACCCACAGCGACGAACGGCCGTTGGTGGCGTTGAGCAGCACCTCGCCGACCGCCCGCGCGGTGCTCTCGAACGGCGCCCAGTAGAAGGTGCGCACGTTCTTGAACGCCGCCGACGTGGCGACGAAAGCCCAGCCGGCCAGGAACACCACGATGGACACGGCCAGGCCGATGGTGCCGCGGCGACCCTGCCCTTCCTCGCGCAGTCGCCGCGACCACCGCCAGATGCCGGTGAACACCGGCCACACCGCGATGGCGATGATGCTGAACAGCGAGTTGGGGTGGGCGAAGCCGCCGGCCAGCAGCACGAACGGCGCCAGCACCCAGGCCCGGCCGCGGCCGATCAGGTCGTCCTTGGCCAGCCCGGACAGCGACAGCACGACAGCGATGGCCGCCGGCACCAGGGCCAGGCCCAGCGTGTTGGGCCACAGCACGCCGAAGGACATCAGGCCCCACGGGAAGGCCGAGAAGCCGAGGCTGAACAGGCCGGTCATGGCCAGCGCCACGGTGTTGCGGCCGATGATCTGACGGACCAGCAGCACACAGGACAGCGGCCAGACCAGCACGGCCAGCACGCCGGTGACCAGGTTGGCCGCGACCGGCACGGAGGTGCCGGTGCTGAGCACGGACAGCGTGGCGAAGTCGTGCCACGCGCCCGGGTAGAAGCCGGCCGGCGTGTTCGGGTTGCCCAGCGCGCCCAGGGTCAGCGACGACGCGTTGTGGCTGTCGAGGATGTAGGCGACGGCGCTGTAGTGGAAGACGGCGTCGAAGGTCTGGGACAGCTCCTCCGGGCGGCCCATGCCCAGCACCACGACGACCGCGCCCAGCAGCACCGCCGGCACCACGCCGAGCAGCCCGGCCAGGGTGACCGGCCGCGGGTCGGAGCGCACGGTGCCGCGGGACCGGCCGCGCAGCACCAGGGCGACCACGGCGGTGAGGACCACGGCGACGGCGGCGCCGACCAGGGCCGAGCCGAGGCTCCAGTCGATGCCCGCCTTGCCGAGGACGGCGGCCACGATGCTGACGACCGCCACGCTCAGTGTCGGCGCGATCGCCCAGGCGGCGATCCCGCGCAGACCGACCAGCAGGCCCATCAGAAGTCCGGGCACGATCAGCCAGCCAGCGGACGCCACAGCGACCGGGACGGCGTCCAACCAGTTCATCGAAGACCCTTGTCACGTCGTCGCCGGGCTCTGTCGACCGCAGTGTATGAGTTAGCCCGATCGTGATCGACGTGAGGTCGGTCGGGGTAAGATAGGGGGTGGTCCCGGCCGATTCGGTGACGCACCGTGACCCGGGTACCCTGGCTCACTGTGAGCTTCTCGGGCTATGACCTGATTGTCGTCGGTTCTGGATTCTTCGGCCTGACCGTGGCCGAGCGGGCCGCCACGCAGCTGAACAAGCGCGTGCTGATCCTCGACCGCCGTGACCACCTCGGCGGCAACGCCTACTCGGAGGCCGAGCCCGAGACAGGCATCGAGGTGCACCGCTACGGCGCGCACCTGTTCCACACCTCCAACAAGCGGGTGTGGGAGTACGTGAACCAGTTCACCGAGTTCACGAACTACCAGCACCGCGTGTTCGCCAGGGCCAAGGGCCAGGTCTACTCCTTCCCGATGAACCTGGGTCTGATCAACCAGTTCTTCGGCAAGTCGCACACGCCGGACGAGGCCCGCGAGCTGATCGCCAAGCAGGCGTCGGAGTTCGACAGCGCGACGGCCAGCAACCTCGAGGAGAAGGCGATCTCGCTGATCGGCCGTCCCCTCTACGAGACCTTCGTCAAGGACTACACGACCAAGCAGTGGGAGACCGAGCCGACCGAGCTGTCGCCGGCCATCATCACCCGGCTGCCGGTCCGCTACACCTTCAACAACCGGTACTTCAACGACCTGTACGAGGGTCTGCCGGTCGACGGCTACACCGCCTGGCTGACGAAGATGGCCGACCACCCGAACATCGAGGTGCGGCTGAACACCGACTACTTCGACGTGCGCGACCAGATCCCGGCCAAGACGCTGACCGTCTTCACCGGCCCGCTGGACAAGTACTTCGACTACGCCGCGGGCGAGCTGGGCTGGCGCACGCTGGACTTCGAGATGGAGGTCCTGCCGGTCGGCGACTTCCAGGGCACCTCCGTCATGAACTACAACGACGGCGACGTCCGCTACACCCGGATCCACGAGTTCCGCCACTTCCACCCGGAGCGGGACTACCCGACCGACAAGACGGTCATCGTGCGTGAGTACTCGCGGTTCGCGGTCAGCGGCGACGAGCCGTACTACCCGATCGACAGCGAGGAGAACCGGGCCAAGCTGCTGCAGTACCGGGAGCTGGCCAAGGCCGAGGCGGCCGACAAGAACATCTTGTTCGGCGGGCGCCTCGGCACCTACAAGTACCTGGACATGCACATGGCGATCGGCTCGGCGCTGAGCATGTTCGACAACAAGATCAGTCCGTACTTCGTCGAGGGCCGTACCCCGAGCGGCTCGCTCGAGGACTGACCGGCTAGAGGAGAACTGAGGATTCATGCCCGGCAAAGCAGCTGCTGCCACCGGACAGGCGCCTGCCCCGGCGGTGGGCAAGGCCGACGAGACTCGGTTCGCCGAGCACACGCCGCACGGCCGGCTGACCGCCCAGCGCGGCCTGTACGCGGGTCCGGCGCCGATCGTCAGCAAGGACCTCTACGCCGAAGTCCTGTGGGGCTCGGTGGTGCGTGACCGCGCCGCGGTCGTGCTCGAGCCGATGTCGAAGGTCTCCGGGAACACCTACTTCGGGCGGTTCCCGGCCAGCTACTGGCAGCGGTGGACGACGGCGACCGAGGTCCGCGTCGAGGCCGTGGTGACCGGCTCCGGCCAGCTCTCGCTCGGCGCGTCCGACACCGAGGGCGAGCCGCGGGTGGTGGTGGCCGAGGTCGTGACCGACGCCAAGAACCGCTCGCTGGCGCTGTCGGCCAAGCTGGACAAGTTCCACGACGGCGGCGCGCTGTGGCTCGACCTGGAGACCGAGGGCGGCCAGACGCTGCGGCTCGAGCAGGTGCGCTGGACCGTGGAGGCGCCGCAGACGCTGCGCCCGACCGCGGTCACCATCTGCACGATGAACCGGGCCGACGACTGCCTCAAGAACCTCCAGGCACTGGCCGCCGACCTGCCCTCGCTGGAGACGCTGGACGCGATCTACGTCGCCGACCAGGGCACCGACCTGGTCGAGTCCCGTGACGGCTTCGCGCAGGCGGCCAAGGACCTCGGCGACAAGCTGCACTACATCAAGCAGCCGAACCTCGGCGGCGCCGGTGGCTTCACCCGCGGCCTGTACGAGGTGGCCGGGCACACCGTCACCGAGCACGCCAACGTGCTGTTCATGGACGACGACGTGCTGCTGGAGCCGGACCTGGTCATCCGGATGACCGCGTTCGCCAACCGGCAGGCCAACCCGGTCATCGTCGGCGGCCAGATGCTCAACCTGCTGCACCCCAACCAGCTGCACGTGGGCGCGGAGTACGCGAACCTCAACGTGCTGCAGCCGGGTGTGCCGGTGGAGCACAGCCTCACCACCGCGGACCTGCTCGGCATCGACGAGGAGACGCTCAAGCCGAACCGGCAGGAGCGCCGCCTCGACGCCGGCTACAACGGCTGGTGGTCGTGCCTGATCCCGTACGAGGTGGTCAAGGCGATCGGCTACCCGCTGCCGTTCTTCTTCCAGTGGGACGACGCCGAGTACAGCTACCGGGCCCGGGCGCACGGCTTCCCGACGGTGACGCTGCCCGGCGCGGGCGTGTGGCACGCGGACTTCCACTGGAAGGACTGGGACGAGTGGCACCGGTACTTCAACCTGCGTAACTCGATCATCACCGCGGCCCTGCACTCGCCGTTCAACACGACGCTGCTGGCCCGCGTGCTGATCGGCCACCTGGTCCGCTACCTGCTCAGCATGCAGTACGGCCTGTCGGCCACGCTGATCAAGGCGGTGGAGGACTTCCTGGCCGGGCCGGAGATCCTGCGCGACGGCGGCGTCGACGCGATGAAGGAGATCCGCCGTATCCGGGACCAGTACCCGGAGACCAAGCGCCACAAGGCGACCGAGGTGCCCGGTGTCGCCTCCAACGACATCAGCATCATCAACGCGGCGCCCAAGCCCAGCCTGCAGCGGCTGGTGCTGATCAAGCGCATCCTGGACCGGATCCTCGGCCGCACCCGGCACTCGCTGGGCGCGATCCCGATCGACGAGGCCGCCTGGTGGCACGTGGCGCAGTTCGACACCGCCATCGTCACCGACGCCTCGCAGGAGGGCGTGCGGATCCGGACGTACGACCGGGCCAAGATGATCGACCTGGCCATCCGCGGCGCGAAGGTGATCAACCGGCTGCGCAAGGAAGGCCCGGCGGTCCGCGCCCAGTACAAGCGGGCGATGCCGGAGCTGACCAGCCGCGAGAACTGGCAGCGCCTGTACAACCTCTGATCTCGTTGTAAGACAACGAAAACGCCCGGCGGGACACAGTCTCGCCGGGCGTTTTTCGTGGTGGAGTCAGACGGTGGTGACGTCGACCGCTGGGTCGACCGTCTCGGGCTCGGCCCGGGAGGCCATGGCGGCGCGCCAGGCGATGGGGCTGGCCAGGCCCCAGGCCGCGACCAGGGCCCACGGCACGCCGATGATGCCGAACAACGAGCCGAACACGCCGACCAGCGTCACCTCGACGACGGCCTCGAAGCCGCGCACCCGGGGCCCGACCCAGGAACGGCCGTGGGACTTGGCGAAGGTGACGGCGTTCTGGGTCACCAGCTGCATGAAGCCGTACAGCATCAACACGAAGACCAGCGGCCGCATCTGGTCCCAGGAGGCGTTGAACAGCAGCTCCATCAGATTCGTCGGCAGCACCAGCATGATCAGCACGCCGATCAGCGCGATGATGCCGCCGCCCACGGTGGCCAGCATCGGCACCCGGAGCGTGGTGGCCCGGTGCGCGCGCTGGGTGAGCGTGGTCAGCAGGACCGTGGTGATGCCCATCATGACCACGTTCAGCACGGTCACCGGGATCAGCGCCTTGCGGAACAAGCCCAGGTTCTCGTCGCCGGTGACCAGCCAGATGACCGCGAAGGTGACGTAAATGCCGAAGGTCAGGAAGGCCGCGTCGACCAGGAAGCCGGGCACCAGCTTGCGGTTCTGGTCGAACCAGGCCCGCAGCTGCCGGCCGGGCACCGGCAGCTTGACGCCGGTCAGCTTGAAACCGATGGCCGTCGGCACGACCAGGGCCAGGCCCCAGGACAGGAACACCGCCACCGGCGTGAGGTTGCCGGTCACCAGCAGCGCGGCGACGGCCACCAGCATGGTGAGGGTCCACAGCGTGTCCAGCAGGAACGCGTGCACGGCCCGGCCGGAGGCGAGCAGCAGGTAGCGGGAATGGTCGAAGACGGCGGCGATCGGGGACGCCACGACCTGCATCAGGAACAGCCAGCGCAGCGGACCGTCGGTCAGGGCGGCGCCGCCGAGGCAGACCGCGGAGCCGACAAAACCGATCAGCAGCGCGGTGTCCATGGACCGCTGGGCGGCCACCGCGGCCCCGCTGCCCTGGAGGTGGCGGCCGACCAGCACGGTCTCGCTGGCCGCGGCCCGGGACAGGTACCACTGGCCGGTCTGGATGAGCGTGACCAGAGAGAAGCCGGCGAACGCGGCGTTGCCCGAGGAATGCGCGCCGGCGAACTGGAGTAGGAACGCGGCGGCGCTGAAGGCGAGCTGGTCGAGGGTGATGGCCAGGCTGCCCAGCCGGCCCTTGGCCAGCCGCTGCAGGAAGCTCGTGCTCTCGGTCATGCCGCCCTTCCGGTCACGCGCGCGACCCGCCCAGGATAGCCAGCGCACGCCCCCGGCCTGTGCTCGGGAGCCCGATGGGGGCGTGGGACAATCCGCCAATGCACCTGGTCGACGTGCCGTCCTGCTACCCGCCGCACCGTGGGGGCCTGGAGCTCTACGCACAGGAGATGCACCGCCACCTGCTCGCCGCCGACCCCGACCTGCGCATCACCGTGCTCACCTCGGAGCTGGGGGCCACGCCGGGCGTCGAGGTCGTCAACGACCGCTACAAGATCGTCCGGTGGAAGGCGTGGCAGCCGGTGTCGCCCTACCCCGTGCCCAAGCCGGGGTTCATGAACCTGCTGCGCCAGCACTGCGCCGGCCCGGAGAAGCCGGTGCTGATGACGCACACGCGCTTCTTCTACCACGCGGCCCTGGTCAGCCGGTTCGCCCAGCGCAACGGCCTGCGCCGGGTGCACATCGAGCACGGCGCGAGCCCGGTGGAGAGCGGCAACAAGCTCATCCGGCTGGTCGCCGACACCGTCGACCACACCATCGCCCGGCACGTGCTGGGCAAGGCCGACGCCGTGGTCGCGGTGTCCGAGTCGGCCAAGACGTTCGTGCGGGACCTGTCCGGGGTCGAGGCGATCTCGGTCTATCGGGGCATGGAGCTGCCGGACGGCCTGCGGTCCGAGCCGGTCACCGAGCCGCCGACGCTGGGCTTCGTCGGCCGTCTGATCAACGGCAAGGGCACCGCCGACATGCTGACCGCGGTGGCCATGCTGCGCGACAGCGGCCAGGTCGTGCAGGTGCGGATCTGTGGCGACGGGCCGGCCCGGGCCGCGCTGGACGAGCAGGTCCGTGAGCTGCGGCTGACCGACCAGGTGACCTTCCTGGGCGCGGTCGACCACGCCACCGCGCTGCGCGAGATCGCCACCTGCACGGTGTTCGTCAACCCGAGCTGGACCGAGGGTCTCGGCGGCACGGTGCTGGAGGCGGCGGCGCTGGGCGCGGCCGTGGTGGCCACCGAGGTCGGCGGCGTCCCGGAGATCGTCACCAACGGCGAGACCGGTTGGCTGGTGCCGCCCAAGGAGCCGGCCACGCTGGCCGACACCCTGCGCGAGGCGCTCGCCAACCCGGCCCGGCGGGCCGAGTACGGCGAGCTGCTGCGCAAGACCACCGAGCAGAAGTTCAACTGGGACAACGCGGTGGCGGTCATCTCCGCGCTGCTGCGCGGCGAGCCGGTGCCCACCACCGCGTGAGCGACTAGCGCGCGCCCGCCCCGGCCGGCTCCGGCAGGTCGGCGGCGGGCTCGACCGGCTCGTCCGACGGGCCGCGGCGCCGGCGGACGTACCAGTACGCGCCACCGTGGCCAAGGCCCAGCAGCAATCCGATGATCAGCAGCGGAATGCCGTAGCTGAAGCCGGGCTCGTCGAACGTGACCTCCAGGGTCGCGCCCTGCGCGGCCGGCGGCAGGTCGAGGGTCATCAGGCCGGCCGTGCCGATCTGCACCGGCACCGCGACGCCGTTGACCGAGGCGGTCATGCCCGGCCAGGCCAGACCGGCCAGCACGATCTTGCCGCTTCCCTTGTACGACAAGGTTTCGCCGGTCAGCGGCCCCTGCTGGTCGGCGGTGATGGTGACGCCGGGGGCCGTGTACGACACGGTGCCGTCCGGCCACGGCAGCGGGTCGATCCGCCGCAGCACGGTCGCCTGGTCGTCGGAGGAAAGCACGCGCCAGCCCGCCGGCGGCGTGCCGACGGTGGCGTAACCCTTACGCACCACCACGGTTTCCAGCCGCAGCAGGTCGGCCAGCGAGCTGCCTTCCGGCTGGATCTCCCACAGCTTCTTGTAGGAGTCGGCGCAGCTGGCCCCGGATTGCCCAAGGCACAAGGCGTTCATGAACTTCACGAAGCCGATGCCGGTGTAGGAGTTGACGCTCTTGACGCCGGCGGCCGCGTACATGCTGCCGGCCAACATGTCCCGCCACGCCCCGTCCGGGTTGGCCCCCGGGTCCTGGAAGCCCACGTTGGCCACGGTGAACGTGTTGCCGGTGTAGCGGTCGAACCGCTTGTGCAGCTCGTCCATGTTGTGCGGCATGTTCCACGCGGTGGCGGCGGCGTTGTACGGGTACCAGTTCAGCTCGAGGAACAGCGTGATCGCCGTGCCGAACACCAGCACCGTCGGCACGAACCGCTTGTTGCGCCGGGCCACGTACACCACTGCCGCGACCAGGGCAGCGATCAGCAGCGCGACGGCCAGGTGCCGGTACTTCTGCTCCGGCGTGGCCGACCAGGCCAGCACCGCCTGCACGCCGATGAGCAGCGCCGAGCCCAGGATGCGGCGGCCGATGAAGGTGGAGCGCAGCCCCTGCGACAGCACGATGGCCACCAGCACGCACACCGGCAGGTACGGGTAGTCGACCAGGCGCATCGGCCAGCGGAACAGCCACAGCTCGGTCGGTCCGGTGGTGGCCAGGATGTAGATGCCGCCGAAGATCAGCAACGCCGACCGGGCCCGGACGTTCTCCTTGAGCACCGACCAGCGCAGCCACGGCGCCAGCGGCAGGATGAACCAGCCGAGGTAGGAGTACGGCACGGTCAGGTGGTCGAGCTGGTTGGCCTGCTCGTGCGGCAGGTACGTCGGCGAGCTCAGGTTGAGCAGGTCGCCGAGCGCGGTGACCATGTAGCCGGCGTTGTGGGCGTGCGTGTTGTCCCGGAACGTCACGTCGCCGGCCAGCACCAGCGGCATGTAGACGACCACACCGGTGAGCGCGACCGCGGCGCCGATCAGCACCAGGCGCAACGAGGCCGACCAGTGCTTGAGCAGCAGCCGCTCGGCGATGACCACGAACATCACCACGACCACGCCGAGCGCCCCGTACGGGCTGCCGGCGGTCATCGCCATGAACCCGAAGAACACCGGCACGACCGGGTTGAGCCGGCCGCGGGCGCACTTGCGGGCCGACCACCACAGGTGCGGGATGAAGGAGAAGGAGATCATGCTGATCGCCCAGGCCGCCGCGTCGAAGTACAGCGTGAAGCCGGCGAACGGCAACAGCACCGCGACCGCGGCCGACGCGCCGGGTCGGGCCCCGTACTCGCGGCACAGCAGGTAGGTGCCCAGCGCGAGCAGGACAAGGAACTGGATCTTCACGAAGGTGGCGGCGACGGCCAGGTCGGGCAGCGACGCGACGACCATGTCGTTGAGCAGCATCACCGGGTTCCACAGGCTCAGCTGAGCCTCGGCCGAGATGTTGCCGCCCATCCACAGGTCGTGGGCCAGCACCGGGAAGTGCCCGGACAGCAGCTGGCTGCCCATGTAGCGCCAGCTCGGCACGAACACCGCGGCGCTGTCGTCCCAGAAGTAGAAGATCCGGTTCTTGATCAACGGCAGCAGCGCGAGCCCGGCGACCACCACACAGACGCCCAGCGGCAGGCGGGCCCGCCGCCACCGGCTGGTCTGGTCGGCCTCGACGCCGGCGTCGTCGGCCGAGGCTTCCGCAATGGACATCTGAGCTCTTCCCCTTTTCCGGGCGGTCATGCCGTCGCCGAAGTGTATTCAGCCGTTCGGGGCGGCCGTCGGCGAGGCCCGGCTGCCACCAGGGCCGCCAACTCAGCCGATCGGCTGACAGGGCGGCCACGTCCACGGAAAATCAACCCGTATGGCCAGTTGATATGTAAAGAATCATCATTCATGTTTGTTCACTAAGTGGGGGGGTCCCGCGTGAAAGGGGCGAGCACATGACGTACACCTACGGCTTGAGAGCCAGAACGACAACGGTTCTGCAACGATCTCGCCGGCTCGCGGGTATGCTTATTGCGGTAATACTGGCCGTCGCGCTCACGCCCGGGGAGGCGCACGCCGTGACCAGCTACGACAAGCAGCTCGCCGGCCCGACACCGCTGCTGCTCATCACCGGCCTCGACCATGCCGGCGGCCAGGAGTTCATCACGACGAAGTCCCATGTGTCCTCGGTCAGCGCATTCGTGGAAAGCGCGGCGACCGGGGGCTACCTGGACGCGCAGATCCGCACCAGCATCACCTGGGACACCACCATCGCCGACTCGGCGATCCCGTTCCAACAGCTCGGCACCGGCTCGGGCTGGGTGAACTTCCCGGTCAACGTCGACCTGACGCCGGGCCGGACCTACTACCTGGTGCTGGAGGCGGTCGGCACCTCGGCGCGGGTGGCCTGGAACGGCGTCATCGGCGATGTGCCGGGGGCGCAGCCGGCGTGGAACTACGACGTCCCGTACTGGGGCGGCTGGAAAAGATACGACGGGGATTACTCGAGTTTTCACCCGGCGTTCGGCATCGGGCTGTCGGGCGATGAGGATTGCTCGGCAACGAACGTGTGCTTCAAGAACGTGCCGGCCGGGCAGCTGGCCGCACTCAGCGCCGGCCTGCTGGGCAACGGACAGACGACGGTCACGTTGTCCCCCTTCGAGTCCTACGGCGCTTCCTACGTGCCCAACAGCAATGTGCTGCAGCTGCCGGGCAACAAGTGGCGCTACCTGCCGCCCGGCGCCACCACGCCGGTGACCGTGCCCAGCGGCACCACCCGGGCCCTGACGCCGATCTCGCAGTCCGGCGACTGGCTGGCCCAGGGCACGATCCCCGGGCCGAGCACGCAGACGGTGTCCGTCGCGACCAGGGCGCTGCTGTCGATGCGGCTGCTCACCCAGACCAACGGTGCGGTCGCCGCGGCCTGGTACGACGGCTGGAAGTACTCCTGGCCGCGGGACTCGAGCTTCGTGGCGGTGGCCTTCGCCAGCACCGGTCACCTCGGCGAGGCCGAGTCGATCCTGCGCTACAACGCGATGACCCAGCGGGCCGACGGCACCTGGGAAGCCCGCACCCTGCTCGACGGGTCCGGGCCGCCCGACAACCGGCAGTGGCAGCTCGACGCCAACGGCTGGTTCCCGTGGTCGGTGTGGGAGTGGTACCAGATGGCCGGCTCGAGCCGGGACAGCACGCTGGCCGCCCTGTACCCGAACATCCGCAAGGCGGCTACCTACGCGGCCAACTCCCTGGACAGCCGTGGCCTGCCGCCGGCCGGCCCGGACTACTGGGAGGTGGGCACGTCCACGCCGAACATCGGCACCGCGGCGCCGCTGCTGTCCGGTCTGAACGCGTCGGCCGACCTGGCCCGCATCGCGGGGCACCCGGACGACGCGGCGGCGTGGAGCGACGCGGCTCGCCGGTTGTCGGCCGGCATCGCGACGTACTTCGCGCCGCAGGGTTATCCGCGCACCATCGACAACCTGCACGGCCGTGACTCGGCGGTGAACTTCATGGCGCCGCCGTTCAACCAGGCCCCGGCCGGGCTGGCCGCCGCGATCAACAGCACGTACCAGACGCTGCTGCGCCCCAACGGCGGCGTGATCCCCGGCAACGACCCGGACATCTACTGGGCCAACAGCTGGACGCCGGCGACCATGATGTTCGCGCTGGCCTGGTCGGGCACCGGGCAGACCAGCCAGGCCCAGCAGACGCTGGACTGGGTGATCGGCCACCGCAACATGCTGGGCGAGCTGCCCGAGCAGGTGGACCCGCAGGGCAATCCGGCCTCGGTGGCCCCGCTGACCTGGACCGATGCCCTGGCCATCATGACGATCAGGCAGCTCGACGGGCACCCGCTGCCCACACCGCCGGGCCAGCAGTACTGATCCGACAACACAAAGCCCCCGCCACTGCACGAGTGGCGGGGGCTTTGTCGATCCGGGTCAGTCCACCTTCTTGCCGTGGACCTCGTTGCGCAGCTGCTCCACCTCGAGACGCAGGATGGCCAGGTCCTCGGCCAGCTTGCGGCTCTCGTCCTCGGACCGGGACACCTCCCACGACAGGTGCAGCGTCACGCCGAGCAGGAACACGATGGCCAGGAAGAACAGCAGGTTGGAGGCCAGGGTGAAGCCGAGCGCAGTGGTGAGCGCGCTGAGGTTGCCCCGGCCGATGAAGGTCAGCACCAGGATGATCGCGCCGATGACCAGCCACAGCACCGCGTACTTCTCGGACAGCTGGCGTCGGCGCAGCAGCTCCACGATCAGCCCCAGCACGATGAGGCTGCCGATGATGCCGACGATGTACGAGGTCACGCCTTCCATGTCACCGCATCCTTCTCAACGAGCGCAGCGGGCTGCGAGGTCCGCACGGAGACGTTCCACTTCCTGATCAGGGCCAGCAGCAGCGCGAAGCCGGCGCGGAACAGGTAGACCGCCGCCTTGAGCGGGCTGTGGCTGGGGTTGCCGGCCCGGCGCTCGCGCATGTGCGCCGGCACCTGGGCGATCTTGCAGCCGGCCCGGGAGGCGATGACCAGGGCCTCGATGGTGTCGCCCAGGTACTCCACCGGGTAGTACTCGGCGAACAGCGGCAGGATCCGGCGGCCGCTGGCCTTGAAGCCGGAGGTGGTGTCGGTCAGCTTGGTCCCGGACACCCAGGACAGCACGATCCGCAGCACCGCCATGGCCCACTTGCGCGGGCCCTTGACGTGGTACGCGCCCTCGCCGGCGAACCGCGCGCCGATGACGAGGTCGGCGTGGTCGAGGCCGGCCACCAGGGTGGGCACCTCGGACGGGTCGTGCTGGCCGTCGGCGTCGACCTGGACGGCGGCGTCGTAGTCGTGGCGCACCGCGTAGCGGAAGCCCGCCCGCATCGCGCCGCCGACGCCGAGGTTGTACGGGAGCTCGAGCACGAGGGCGCCGGCCTGCCGGGCCACTGCGGCCGTCAGGTCGGTCGACCCGTCGTCCACCACGAGGATGTCGGTGCCGGGCAGTGCCGCGCGGATCTCACGCACGGTCTCGCCGACAGCCTCCTCTTCGTTCCAGGCGGGCACGACGATCAGCACGCGACGGCCACCCATGGATTCACTCGGCACGGTGGCAAGGGTAGCGGCCGTGCCGGCGTGTCCCGATCCGGCCCGACCCGCTGGTCAGCGGCGGAAGTGCCGCACGGTGCGGCGCACGCCCTCGGCCAGGTCGACCGTGGGCTGCCAGCCGAGATCCCGCCGCGCGGCCGCCGCATCCAGGGCGGAGGCCCGCACGTCGCCCAGCCGGGACGGGGCGAATTCGGGTTCGGCGGCACCGCCGACGGCCTTGGCGACGAGGGTGTGCAGCTCCAGATCGGAGGTCTGGACGCCGGTACCGATGTTGTAACGCTGTCCGCCGCCGACGGTCCCGGCCGCGGTGGCGAAGGCGGTCACCACGTCGTCGACGTAGACGTAGTCCCGGGTGTTGCCGCCGTCGCCGAACACCTTGGTCGGCCAGCCGGCCAGCATCCGCTCGGCGAACACCGCGACCACGCCGGCCTCGCCGACCGCGTGCTGTCGCGGCCCGTACACGTTGGCCAGCGCCAGGTGGGTGCAGTCCAGCCCGTGTAACCGCCGGTACGTGTTCAGGTACACCTCGGTGCTGACCTTGGCCGCCGCGTAGGGCGAACGCGGGTCGATCGGCGCGGTCTCGGCCACCGGCAGCCGGTCCGGCGCGCCGTAGATGGCGCCGCCCGAGGAGGCGAACACGATCTTGCGGGTGCCGTGCCGGCGGGCCGCTTCGGCCACGTTGAGCGCGCCGAGCACGTTCTGCTGCGCGTCCTCCACCGGCCGGCAGACGCTGAGCCGGACGTCGATCTGGGCGGCCAGGTGGAAGATCACCTCCGGCGCCGCCGACGCCACCACGTCATCCACGTGAGGACCGGTCACGTCGAGCTCGATCAGCTCGGCCGCCGCGTTGGCCAGGTTCTCCTTGCGGCCACGGCGAAGGTCGTCGACGACCACCACCTCGTGCCCGTCGAGTTCGAGCCGATCGACGAGGTTCGAGCCGATGAAGCCGGCGCCACCGGTGACCATCACGCGCATGGACGTGCAGCCTAGAGAAGCTGGTCCACCACTTTCTCGGCGATGTGCTCGCCGATCTGCAGCGAGCTGGTCGCGGCCGGCGACGGGGCGTTGAGCACGTGCACCTGCCGCGGGGCCAGCTCGAACAGGAAGTCGTCGACCAGCGAGCCGTCCGGCAGCATCGCCTGCGCCCGGACGCCCGCCCCGGCCCGCACGATGTCGTCGGGCTGGATGCGCGGCGCCAGCCGGGCCAGGCTGGCCGCGAACCGGGCCCGCGACAGCGACCGCAGCACCTCGTCCACGCCGGTACGGGCGTACTTGCGGGCCAGCTTCCAGGTGCCGGGAAACATTGCCGTGTCGAGGATGTCGGTGAGCGAGACGTCACGCCAGCGGTAGCCCTCGCGGCGCAGCGCCAGCACGGCGTTGGGACCGGCATGCACGCTGCCGTCGATCCCCCGCGTCAGGTGCACGCCCAGGAACGGCAGCGCCGGGTCGGGCACCGGGTAGACCAGCCCGCGCACCAGGCCACGGGCCTCGGGACGGAGCTCGTAGTACTCGCCGCGGAACGGCACGATCCGGGCCGCGGGCCGACGGCCGGCCAGCCGGGCCACCCGGTCGGCCTGCAGGCCGGCGCAGTTGACCAGGACCTTGCCCCGGACAACGCCGGTCGGCGTGGCCACCTCGATGCCGGTGGAGGAGTTCCGGATGGCCAGCGCCGGGCTGCCGCCGCGCAGCTGCGCCCCGTGGTCGACCAGCCGGTCGGCCAACACCTGGCAGACCCGGCCGTAGTCGATGATGCCGGTGCTCTCCACCCGCAGCGCCCGCACGCAGGCCACCTCGGGCTCGTACTCGCGGGCCTCCGCCGCGTCGATCATGCGGGCCGGCACGCCGTTGGCCGCGGCCCGGTCGGCCAGCACCTGGAGCCGGGGCACCTCGTCCGGCGTGATCGCGACGACCAGCTTGCCGCCGATCTCGTGCGGAATGCCGTGCTCACGGGCGAAGCGCACCATGGCGGCGTTGCCGGTCACGCACATCCGGGCCTTGAGGCTGCCCGGCTTGTAGTACAGGCCGGCGTGGATCACGCCGCTGTTGTGCCCGGTCTGGTGGGCCGCCCAGGTGGTCTCCTTCTCCAGCACGGTCACCGACCGGCCCCGATTGACCGCCAGCTCGTGCGCTGTCGCCAGACCCACGATGCCGCCGCCGACCACCACAACGTCCGATTCGCGCACGGCTGGGGAGCCTAGACGGCTCAGAACCAGCGTTCCAGGACCAGGGCCACGCCGTCCTCGCCGTTGGGCCCGGTCACCTCGTCGGCCGCCGCGACCGCCTCCGGGTGCGCGTTGGCCATCGCCACCCCGTGCCCGGCCCAGGCCAGCATGGACACGTCGTTGGGCATGTCGCCGAAGGCGACCACGTCGGCCGCCGCGACGCCGAGCCGCTGCGCCACATCGGCCAGCCCGGTCGCCTTGGTCACGCCGGCGGCGGCGATCTCGATCAGGCCGTTGCTGCTGGAGTACGTCACGGCGACCTCGTCGCCCAGCACCGCCTCGGCCGCCACCGCCATCTGCCCGCTGGTCATGTCCGGGTGCCGGGCCAGCAGCTTGATCGCCGCCTTGCCCAGCACCTGGCCGAGCGCCGCGGCCGCCGAGTCGGGATTGGGCCAGGGGTGGGTGTAGCCGGGCTCGGCCAGGAACTGTTCGTCGGCCCCGTCCATCGACGAGGCGCCGACGCGTTCGGTCGCCAGCCGGACACCGGGCATGGCCGTCGCCAATGCACGTGCATATTCATGGAGCGCCATGGGCTCGAGTTCGGTTTTTTCGATCACACGATCGGCTCCGACGTCATAGAGCACCGCGCCGTTCGCGCACACCGCGTAGCCGGTCACACCGGCCAACTCGGCGACCCGCGGCACCCACCGCGGCGGACGGCCGGTGACCAGCACGAACGGCACCCCCTCGGCCAGCACGCGGGCGATCACAGCGGCCGTTCGGGGGCTCACGTCCTCGGCCGGAGTGAGCAAGGTGCCGTCCACGTCGGAGGCGACAAGTGAGGGCTTCTGCACCCCACCATCGTGCCTTGCCTGCGGCCACGGATGCGCCCCGTTACTGTCCGAAGGGTGCGCGTTGGCATTGTGATCCTCCCCGAACACCGCTGGTGGGTGGCCGAGCCGAAGTGGCGGACGGCCGAGGAGTACGGGTTCGACCACGCCTGGACCTACGACCACCTCGGCTGGCGGTCGCTGGTGGACGGGCCGTGGTTCGGCGCGGTACCCACGCTCACCGCGGCCGCCATGGTCACCTCCCGGATCCGGCTGGGCGTGATGGTCGCCTCGCCCAACTTCCGGCACCCGGTGTCCTTCGCCCGTGACCTGATCACCCTGGACGACGTGTCCGACGGTCGGTTCACGCTCGGCGTCGGCGCCGGCGGGCTGGGCGGCTACGACAGCGAGGTGCTTGGCCAGCAGCCGCTGACCGCCGGGCAGCGGGCCGGCCGCTTCGAGGAGTTCGTCGAGCTGCTGGACCGGCAGCTGACCACGCCGAAGACCACGTGGGCCGGCGAGTGGTACGAGGCGGTGGAGGCGCGGTCCGCGCCCGGCTGCGTGCAGTCGCCGCGGGTGCCGTTCGTGATCGCCGCCAACGGGCCGCGGACCATGCGGCTGGCCGCCCGCTTCGGCAACGGCTGGGTCACCACCGGCACCGACAAGCGGGACGACGTGGACCAGTGGTGGCGGGGCGTGGCCGAGGCCTCGGCGCGGATGGACGACGCGCTGGCCGCCACCGACCGCCGCCTCGGTAAGCTGGATCGATACCTCCAGGCCGATGCCTGCCCGAGCTTCGTGCTGTCCAGCCGCGGCCGGTACGAGGACACCCTGGGCCGGGCGGCCGAGCTGGGCTTCACCGACGTGGTCGCGCCCTGGCCCCGTCACGACGGCGTCTACGCCGGCGCGGAGGCCGTGCTGGAGGAGGTCGCCGCCGAGGTGCTCCCCAAACTTGTCACCTGATCGGGTGACACCTGGAACTGTCCCGGCCCTCGCCGCGTCGTAGTCAGTACAGACCGGGGCGAGGGGACCGAGGACCTCCGTGCCACGTCGTTTCGGGGCGACAGGACGCAGAGGACTGGATAACCACTGATGGCCCGTACCTGATCTCGGGGACCAGGTACGGGCCATCAGTGTCTTCGCCGTCGGCTACGGCTTGAGCACCTCGACGCCGCCGACGTACGGACGCAACGCCTCGGGCACCCGCACCGAGCCGTCGGCCTGCTGGTGGTTCTCCATGATCGCGACGATCCACCGGGTCGTCGCCAGCGTGCCGTTGAGCGTGGCCACCGTCTGCGGCTTGCCGTCCGCGTCCCGGTAGCGGATGTTCAACCGCCGCGCCTGGAAGGTGGTGCAGTTCGAGGTGGAGGTCACCTCGCGGTAGGTCTGCTGGGTCGGCACCCAGGCCTCGCAGTCGAACTTGCGGGCGGCCGACGCGCCCAGGTCGCCGCTGGCGGTGTCGATCACCCGGTAGGGCAGCTCGACCTTGGCCAGCATCTCCTCTTCCCAGGCCAGCAGCCGCTGGTGCTCCTCGGCGGCCAGCTCCGGCGGGCAGTAGGAGAACATCTCGACCTTGTCGAACTGGTGCACCCGGATGATGCCGCGGGTGTCCTTGCCGTACGAGCCGGCCTCCCGCCGGTAGCAGGACGACCAGCCGGCGTAGCGCTTCGGGCCGTTCGACAGGTCCAGGATCTCGTCGCTGTGGTAGCCGGCCAGCGGCACCTCGGAGGTGCCGACCAGGAACAGGTCGTCGTCGCGCAGCCGGTAGATCTCGCTGGCGTGCGCGCCGAGGAAGCCGGTGCCCTCCATGATCTCCGGACGGACCAGCGACGGCGTGATCATCGGCGTGAAGCCGGCCGCCACCGCCTGCTGCACGGCCATGCTGAGCAGGCCGATCTGCAACTGGGCGCCGATGCCGGTGAGGAAGTAGAACCGCGAGCCCGAGACCTTCGCACCGCGCTCCATGTCCAGCGCGCCGAGCGACTCCATCAGCTCGACGTGGTCGCGCGGCGTGAAGTCGAACTCCCGCGGCGTGCCCACGTGCTTGAGCACCACGTAGTCGTCCTCGCCGCCCTCGGGCACGCCCGGCTCGACGATGTTCTGGATCCGCTTCTGCGCGTCGACCAACGCGGCGTCGGCCTCGGACTGCTCGGCCTCGGCCGCCTTGACCTCGGCCGCCAGCTCCTTGCCCTTGGCCAGCAGCGCCGCACGCTCGTCACCCTGGGCCCGGCCGACCTGCTTGCCGAGCGCCTTCTGCTCGCCGCGCAGCGAGTCGGCCCGGGACACCGCGGAGCGGCGCCGCTCGTCGGCGGACAGCAACGTGTCCACCAGCGACGGGTCCTCGCCCCGTGCGCGCTGGGACGCACGGACCGCTTCCGGGTTCTCTCGCAGTGTCCTGAGGTCAATCACCCGGGGAAATCTACCCGGGCGCCGAACGCCGGGTCGCGGGGATATCCCCTCAGCTGACCGCGACCGCCACCACGAGGCCCAGCGCCACGTTGGCCGCCGCGACCACCGCGCTGGCCGGGGTGAACTTCTCGGCCGCCAGCATGGCCCCGATGTCCAGCCGCATGGCGAACTCGAAGATCCGCATCACCACCACCTGGGCGATGATGCCGACCAGGCCGAACACCAGCGCGGTGATCAGCCCGTCGGACAGCTTGGCCGGCGAGTTGTAGATGGCGATCACGATGATGAACGCGATGCTGAACAGGCCGGACGCGGTCACCACGGCCGCGTTCGGCCGACCGTCCCTGACCAGCTGCGACAGCTTGCCCGGGGTGGTCCAGTCGATGACGTAGAAACCGGCGAGCATCAGCGCCAGGCCGATCACCGCGTACGCCGCGATGGCCCCGATGCCGTAGCCGAGAGAAGCGATCGTCATGGCCAGGCAGTATTCACGACTCGACGATGCGGTGCGGCACGAAAGCCGCCCCGTCGTCGGTCACAAGTCCGACACTTTCCCGGATTCCCATGCCGGCGGCCGACTCGTCGACGATCCACGCGCCCAGCACCGGCCGGTAGCCGTCGAACTCGGGCAGCGGGTCGAACAGCTGGTAGACGAAGCCCTCGCGGCCGTAGACGCCGCCGGTCTGGGTCTCGTAACCCGGGGCCACGATCTGCACGTTGGCGCCTTCCCGGCCCAGCAGCGGCTTGCGCACGTACTCGGTGAGCATGCCCGGCTCGTTCAGGTAGGCCGGCAACAGGTTGGGGTGGCCGGGGTACATCTCCCACAGCACGGCCAGCAGCGCCTTGTTGGACAGCAGCATCTTCCACAGCGGCTCGATCCACAGCGTGCCGGGCAGCGACTCGACGGCGAAGCGGCCGAACTCCTCCTCGGCCACCCACTCCCAGGGGTAGAGCTTCACCACGGTGTTCATCGGCGCCTCTTCGAGGTCGACGAACCGCTTGAGCAGCCGGTCCCAGCCGATGTCCTCGATGGCCAGGCCGATGGTGTCCAGCCCGGCCGCGGCGGCGGTCTCCTGGAGGTAGGACACGGTCACGTGGTCCTCGCCCGAGGTGTCGCCCTCGGACCAGGTGAAGTGCAGCTCGTTGGACGGCAGCAGGTCCTTGACCGCGCCCCAGCGCTCGACCAGCTTCTCGTGGATCGAGTTCCACTGGTCGTCGTCCGGGAACAGGTCGGTCTTCCAGTTCCACTGGATGATCGACGCCTCGACCAGCGAGGTCGGGGTGTCGGCGTTGTACTCCAGCAGCTTGGCCGGGCCGGTGGCGTCGTAGCGCAGGTCGAAGCGCCCGTAGACGTGCGGATCCCGGCGCTTCCACGACTCGGCGACAGCCGGCCAGATCCACTCCGGCAGCGCGAAGTCCCGGTACCGCTCGGTCGTCACCACGTTGTCCACGGCCGCAAGGCACATGGAGTGCAGCAACTCGACATCAGCCTCGAGGGACAGGATCTCGTCCATCTCGAAGACGTAGTGCGCCGACTCGTCCCAGTAGGGCCGCTGCGCGCCGTTGGCCCCGGCCGACGGCGAGCCGAACACCAGGCCCTGCTCCTGGACGAGCGACTGCCAGTTCGGCCGTGGCCGAGAGGTCTCCCGCCGCACTGCTCAGCTGCCCCCGCTCTTGCCCGAGCTCCCGTGGCTGGACGACCCGCTGTCGCCGCCGCTGCTGCTGCCCCCGCTGCTGCCGCTCTTCACGCCGAACCCGCCGCGCGAGATGGTCGAGCCGCTGGAGGTCTTGACCGTGGTGTTGCCGCTGGGCGCGGTGGTGGTGCCGCCGACGGCCCGCTGGCCGATGCCGCCACTGCCGCCGTAGTAGTAGTGGTACTGCCGCCCACCGGGGAAGATGAAGAACCCGCCCGGGTTGTAGTAGCCGCCGTTGCCGGCGAAGTAGGACGAGTTGGTGTTGCAGTAGTCGTCGTTGACGACCACGCCGCTGTCGTCGGTGCAGCGGGCCGTGACCTCCTGCGACGGGCTGGACAGCGCGTAGCCGGCGGCGATGATGCCGACCAGGCCGACCGTGACGCCGCCGCCGATCATCACCCGTTTGCGGATCTTCTTCTTGCGCGCGAGGGCGGCCGCGTCGGCCTCCTCCTGCTCGAGGCGCTCGCGCTCCTCCTCGGCCGCCCGTTGGCGGGCCCTGCGCTCCGCGAGCGTAGGCTCACGCGGCGTGGTCGAGGCGTCCTGGAACCGCATTCGCCCGGGCTTGCGCTGCCCCGATTTCCCGTGGTCAGCCGCGTCGGGCTGTTCTTCGTCCGCCATGGTCGCCCTCCTGTGTGCACGGTACCTACTCCCGGCGTGTGGGTCCGCACGGGCATCATGGTTGTGATGCCTGAACTCGCTGAGTGGTTTCATCCGAAACGGCGGACCGGCCAGACCCGGCTGCTGATGCTGGGCGCCGTGGTCGGCGCCCTGGTCGTGCTGACGTCGAGCACGCTGTTCTCGTGGCCGGTCACCGGGTCGTCCGCGACCGCCGCCGACGACCCCAACGTGGCCTTCGACGCGCCCGACGGGAGCTGTCTGACCTGGCCGACCGGCAGTCCGGACATCAAGAAGGTGGACTGCTCGGCCAAGCACCTGTTCGAGATCGCCGGCACCCAGGACCTGACCGCCAAGTACCCGGCCGGCGCGCCGTTCCCGGACGGCACGCTGTGGCAGAAGATCGCCCAGGAAAACTGCGGGCCGCTGGTGTCCAAGTACATGAACGGCAAGCTCGACCCGAACGGCAAGTACAGCGCCAACGCGCTCAACCCGACCAACCAGCAGTGGTCCGGCGGCGCGCGCACCATCCGCTGCGGCCTGGAGGCGGCCGGCCCGGCCGGGGCGCTGCAGCCGACCACCGGCTCGGCCAAGACGGCCGACCAGTCGCCGATCTACCCGGTCGGCACCTGCCTCGGCATCAAGGACAAGGCGGTCAGCGACCCGGTGCCCTGCACGTCGGAGCACGCCTACGAGATCGTCGGCATCGTCGACCTGAAGTCCCAGTTCCCGGACGGCTACCCGGCCGAGGACAAGCAGCAGACCGCGCTGTCCACGCGCTGCGTGCAGGCGGCCAACGACTACACCGGCAACTACGACCTCACCAAGATCAAGCTGGGCCTGACCTGGGACAACATCAAGCAGGAGAGCTGGAACCTCGGCTCCACCAAGGTCAACTGCAAGGTCGGCCAGAAGCTCGACGACGGCAGCGGGCTGCAGTCCATCACCAACTCGGTCAAGGGCGTCGGCGGCGGCGCGGCGGCCACCAGCACCTCGACCAGCTCGCCCCCGGCCGGCGGCTGATGGCCGTCACCATGACCGACCGGCGCTTCGAGGAGCTGGTCGGCGACGCGCTCGACCTCGTCCCGCCGCGGCTGGCCGAGGCGATGGACAACGTGGTCATCCTGGTCGAGGACCGCAACGCCGAGGAGCCGTCGCTGCTCGGCCTCTATCACGGCATCGCGCTGACCGAGCGGACCAGCCACTACGGCTTCGCCCTGCCGGACCAGATCTTCATCTACCGGCAGGCGATCCTGGACGTCTGCGAGACGGAAGAGGACGTCGTCGACGAGGTGGCCGTCACCGTCGTGCACGAGATCGCGCACCACTTCGGCATCGACGACGACACCCTGCACGACCTGGGCTGGGGCTGACTCACCCGCGCTGCCGGCTTTCGAGGCCGGCGATGAGCGCGGTCAGGCCGAGCTCGAACACCCGCTCCGCGTCCGGCGCGCCGACGGAGTGGTCGAGCACCGAGCCGGTCGCGACGTACTCGACGGCCCGGACCGTCGGGAACAGCTCGTCCTCGGGCCAGCCCGCCTCCCGCAGCACGTCGAACACCTGCTCGTAGGCGCCGAGCACCAGCGGCGACCGGATGGGCTGGGTGCTGATCAGCGGCACCACGTTCGGATGGGCGGCCAGCGTGGCCCGGTAGGAGCGGGCCAGCCGGTCCAGCGCGACGGTCCACGGGCGCAGCCCGGTCGCGCATATGTCGAACTCGGCCAGCAGCAGCTCGCGCAGGCCGTCGATGATCTCGCCGCGGCCGGCGACATGGTTGTACAGCGAGGGACCCTTGACGCCGAGCTCGGCGGCGATCCGGTTGGTGGACAGGGCATCCGGGCCGTGTTCGTCCACGATCCGCAGCGCCGCGCGCAGGATGACGTCCCGGCTGAGCAACGGATTCTTCGGTCGTGGCACCGGAAATCGCTCCCTTGTGGCCGCGCCGGCCGCGGCCTACCGTGCACGTAAACTATAACCTCTAGTTTAGGCGGCGCGGTGGACTACGAGGAGTACCGGAGCTTCGACGCGGTCGGTCTGGCCGAGCTGGTGGCACGGGGCGAGGTCAGCGCGGCCGAGCTGCTCGACGTGGCGATCGAACGGGCCGACAAGGTCAACCCGAAGCTGAACGCGATCGTGCGCCCGATGTACGACATCGCCCGGCAGCGCGCGGCGACGCCGCTGACCGGTCCGCTGGCCGGCGTGCCGTTCCTGCTCAAGGACCTGGGCCAGGACTACCAAGGCCTGCCGACCGGCTCCGGCTCCCGGTCCCTGAGCGGGCATCGCGCGGCCGCCCACAGCACCGTCGTCCAGCGCTGGCTGGACGCCGGACTGGTGATCTTCGGCAAGACCGCGACGCCCGAGTTCGGCACCAAGGCCGTGACCGAGTCGGCGGCCACCGGGCCGACCCGCAACCCGTGGCACCTCGACCACACGCCCGGCGGCTCCTCCGGGGGTTCCGCCGCAGCCGTCGCCGCCGGCATCGTGCCCGTCGCCGGCGCCAGCGATGGCGGCGGCTCCATCCGGATTCCCGCCGCCTGCTGCGGGTTGTTCGGGCTCAAGCCCGGCCGCGGCCTGGTGTCGAGCGGTCCGGGCCAGGCGGAGAACTTCCTCGGCGCGGCGACCGACGGCGTCCTGTCCCGCACTGTCCGGGACACCGCCGCGATGTTGGACGTCCTGACCGCCGCCCCCGACCTCGGCGGTCCGTACCTGCCGGCGCTGCCGGACACGTCGTTCGCCGAACTGGCCCGTCGTGAGCCGGGCAAGCTCCGGATCGGGTTCGCCACCCGGTCGCCGATCGGCGGTCCGGTCCACGCGGACGCGGTAGCGGCCGTCGACCACGCCGCGAAGGTGCTCGCCGACCTCGGCCACGACGTCGAACCGGCGGAACCGGGCGTGGACGGCGAGCAGCTCTCCCGCGACTTCCTGTCCGCTTGGTACGCGAACGCCGCCGCGACCATCGCCGAGATCCGGCGGGAAACCGGCGCTCCGCTGAAGGACTTCGAGGTCGACACCCGCCTGCTCGCGGCCGGCGGATGGGCGCAGCGTGCGCCGGAGTACGTCATGGCGCACGACCGCTGGAACGTCCATTCCCGGGCGCTGGCCGCGTTCCACGAGCGCTACGACCTGCTGCTCACCCCGACCCTGGCCCGCCCGCCGGTGCGTGTCGGCGAGCTGGCCACGCCGGCGGCCGTCCGGGTGCTCGGCGAGGTCCTGCTGCGCCTGAACCTGGCCGGTCGGCTGACCAGGACGAAGATCTGGGCCGACCAGATCATCGCCAACCTCGGCCCGGTGCCGTACACCCAGCTGGCCAACCTCACCGGTCGGCCGGCCATGTCGGTGCCGCTCTACCGCACCGCGCAAGGGCTTCCGCTCGGCGTCCAGTTCGTCGGCGGCCTCGGCAGCGAGCCGACCTTGCTGTCACTGGCCGGCCAGTTGGAAGCCGCTCACCCGTGGGCCGATCAGCAGCCGCCGCTGTGAGAGTCAGTCGACCGGCACGTCGGCCCATTCCAGGCAGCGCCAGCCCGTCGGCGAGGCGGAATCGGCCTCCAGCACCACCCGGCCGCAGTTGTGCAGCAGATGTTGGTCGGCCAGTTCGGCATCGACGTTCGGGGACAGCGCGAACGAGGTGATGCGGATGGCGGCGCCGTGGCTGACCAGCACGACAACGCCGTCCTCGTGGCGGGACCGGATATCGGCGACCACCGGCAGGAAACGGTCCAGCACCTGCTGGGCCGATTCGCCGCCGGGCATCGGGACGTCCAGGTCGAGCGCCCGGGTCCAGCGGTGGAAGACGTCGAAGAAGGCCCGGACCGAATCCGGGTCGTTGCGGCACTCCAGGTCGCCGACGAACGCCTCGTGAATGCCGTCGACCACCTGCACGTCGAGCGTGTGGGCGGCGGCGATCGGCGCGGCGGTCTCCTGGGCCCGGACGGCGACGCTGGCGTAGACGGCGACCACGGGCTGGCCGGAAAGCGACTCGGCCACCGCGGCCGCCTGCTGGCGACCGAGGTCGGTGAGCGGCGGACCCGGCGGGCGGGAGTCGAGCGAGCCGATGACGTTGGACGGGGTCTGGCCGTGCCGGACGAGCACCAACCGCAACGTGCTCACGCGCTTTCCCCGCGCCGGATGGCGGCCAGCCACTCGGCCGCGGCGTCGAAGTCGGCGTCGGTGGTGGGGCTCTTGACCGAGGTCGGCTCCTTGTCGGTCCGCGGGTACGAGCCGAGGAACCGCACCTCGATGCACCGCCGGTGCAGCGCGGCCAGCGCGTCGCCGATGCGCTGCTCGGCGATGTGCCCCTCGACGTCCAGATAGAACCGGTAGGTGCCGAACAGCTCCTTGGTCGGGCGGGCCTCCAGCCGGGTCAGGTTGATCTCCCGCAGGGCCAGCTCGTGCAGCACGTTGGACAGCGCGCCGACCTCGTTCGGGGTCACCGCGACCAGCGAGGTCCGGTCGGTGCCGGTGGGCGCCGGCAGCGCACCGGGCTTGGCCACCAACAGGAAGCGGGTCTTGGCGTCCTTCACGTCGCCGAGGCCCTTGACCAGCTCGTTCAGCGGGTAGTGCATGACCGCCACCGGAGCGCTGACGGCCGCGTCGAACTGGCCGGCCAGCACCTCCTTGGCCGCCGCCGAGGTGGAGCTGGTGGCGATCGCGGTGGCCTTGGGCAGGTTGGTCTCCAGCCAGCCCCGGACCTGGGCCAGCGCGTGCGGATGGCTGGCCACGGTGCGGATCTCGTCCAGGCCGGTGCCTTCCCGGGCCAGCAGCGTGAACTGCACCGGGAGCACGTACTCGGCCACCGCCACCACCGGGTCGCCCAGGGCCAGCGCGTCCATGGTCGCCGGCACCGCGCCCTCGACCGAGTTCTCCACCGGCACACAGCCGCGCTCGACCTCACCGGCGCGCACGGCGGCCACCACCGCGGGGGTCGTGGGGTACGGGACGAACTCGTTCGTCTCCGGATCGGTCAGCTGGCGCACGGCCTGCTCGGTGAAGGTGCCCTGCGGTCCGAAATAGCCGATGCGTGCCACCGGGCCACCCTACGACGCGGCGTCGAGCCGTCGGCGTTGAGGCATATATCACCCACTCGGACGGTGGCCTCCCCAGTTACGCGGCGTGTCGGTCGCCTGCAATGCTTGGGCTGTGACCGCCGACCCGGAGGGCCACCTGGCCACTCCGCCGCTCGAACTCGTGCTCTGCGCCGTCGAGGCGCCGCTGGCGCGAGCCTGGCAGACCGTCGCCGACAACCGCACCGGCATCCGCGTGCACCCCGGTTCCGTGCTGGACATCGAGGCCCAGGCCGTGGTCAGCCCGGCCAACTCGTTCGGCTGGATGCGCGCCGGCATCGACGCGCTCTACTCGCGGGCCTTCCCGGAGGTGGAGCAGAACGTGCGCAGCGGGGTGCTGGCCTATCACGGCGGCGAGCTTCCCGTCGGCGAGGCCATCATCGTGCCAACGGGTGAAGCCGCGCCCGAATGGATGATCAGCGCGCCCACCATGCGTGAGGCCGGCGAGCAGCTGCCGGCCGACACCGTGCACCCCTACCTGGCCGCCCGCGCGGTGTTCCGGCTGTGGCTGCACGGCCGCCTGGAGACCGGCGTCCCGGTACGCGACGCGGTCCACACCATCGCCATGCCGGGACTCGGCACCGGCGTCGGCGAGGTCGAGCCGGAGACCTGCGCCCGCCAGGTGGCGGCGGCGTGGGATGAGGTCTTCAGCGAGCTCACCACCGGCAGTTAGCTGCCGCCGTCAGCTGCCAAAGGTCAACTCGCGCACCAGTTCCAGCTCGTCGTGCAGCGGGATGTCGTAGCGGCCGATCTCCGGGATCTGCGGCTTGAGCCGACGGGCCTCGTCGGCCGCGCCCGGCCGCACGGCGACCAGCCGGAAGTCCCGGCGCTGGTAGAAGCGCAGCGCGTCCAGGTTGTCGTTGGTGGTGGTGACGATCAGCCGACGCACGTCCCGCCGCCGGGCCTCGTCGGACACCGCGGTGATCAGGGCCGATCCGACGCCGCCGTTGGGCGTCACCGCGTCGACGGTGACGATCTCCAGGGTGTCGCCGCTGACGTCGTAGGTCAGCAGGCCGGCCAGCCGGCCGTCCCGGACCGCGACCAAGCCCGGCAGCTCGGCCGGCCGGAACAGGGTGCCGTGCGCCACGGCCGTGGCCGCTCCCCAGCGGCTGGCGATGAACCGGCCCAGTGCCGGTCGGTCCGTGTTCACGACGGGCTTGATCCGCAGCGTGTTGTCGGCCACCCGTCAACGGTGTCACACGGAATCGGCCCGCGGGCTACCTTGTGTGGGTGACGGTCAGCGTGTTGCTCGTCGACGACCACGAGATCGTCCGGCGGGGCCTGCGGGACCTGCTCGACAGCGAGGCCGACATCGAGGTGGTGGCCGAAGCCGGCGGCGTCGGCGAGGCCATCGTGCTGGCCCAGGCCCGCCGCCCGGACGTCGCGGTCGTCGACATGCGCCTGCCCGACGGCGACGGCGTGACCCTCTGCCGGGACCTGCGCGCGTTGCCCGACGGCCCACGCTGCCTGGTGCTGACCGCCTTCGACGACGAGGAGGCGCTCGTCAACGCCATCCTCGCCGGGGCGTCGGGGTATCTGCTCAAGCAGGTCCGCGGTCAGGATCTCGTGCAGGCCGTCCGGGAGGTCGCGGCCGGCCGTTCGCTGCTCGACCCCGTGACGACCGCGCACGTGCTGGAACGCATGCGCCGCCCGGAGCCGACCGACGACCTGGCCGCGCTGACCGAGCAGGAGCGCAAGGTCCTCACGCTGATCGGCGACGGCCTGACCAACCGGCAGATCGCCGAACGACTGTTCCTGGCCGAGAAGACCGTGAAGAACTACGTCACGGCTGTCCTGGCCAAGTTGGGCATGGAGCGCCGCACCCAGGCCGCCGCCTGGGTGGCGAAACGGTCCCGGCCCTAGAGGGGAACTTCCCAGCGCACCGAGGTTCCGTTGCGGGCGCTGGATTCCACGACGCAGATGCCGCCGGCGGCCTCGGCCCGCTCCTCCAGGTGCAGCAGGCCGCGACGGGCGACGCCGGGCGGGATGCCACAGCCGTTGTCCACGACCTTGAGCTTGAGGCCCTTGTCGTCCCGGCACAGCGAGACCTCGACGGCGCTGGCCCCGGAGTGGCGGACCACGTTGGACAGCGCCTCTCGCAGCGCCGCACGAGTGTGGTCAGCCACCACCGGCGGCACGTCGGCGAAATCCCCGTGGATCTCGAAGGTCGGCGCGAAGCCCAGCAGTTCGCCGGCCGTGGCGACCTCGGCCCGGGCCGTCTCCAGCAGCGCCGGCGACGGGTAGCGCGGGTCGGTGTTGCGCAGCGAGCGGACCGTGGCGCGTACCTCGGCGATGGTCTGGTCGAGCTGGTCCACGGCGTCGGCCAAGCGTTTGCCCTCGGTCGGCGAGAGCTTGTTGCCCAGCTGCCGGCTCATCAGGTCCAGCTGCACGCCGGCGCCGTAGAGCCGCTGGATGATCACGTCGTGCAGGTCGCGGGCGATGCGCTCGCGCTCCTGGTAGACGGCCACCCGCTCGCGGGCCGTCGCGCCCTCGGCCAGCACCAGGGCCAGGCCGGCCTGGGCGGCGAAGGAATTCAGCACGTCCACCGTGGCCGGTCCGAACGGCTCGTGCCCACGCCGCCGGTACACGGCCAGCGCCCCGAGCCGCCGCTCGGCCGTGCCGAACGGCACCACCGCGAACGGCCCGTACAGCCGCAGGATCGGCGGCACGAACGGCGCCGTGCTCGGGTCGGAGGTGAAGTCCGCGACCATCACCGGCTCACCGCCGCGAGCCACCCGCGCGGCCACCGAACGGGAGGACAGCACCGTGCCGACCGGGTCCACGCCGCCGTATGCCGCCTCGACCGTCAGCTTGTCGTCCTCGCCGCGCACGCCGACCAGGCACAAATGGGCACCGGCAAGGTCGGCCGCACCCCGAACCACCAGCGGCAGCACGGCATCGGGGTCATCCCCGGACAGTGCGGCGTTG
This sequence comes from Kutzneria sp., assembly GCA_035492655.1. Lineage (GTDB taxonomy): Bacteria > Actinomycetota > Actinomycetes > Mycobacteriales > Pseudonocardiaceae > Kutzneria. Next base: position 1,856 of record DATJJB010000831.1, on the reverse strand, counting down.
GTGATCTCGGTGGCGACCTGGAGGGTGCGGCTGGCGAGTGCGGGATCCATGATTCGCATTCGAGCCTAGACCGCCTCTCGCTGGCGCACCCGGACCTTGCCGTCGCGCACCTCGATCAGCAGGTCGGCCTCGGCCGTCTCGTCGAGCCGGTGGGTCACGTGCACGACGGTACGACCGGCCAGCCGCTCCCGCAGCCGCTGCCGCAGCGCCTTCGCCGTCGGCTCGTCCAGGTGGGCCGTCGGCTCGTCCAGCAGCACCAGGCTCGCGTGATCGGCCCGCAGCAACGCCCGGGCCATCGCCAGCCGCTGCGCCTCCCCACCCGACACCGCCGCACCGCCGGTGCCGACCACCACGTCCAGCCGGTCCGTCCAGGCGCCGAGCTGGGCGTCCCGCAACGCCTCCCGCAGCCGCTCGTCGTCCGCTTCCGGATCTCCCAGCCGCAGGTTCTCGCGCACCGTCGTCGACACCAGCTGCGGCTCTTGCGGACACCACGACACCACTGCCGGCACCTCGGCCACGCCGCGATCGGCGTCGAGGAATCCCAGCAGCAGTGCCATCAACGTGGATTTGCCGGCCCCTGACGGTCCGACAACGGCCACCTGACTCCCCACCGGCACATCCAGCTCAACGCCATGCAGCACCGGCTGCGCCGCTCCCGGCCAGCGCACGTCCACGCCGGCCAGTCGAATGGTGTTGCGGGGAGAAGGGCTCTCCCGACGAGTCGAGCCCCCCTCCCCGCAAGTCCCGGTCAGCTCAGTGACCCGCTGATATGCGGACCTGAGGGCACCCCACTGCTGAGCTGCCGGGGGAATGGCCGCGACCGCTTCGGTCGTGGCCAACGGCACCAGTGCCAACAACGGCACCAGCACCGGGTCGAGCCCGGCGGCCGACGCGGCCAGCCAGGCGCAGATCAAGGTGGCCACGCCGATCGAGGCCGTGACGAGAGCGTTTGCGGCACCGGCGCCGAGGGCCTGTCGGCGGGCGGTGGTGGCCAGTTCGGTGTCGGCGGCGGCGAGTTCGGCGCGACGGCGTCGGACCGCGCCGAAGGCGATCAGGTCGGGGGCGGCGTCGAACAGGGTGAGCACCTTGGCGGCCACGTCCCGGCGGCCGGCGGCCAGGGCCGAGGTGGCGCGGCGCTCCACCAACAAGGCGATCAACGGCCCGCCGACGCCAGCAACCAGCAGCGCGACCGCCAGCACCAGGCCGGCAGCGGGCAGCACGGCGGTCTCCAGGATCACCGCGCCGACGGCCACCAGCAGGCCGACCAGCGGCGGGACCAGCACGCGGGGCACCAGGTCCCGCACGGTGTCGGTGTCGTCGACCAGCCGCTGCACGCCGTCGGTGCGGCGCAGGGTGGTCGTGCGGGCCGGACCGATACGGACCAGGGCCGCCCAGAGCTCGGTCCGCAGCCGGCCTCCGAGTCGGAAAGCGGCGTCGTGCGTGACCAGGCGTTCCACGTAGCGCAGCGCGCCCTTGCTCAGGCCGAACGCCCGCACCGCCACCACGGCGACCGCGAGCGCGGCCTCCGGCGGTTGCTGGGACGCGCGGGCGATCAGCCAGGCTGCGGTGGCGGTCAGCGCGATGCCACTGCCCACGGCCAGCACACCGAGCAGGACGCCGATCATGGACCGACGGTTCAGCAGGTCCATGATGCGGGCCTTGGACGCCACCAGATCCGAGGTGGTGGCCTGCGACGCCACTTCGGCGACGACGGCGGCGTCCTCGGCGGCGGCGACCCGATGCGTGGCCAGCAGCACGCCCACGCCGTTGGCGGCGGTTTCCTCGATGGCGGCCATGACCAGCCCGGCGGTGGCCGGGTCCAGGTGCGCGGTCGGCTCGTCCAGCAGCAGCCAGCG
>DATJJB010000830.1:0-6723 GCA_035492655.1 Kutzneria sp. | reverse complement strand
CCGGCGTCGTCGAGCCCTGGCCCGGCGATCACGACGAAGTCCCTGACTGCCAAGGACTTTCCGCATTCCTGGCACACGCCGGCGATGTCCACCTCGCCGTGGTCGGCTGCGTGGCGGAAGTAGCGGCGGGGTCCGCGTGGTGCGTAGTGGGCGTCGCCCCAAGCCAGCAAGGCGCGCATCGCGGGGAAGAGGTCGATGCCCTTCTCGGTCAGACGGTAGAGCTCGCGGCGGCCCGGGCCGGGCTCCTTGGCCAGCACGCCGGAACGTACGAGCAAAGCGAGGCGCTCGCTGAGCACGGCGCGAGGGATGCTCAGGTGTGCGGCGAAGTCGGCGAAGCGCCGCACGCCGTAGAAGGCGTCGCGGACGATCAGCAGTGTCCACCGCTCGCCCACGATCTCCAGGGCGCGAGCCAGGGAGCACTCCTCATCGGTGTACGCGGCAGCCACGGCCCCAGTCTATAGGTTCAGATTCCGAACTGCCGGTAGCGCGCTCGACGTGGCCCTGCTGGTCGCCCTGACGGCGACGGCCACGCCGAGCGCGCTCGACCGGTTTCAGTGCGGCTGGTGGATGGTGATCACCACCGCCGGATCACAGGTGCTGCTCGGCGTACACCTTCATGGCGTCCCGCACGAGCTCGGCGGTGCCGGCCCCGTGTCGGTCGTAGTTCTGCGTGAACCGGGGATCGGCCACGTACATCTCACCAAGGCCGATGAAGTACGGCTTGGTCACGGTCGCCGCCGCGCCGATCCACTCGTGCAGCCGCTTGGTGATGGCCTGCACGGCGTCGCTGTCGGCGGCGAGACCGGCCTGGTGCGCCCGGCCGAAGTCGGCGGCGATGTCGAGCTGCCGCTGCTGGTGGGCCCGCTTGTCCTCCTCGCTCAGCGACGTCCACCACTGGTCGCCCTTGTCGTAGGCGTCCTTGCCCCAGCGCTCGACCACCTCCTCCTTGTACTGGGTGTGGTCGAAACCGTCGAATACCTCCTCGGCCATCAGCTGCTGGCCCCCTTCCGTCTTCTCCAACGTCGTCCGCACCGAAGCGATCTGGCGGGTGATCCGCTGCCGCTCCTGCTCGAGCAGGTCGAGATGGGTGCGCAGGGCGGCCGCGGTGTCCCGCTGCCCCTCGAGCACCTCGGCGATGGCGGGCAGCCCCAACCCCAGCTCCCGCAGGAGCAGGATCCGCTGCAACCGGACAAGGGCGTCCTGGTCGTAGTAGCGGTAGCCGTTGCTGCCGACGCGACTGGGCTGTAGCAACCCGATCTCGCCGTAGTGGCGCAGGGTCCGGCTGGTGGTGCCGGCCGAGCGGGCGATGTCCTGGATCGACCACTCCACCGCTGCCCTCCTGATCTCGTTCGGTGTGAAAACCACGGTAGAAGTTGACGTAACGTGAGAGTCAAGCGCGCGGCAACAAGCCGAGCGCCTGGGCTCGCAGCACGCTGGTGAGCCGGTCGCCGGTGCCGAGCTTCCGGTACGCGTTCTCCAGGTGCTTCTGCACGGTCCCGGTCGCGATGCCCAGCCGTCGGGCGATGGCCTCGGCGGTGAGCGACTCGGCGGCCAGCGCGAGCACGGTGAGCTCGCGAGGCGTCAGCAGGACCTGCACCGCGGGCTCCAACCGGCCCGCGATGCGTTCGAACAGCGCGGCGCCGCAGGCGCGGAACAGGGAGTTGGCCTGTTCGCTCTCGATCTGGGCGGCCTTGGCCCGGCCGGCGGCGGCCAGCGCGCCGGCGGCGACGAGCCGGGACCGCCCGGCGTCGACGCGGTCACCCATGCGTGTGAACTTCTCGGCGGCGGCAAGGGCGTGCTCGGCCGCCTCCAACGGCGACCCGGACCGGAGCGCGTGGGCCCGGGCCAACGCAGCGAAGGCCAGCGGGAGCTGCCGACCGACGCCGGCGGCGACCTTGTCCGCCAGCTCGGCGCAGACCAGGGCGTCGGCGGACCGACCACACTCGGCTTCGGCCTCGGCCAGCAGCTGGAGGTAACTCACCCGGGTGACCGGCTCGAAGCCCGACAGCTCATCGTCGCCACCGGCCCGCCGCAGCAGCTCGACGGCCCCGGCGGCATCGCCGGCATACAGCTTGGCCTGGGCCAGCATGCCGTGCGCCACCCCGGAGAACCAGTCGCGCACCGGCCCGGCCAGCCGCACGGCCTCGGCGCCGAGCCGGACGCCCTCGGCGGGATCACCCAGCCAGGTGACGATCCACGACTGCTGCGCGAGGGCCATGGTGCGGAGCTCGTCGCTACGGGTGAGCACGGCGGCCTCGGCGGCGTCCTCGAAACACGCGGCGGCTTCGTGCAGCTGGCCGAGCAGCCCGTACGAGGTGCCCTGGGCGATCCGCAGATACGTGACGAGATGGTTCTGGCCGGTGGTCCGGGCCAGGTGCAGGCCGCGGGCGAGATGCCGCAGGGCGCCGTCGAGCCGCTCGTAGACGAGCTCGTTCCAGCCGAGCAGGACCACGGCCTCCAGGTGCCGGGCGAGATCGTTGTCCAGCAACGAGTCCACCATCGTGGTCGACTCGTCGAGCAGGGCGAGCACCTCGTCGTCGACCATGCCCTTGACGTACGAGTGCTGCACGCTGGCCCCGATGGTCGCGGCCAGCAACGGGGCGTCGCCGACGCGGCGCGCGGTGGCCAGCGCCTCACGGGCCCAGTCGCGGGCGTCGGCGAAGTTGCCGCCCACGAGGGTGCCGGTGGCCAGCTCCAGCTTGAGCACCGCGGCGGCGGCGCTGTCCGGATCGGACAGTCCGTTCAGCTCACCGAGTACCAACGCATGCGCCTCGGCGTGTCGGCCGAGCAGCCGCTCGATCTGCGCGCAGAAGCCGACGACCTGGGCCCGTGGCACGGCCGGCTCGGCCGGCATGAGCGTCAGCACCTCGTGCAGCGCCTCGCGGCTGCGCTCGAACTCGCCGGTCACGCCGAGGGCCTTGGCCAGCATTCCCAGCAGTATCAGGCGCGTCGGCTCCTGGTCCGGCTCGGCCGGCAGCAGCCGCAGCGCGGTCCGCAGCCAGTGCGCGGAAGTGGACGGAGCGGTGTTCATGTACGCGACAGCGGCTTCTACAAGGACGTCGATGGCGGCTTTGTCGCCGTGGACGGCGGATTGCTCGACGTGGTGGGCCTGAATCGTGGCAGGGGCTTTGCTCGCGGCCAGCGCGGCGGCGGTGCGGGCGTGCGCGGCGAACCGCCAGCCGTTGCCGATTCCTTGGTAGACGACGCTTCGCAGCAGCGGGTGCCGGTAGCGCACGCCGCCGGAGGTCCCCAGTGGACGAAGCAGGTCGCGTTCGGTGAGGCGATCAAGCGCCGCAAGCGTTTCCGTCAGCGGGAGATCGGCCGCCGCGGCCACCAGCGTCGGCTCGGCGACCTCGGCCACGACCGCCACCGCGCGCGCCACCTGAAGGTCGATGTGGCCGAGAGTGGCCAGTTCGGCGGCCAGCGCGCCGTTGCCTTTCGCGTCCGGGTGACGGGCAAGCGCTTCCAGATACAGCGGGTTGCCGCCGGCGGCGTCGTAGCGGGCCCGATCGAGATCGTCGCCGACGAGCTCCCGTGCCTCGGCGAAGGTGAGCGCGCTCAGCCGGATCTCCTCGACACCGTCGGAAAGTGCGGCCGACAGCCGCGCTGGCGCCTGCCGCGGCCGGTACGCCGCGACGATCACCACGCGGGCCCGTGGCGGGTGCCGGACCAGGTGGTCGAGCAGCTCGAGGGAGGCGTCGTCGGCCCAGTGCACGTCGTCGAGCAGCAGCACGAGGCCGGCCGGGGCGGCCAGCTCGACCAGCCGGGTGCGGATCGCACGGTGCAGTTGGTAGCGCTCGACATCGATCGCGCCGTGGATGTCCACGGTGGACAAAGTGTCGCCCGAAAGTACGCCGAAAGGAACGTGGCGCTCGAACTCGCCGGCCCGGCCGGCCACCACCAGCACGCCGGCGTCGGCGGCCGTGGCGGCGAACTCGGCCAGCAGCCGGGTCTTGCCCATGCCGGGCTCGCCGGTCACCCCGACGAAGCGCGCGGTGCCGAGACCGGGGGCGAACAGCTTGCCCCGCAACAGATCCAGTTCGTGCCGACGACCCACGAACGGCGCCCCGATGACCACGGGAAACACGCTATCGCCGACCGTCCACTCTGGTACCGCTGGAAAGAGTGATCATGAAACGGCCAATAAGTCCAATGTGGCTGACCGCTCGCCTGGCCGAATGTGAGTGTTCTCCCGGTGTCGGTTGTGTCAGGCGGTGTCCGTTGCTGTGCGTGCAACTTGCGTGCGGTCCCGGTGAAAACTCACCCGTACCGGTTGACCTGCCGGCACCAGTGCGGCGTGGCGAACGGGTCAACCCGTTGGGCTGAGTGACCATCGAGGACATGAAGCTCACCGGACTGCTGTCGCGGACACAGGAAGTGCTGCCAGGCGTCACCGGTGTCGCCAGGGTGGACCGACGCACCGACGACCTGCTGCGCAGGATCGGGCCCGGCGACGTCGCCGTGCTCGACGCGCTCGACCTCGACCGCCGCACCGCCGAGGCGCTGATCGCCGCCGAGGTGGTCGGCGTGGTCAACGCCTCGCCGTCGATCTCCGGACGGTTCCCCAACCTCGGCCCCGAAGCGCTGCTGCACGCCGGCATCCCGCTGATCGACGACGTCGGCTCCGGCGTGCTGAGCGCGATCAAGGACGGCACCAAGCTGCGCCTGCACGAGGGCGTCGTCTTCCACAACGAGCGCGAGCTGGCCCGCGGCGTCGAGCAGACCCCGGAATCGGTCGCCGACCAGCTGATCGAGGCCAAGGCCGGCATGTCGGCCCAACTGGAGGCGTTCTCCGCCAACACGATCGAGTTCCTGCGCCGCGAGCGCGGTCTCGTGCTGGACGGCCACGGCGTGCCCGAGCTGTACGTGCCGATGCGCGGCCGGCAGGTGCTCGTGGTCGCCCCGGGCTACGGCCACGTCGAGGACCTGCGCCGGCTGCGCCGCTACATCAAGGAGTTCCGGCCGGTGCTGCTCGGCGTGGACGCCGGCGCGGACACGCTGCTCGACGCCCACCTGAACCCGGATGTGATCGTCGGCGACCCGGACGGCATCAGCACCGAGGCGCTGCGCGCGGCGTCCGAGGTGGTGCTGCCGGCGCAGCCCGACGGGCACGCGCAGGGCCTGGAGCGGATCCAGGACCTGGGCATCGGCGCGGTGACCTTTCCCGCCTCCTGCAACGCCGAGGACCTGGCGCTGCTGCTGGCCGAGGCGCACGGCGCCAGCCTGGTCGTCACCGTCGGCTTCCAGGCCACGCTGCGGGAGTTCCTGGACCGCGGCACCGGCGGGTCCATCCCGTCCACCTTCCTCACCCGCCTGAAGCTGGGCAGCAAGCTGGTCGACTCGCACGCGGTCGCCGAGCTGCACCGGTCACGGGTGTCCGCGGGCACCGTGCTGCTGCTGGTGCTCGCCGTGGCCGCGGTGGTCGCGGTCGCGCTGCTGGTGTCCGACGTCGGCAGCGTCTACCCGGCGCTGCTGACCGGCGCGTGGCAGAACTTCGTCAGCTGGCTTGGGGGCCTGTTCCAGTGATCTCGTTGCGCAATCACGTCATTTCCATTGCCGCGGTGTTTCTCGCGCTCGCCGTCGGCGTGGTGCTCGGCTCCACGTCGCTGAGCAACCGGGTGCTCGGCGGGCTCGCCGACGACCGGGCCAACCTCAGCAAACAGGTGACCGACCTGCAATCCCGGCAGACCGATCTGTCCGGCCGGCTCACCGACGCCGACCGGTACGCGCTGGCCACCGGTCCGCTGGCGGTGCGCGGCGCCCTGGACGGCAAGTCGGTCGTGCTCGTCACGACGGCGGACGCCAAGACCACCGACCGGGACGGCGTCGCCACCCTGCTGCGGGCGGCCGGCGCGACCGTGACGGGTGAGCTGCAGCTCACCGACGCGTTCACCGACCCGACCAAGTCCGACCAGCTGCGTTCGCTGGTGACCCGGCTGCTGCCGGCCGGCGTGCAGCTGCCGACGGCGTCCGATCCGGGCACGCTGGCCGGCGGCCTGATCGGGCCGCTGCTGCTGCTCGACAAGACCAGTGGCAAGCCGCAGGCGTCCCCCGACGAGACGGCGGCGGCCCTGACGGGTCTGGCCAGCGGCGGCTATGTCCGGCAGGGGCAGGGCCTGCACGCCGCGCAGCTGGCGCTGGTGCTGACCGGCGGAGCGGCGTCGGGCAATGCCGCGGCGGATCGGGCGGCGGTCATCGCCCGCTTCGCGACCCAGGTGCAGCGGTCCGGCGGCGGTACGGTGCTGGCCGGGCGCACCGGATCGGCTGACAACTTCGGCCCGCTGGCCGTGGTCCGCGCGGACGGGGCCTCGACCTCGGTGCTGTCCACCGTCGACGGCGTGCAGAGCGCCATCGGACGGGTGGCGACGGTGCTCGCACTGCGTGACGCGGCCGCCGGCAAGTCCGGCAACTACGGCACGGCCGGCAACGCGCAGGCCCCCGCTCCCACATCCGCCACCGGGTGAGCTGCTACTGTGAAATCCCGTGGACAGGCCGGTCGGCCCAGCCGATCGCCTACGTACAGACCATTCACCACGGGAGCCACTCTTGTCACAGGCACGCATGACCAAGCACGTCTTCGTGACGGGAGGTGTGGCCTCCTCGCTGGGCAAGGGGCTCACCGCCTCCAGCCTCGGCCAGCTGCTCACCGCACGCGGCCTGCGGGTCACCATGCAGAAGCTGGACCCGTATCTCAACGTCGATCCCGGCACGATGAACCCGTTC
>DATJJB010000829.1:0-10292 GCA_035492655.1 Kutzneria sp. | reverse complement strand
CGGCCGCCGCCCGATCCGGTCGGACAGCGCGCCGGCCAGCGGCTGGATCAGCACGAAGGCCAGCAGTGCCAGGAAGTTCACCCAGGTCACCGTGTTGATGTCGATCTTGCTGGTGTTGACCATGAACTTCTGCAGGTACGTCGTGTAGGTGTAGAACGCGACGGTCCCGCCCAGGGTCAGCCCGCACACGATCAGGCACTGGCGGGGATACCGCAGCAGCACCCGCAGGCTGCCCCGCTCGCCCGCCGACTGGCTGAGGTACGCCTGCGACTCGTCCATGGTGCGCCGCAGCCACATCACCACCAGCGCGCCGAACGCCCCGATGACAAAGGCGATCCGCCAGCCCCACGACGCCATCTCGGCCGCCGACAAGGTGTTCTGCAGGATGATCTGCACGCCCAGCGCGAGCAGCTGGCCGGCGGTCAGCGTGACGTACTGGAAACTCGAGTAGAAGCCCCGTTTGCCCGGGGTCGCCACCTCGGACAGGTACGTGGCCGAGGTCGCGTACTCGCCGCCGACCGAGATGCCCTGGGTCAGCCGCGCGGCCACCAGCAGCAAGGGGGCCGCCACCCCGATGGAGGCGTACCCGGGGGTGCAGGCGATGACCAGCGACCCGATCGCCATCATCGCCACGGACAACGTCAGGGCCGCCCGGCGGCCGTACCGGTCGGCGTATCGGCCCATGATCCAACCACCGATGGGCCGCATCAGGAAGCCGACCGCGAACACGCCCGCGGTGTTGAGCAGCTGGGCGGTGGCATCGCCCGCCGGGAAGAACACCTTCGCGAAGTACAGGCTGAACGCGGTGTACGCGTACCAGTCGTACCATTCGATGAGATTGCCGATGGACCCACGCAGCACGTTGCCGATGACGCCCCGACGTGGCCGCACGTCCGCATTGACGTTCACAGTCATGTGGGCCAATGTCGGGTTGAATCGGCACGGCGACAAGGCCGACGGTCAACGCTTTACATCCGCTTAGGGTGGCTACCTACGCGATCGCGTGATGTGGGGTCGCGGCCGGCGCGCCACTCTGGCCGGCATGACCGACGACCAGCTGCTCGTGGAGCTGCCACCGCGGTACTGCCCGGTGCCGGTGGCCACCCATCCGGACGCCGACCTGCTTGAGGCCCGCGGTGCGGACTGGCTCACCCGGTTCGGCCTGGCCGGGCCCCGGCTGTGGGCCAACGACTGCGCCGGCTTCTATGGCCGCATCATGCCCGAGGCGGTGACCGAGCGGCTGCAGATGGCCGTCGACTGGTGTTTCCTGATGTTCGCCTTCGACGACATCAACTGCGACGAGGTGCTGCCCGACGCCGCCGGCAAGCAGTTCGTCGACATCGCCACCAAGGTCGTGCGGGTGTTGGAGGTGCCGGACGTCAACCTCGGCGCCAACGCCGACGTGTTCCTGGCTCCGGTGCGCGACCTGGCCATGCGGGCCCACAAGTACGGCACGCCGACGCAGATCCGGCGGCTGGTCGACGGGCATCGGGCCTGGTATCTCGGCGTGCTGTGGGAGCTGCGGTGCAAGCTCGCCGATGTCACGCCCAGCCTCAACGACTACGCGCACATGCGCCAGCACACCGCCGGCGGCCTGGCCACCACCAGCTGGATCGAGATCGTCGACGGGGCCGAGATCCCGTCCCACGAGCTGGATTCGCCGGCCGTGCGGGCGTTGTCCGAGCTGTCCTTCACCATCGCCGCCTGGGACGACGACCTTTTCTCGTACGGCAAGGAGACCTGGTTCGCCCGGCGCGAGACGCCGACCGACTGCCAGCTCAACCTGATCGACATCGTCGCCCGTGACCGCGGCTTGTCCACAGCCGACGCCCTGGCCGAGTCGGTCGCCCTGAACAACCGGCTCACGCACCGGTTCGTGCAGCTGCGCGACGCCGTGCTGCCGACGGCGAGCGAGCCGCTGCGCAACTATCTCGACTGCCTGTCCCGGCTGCTGCGCGGGAACATGGAGTGGGGCTTGCGGGCACAGCGCTATCGCAACCCTGACGGCCGCTCGCCTGACGCCGTGCACACCGTCGGGTCGTGGACCGACGCGCCGCCGGCCAACGCCGATGTCGCGCCGGCGATCCCGTCGATCGCCTGGTGGTGGGACGCGGAGCTGGGCTAGTCGATCATCGAGGCCAGCAGTGTCGCCAGGTGCACGGGCTCGCGGTCGGTGAGCTGACGGAGTTGGGTGCGGCAGCTGAAGCCGTCGGCCAGGATGGTGTCCGAGGTGGCGCGGACGGCCGGCAGCAGGGCCTGTTCGGCGACGGCCACGGAGACGTCGTAGTGGCCGGCTTCGAAGCCGAAGTTGCCGGCGAGGCCGCAACAGCCGGCGTCGAGGACCGTGGTGTCGACACCGGCGGTCCGGAGGACCGAGCGGTCGGCGTCGAGACCGAGTTCGGCGTACTGATGGCAGTGCGGCTGCATGACAGCCTTGGCCGAGCCCAACGGACCGACGACAGGCGCGACCTGTTCGGCGAAGGTGCGAACGCGAGACGAAAGGCGCTGAACCGCCGGGTCGTCGGTCAGCTCCAAGGCGTCGTTGCGCAGGAAAGCGGTGCAGCTGGGCTCAAGCCCGACGACCGGATCCGACGAGCCGTCCATGATGCGGGCGGTGCGGCGCAGCACCCGGCGGGCCGTGCCGAGCTGGCCGGTGGACATCCACGTCAGTCCACAACAGACACGCTTGCGGGGCAAGGAAACACTGAACCCCAGGTGTGCCAACACCGTGACGGCGTCGAGACCGACCTGAGGGTCGAAGTGGTCGGTGAAGGTGTCGGTGAACAGCACGACGGGCTCGCCGACGCCGGAAGCCTTGAACCGTGACCGGAAAGAGCGGGACACCGGCGGCATCGTGCGCCGGGGATCGATACCGCCGAGGCGTTTCACCACCCGAACGTCGCCCAGGGCCCGGACGAGACCGGGTGCCAGTGCCAGCCACAGCGGCAGAAAACCCATGGAGTAGTGGGACATCGGCCGAAGTCGGCCACGGTAGTGCTGGTGCAGGAACTCGGCCTTGTAGGTGGCCATGTCAACATCGACCGGACAGTCCCGCTTGCATCCCTTGCAGGACAAGCACAAGTCGAGCGCATCCCGGACTTCCGCCGAACGCCAGCCACCTCGGACAACGGAACCGTTGAGCATGTCGAACAGCAGCCGTGCCCGCCCACGCGTGGAATGCCTCTCCTCGCGGGTGGCCCGATAGCTCGGACACATCACGCCACCGGACGCCGTCAGGCACTTGCCGACGCCTACACACCGCCGTGAAGCGGCCGCCAGATCCCCCTGATCGGCGTGCAACGCCAACGAAGTCCGTACCGGAATCCGAGCCGGGGCAACGACAACCCGGAGATCGGCGTCCAACGGCAGCGGATCCACGATCCGGCCCGGATTCATCAAGCCACGCGGGTCGAAGATCGACTTGAACCGGCAGAAGGCGGCCATGATCTCGGGGGAGTACATGCGCGGCAACAACTCCGACCGCGCCTGCCCGTCACCGTGCTCGCCGGACAGCGAACCCCCGTGCGACACGACCAGGTCGGCCGCCTCCTCCAGGAACGACCGGTATCCCGGCCCGCGCAGGTCGAAATCGATCCGCACATGCAGGCAGCCGTCGCCGTAGTGCCCATAGGTCGGCCCCCGTCGACCATGCCGCCCCAACAGCTTGTCGAAGTCCCGCAGATACGCCCCCAGCCTGGCCGGCGGCACGGCGGCATCCTCCCAGCCCGACCACGCCTCGGCACCGTCCGCCGTCCGGGTCAGCAGACCGGCCCCGTCCTCCCGGATCCGCCACAGCTCCCGCATCCGCGCCGGCTCCGTCACGACCACGGATCCCACCGCGCCCGGCATCGCCTTGACGACCGCGGCCGGATCGACCGTCTCCACGAACAGCCAACTCCGCCCGGCCGGCAGCGCCCGCAGCCCGGGTGTCCCCGGCTTGCGCTGCCGCAGGATCGACACGATGTCCTCGTTGACGCCCTCGATCGCCAGCACGTCCAGCGACAGCAACGCCACCACCTGGTCGGCCGCCGCGTAGGTGTCCGAGAAACCCAGCACCACCAACGACCGTGACGAAGGCAGTGGAACCAGCCGTACCGTCGCCCCGAGCACGGTCACGCAGGTGCCTTCGCTGCCGACCAGGGCGCGTCCGACATGGAAGCCGTTCTCCGGCAACAGTTGGTCGAGGTTGTAGCCCGACACCCGCCGCGGAATCCGCGGAAACCCGGTCCGCACCGCCGCCATGACGTCATCCCGCAGCGCCCGCAGCTCACCGTGCAGAGGACTCTCGCCGGTGTCGGCGTCGAAACGCCTCCCGTCCGGCAGCAGCACGTCCAGCGACTCGACGTTGTCCACGGTCTTGCCCCACGCCACCGAGTGCGCCCCGCAGGCGTTGTTGCCGATCATCCCGCCGATCGTGCAGCGGCTGTGGGTCGACGGATCGGGCGCGAAGTGCAGACCATGCTGCCCCGCCGTGCGGTTGAGCACATCCGGCACCACGCCCGGCTGCACCCGCGCCGTCCGCGAAGCCGCGTCGACCTCCAGCACCTGGTTCAGGTGACGGGCGAAGTCGAGCACCATGCCCTCGCCGCAGGCGTTGCCCGCGATGCTCGTGCCCGCACCGCGGCCGGTGATCGACACGCCCAGCTCAGCGGCCACCCCGACCGCCGCCACGGCCGCGTCGACCGTGCGCGGCCGGACCACCACCACCGGCACGTGCCGGTAGTTGGACGCGTCCGCCGCGTACATCGCCCGTGTCCCGGCATCGGCCAGCACGTCGCCGTCCACTTCGGCCTGTAGCCGCTCCACCAGCCTCGACGTCATGACCGTCACTTAACACCGATGCGGGCCGACCGGCCGGTAACAGATAGCCTCCAACGCGACACCCGCGAGACGAGGAGCAGCAGTGGCACGGTCCGTACTGGTCACCGGGGGCAACCGCGGCATCGGCCTGGCCATCGCGCAGGCGTTCGCCGCGCAGGGCGACAAGGTCGCCATCACGCACCGCGGCTCGGCGGTGCCGGACGGCCTGTTCGGGGTGAAGTGCGACATCACCGACGCCGACCAGGTGGACCAGGCGTTCACCGAGGTCGAGGCCCACCAGGGTGCGGTCGAGGTGCTGGTGTCCAACGCCGGCATCACCGACGACACGCTGCTGATGCGGATGTCCGAGGAGCAGTTCACCCGGGTGCTGGACGCCAACCTGACCGGCGCGTTCCGGGTGACCAAGCGGGCCACCCGCGCCATGCTGCGGGCCCGCTGGGGCCGGATCATCTACATCTCGTCGGTCGTCGCCCTCAACGGCGGCCCCGGCCAGGTGAACTACGCGGCCAGCAAGGCCGGCCTGATCGGCATGGCCCGCTCCATCACCCGCGAGCTGGGCTCGCGCCACATCACCGCGAACGTGATCACGCCGGGCTTCATCGAGACGGACATGACCGCGGTGCTGTCGCAGGACGTCAAGGACAAGGCGTTCGCGCAGATCCCGGCCGGCCGCTTCGGCGCGACCCAGGAGATCGCCGCGGCCGTCACCTTCCTGGCCTCGGACGCGGCCGCCTACGTCAACGGCGCGGTGCTGCCGGTCGACGGCGGCCTCGGCATGGGCCACTGATCAACAATCACGCAGGAGAGGAAAGCACGTGACCGGACTGCTCGACGGCAAGCGCCTGGTGATCACCGGGGTGATCACCGACGCCTCACTCGGCTTCCACGTGGCGCGGGTGGCGCAGGAGCAGGGCGCCAAGGTGGTGCTGACCGGTTTCGGCCGGATGAGCCTGGTGGAGCGGATCGCCAAGCGGCTGCCCCAGGAGGCGCCGGTGATCGAGCTCGACGTCACCGACGCCGAGCACCTGGCGGCGCTGCCGGAGCGGGTGCGCGAGCACCTGGACGGTGTCGACGGCGTGCTGCACTCGATCGCCTACGGCCCGCCGTCCACGCTCGGCTCGGACTTCCTCGAGGCCCCGTGGGAGGACGTCGCGACCGCCGTGCAGGTGTCCGCGTACTCGCTGAAGGACCTGGTCAAGGCGCTGCTGCCGCTGATGACCGAGGGCAGCTCGGTGGTCGGCATGGACTTCGACGCCCGCGTCGCGTGGCCGGCCTACAACTGGATGGGCGTGGCCAAGGCGTCGCTGGAGTCGGTGACCCGCTACCTGGCCCGTGACCTGGGCCCGCGCAAGATCCGGGTGAACCTGGTGGCCGCCGGCCCGGTCCGCACCATGGCCGCCAAGTCCATCCCGGGCTTCGTCGAGCTGGACAAGTCGTGGACCGAGCGGGCCCCGCTGGGCTGGGACCCGACCGACCCGGAGCCGGTGGCCAAGTCGGTGTGCGCGCTGCTGTCCGACTGGCTGCCCGCGACCACCGGGTCCATGGTGTGGGTCGACGGCGGGGTGCACGCGGTCGGCATGTAGCGCCGAAGGTCCCGGTCACCCATGACTTTGGTCATGGGACGCCACCATGCCGCCGGGGCGATGCTTCCGGGGCTCCGGCTGGCTACCGTTGTCCAGCGTGGGCTCCGAACAGACGACGACAACGGCGCAGGAGTCTCGACGGCCCGGTCGGGTAGGGTGGCCCCCCGACCGGGCCGCTGGCCGTCCGGCCCTGTACGGGGCCGTGTTCTGGGTGACGGTGGTGGTCGTCGCCGCGGCCGAGATCACCAACTACGCCCAACAGCCGCAGCCGTACGGGCTGTGGCCGCTGGCCTGCCTCGGCGTCATGGCGCTGGCGTGGCTGGCGATGCCGTGGGACCCGTTCGTGCCGCTGGCCCGCAAGCTGGCGCTGGTCCTGTTCCTCGCCGGCATGGTCGCGCTGACCCTGCTGTCCTCGTACAACGCCACCGACATCTGGCTGCTGCTGGTCCTGACCAACTGCACCTTCCTGTTCGGCGTGCGGGGGGCCGTGATCACCGCCGCGTGCGTCGTCATGTTCGCCTTCGTCTACACACTGACCGATTCCGGCTACACGGTCCTCGCGGCGTGCATCCAGAGCGTGGTCGTGGTGGTGTTGACGGTTTTCGTCACCGGCCTGGCCTCCGCGGTGACCGAGGCGCGCCGTCGGCGGACCGAGTCGCAGCAGCTGCTCGGCGAGCTGGCCGAGGCACACCAGGAGCTGCGGGCCTACGCCGACCAGGTGCGGGAGCTGTCGGTGGCCGAGGAGCGGGCCCGGATGGCCCGCGAGATGCACGACTCCGTCGGCCACTACCTGACCGTCATCCAGGTCGGGCTGACCAACGCCGAACGCTTCCGGGACAAGCGGCCCGACCAGGCGTGGGACGAGGTCACCCAGGCCAAGGAGCTGACCAGGGAGGCGCTGGCCGACACCCGGCGCTGGGTGCGGGCGATGCGGCCGCTGGCGCTGGAGGGGCGGACCGGCAGCCAGGCGCTGGCCGAGCTGGCCCGCACCTTCGACGGCACCGGCATCGAGGTCCGGTTCGAGGTCCACGGTTGTGAGCAGCCGCTGGTGGGCGACACTGAGGTGGTGCTGTACCGGGTGCTTCAGGAGGGGCTGACCAACGTGCTGCGGCATGCCGGCGCGACGCGGGCCGAGGCGGTGCTGTCGTTCCGCGACGAGCGGGTGTGCCTGCGCATCGGCGACGACGGGCGCGGCGTCGGCGAGCTGACCAGGGGTTTCGGGCTGTCGTCGCTGGGCCAGCGGGCCGAGGCGGCCGGCGGTGTGCTGGTCGCCGGCAACGTCCCGGACGGCGGCTTCGAGCTGGTCGCCGACCTGCCGGTGCGGCGCCGATGAGCGTGCGGGTGCTGCTGGTCGACGACCAGATCCTGATGCGCAGCGGGCTGCGCAAGCTGCTGGAGATCGAGGACGGCATCGAGATCGTCGCCGATGTGGGCAGCGGGCCGGACGCGCTGGCCGTGGTCCCGACCTGCTTTCCGGACGTGGCCCTGGTCGACGCCCGGATGCCGGGCATGGACGGCATCGAGCTGATCACCGAGCTGGCCCGGTCGCACCCGGACATCGCCAGCATCGTGCTGACCACGTTCGACGAGGACGAGTACCTGTTCGGGGCGCTCAAGGCCGGCGCGCGGGGCTTCCTGCTCAAGGACGCCTCGCCCGAGGAGCTGGTGGCGGCCATTCACCGGGCCGCGGCCGGCGGCACCGTGCTGAGCGACCAGGTCGCCGGCCGGGTGGTGGCCCAGCTGCGTGGGGAAGCACCGGCCCAACCGGTGTTGTCCAGCCGGGAGGCCGAGGTGGCCCGGCTGGTCGGCGCGGGCGCGTCGAACCGGGAGATCGCCGCCGAGCTGTACATCACCGAGGGCACGGTGAAGAACCACGTCTCCAGCACGCTGCGCAAACTGGGCCTGCGGGACCGGACCCAGCTCGCGCTGCACGTGATCTCCGCGCCGGGCGCGTTCCCGCCGCTGTGCTGAATCAACCTCGGCTGAGCCGGGCCAGCTGCTCCCGCAGCGTGTCCAGGCCCATGCCGCCCATCTCCAACGCCTGCTTGTGGAACGCCTTGATGTCGAAGGCGTCCCCCAGCCGGGCGCGGGCGTCGTCCCGGGCGGCGAGCCAGAGGCGCTCGCCGAGCTTGTACGAGGGCGCCTGGCCGGGCCAGCCCAGGTAGCGGTCGATCTCGGCGTGTGCCATCGACGGCTCGGCGACCGTGCGGGTGAGCAGGAACTCCAGGCCCAGCTCGGGCGTCCAGCGCTCGCCCTCGTGGAAGCCGGCGCCGGCCGGGATGTCCAGCTCCAGGTGCATGCCGATGTCGACGATCACCCGGGCGGCGCGGAACAGTTGCCCGGCCAGCATGCCCAGCCGGTCGCCGTCGTCGGCCAGGTACCCCAGTTCCTCCATCAGGCGCTCGGCGTAGAGGGCCCAGCCCTCGCCGTGGCCGGAGACGAAGGTGAGCAGCCGCTGGTACCGGGTCAGCTTCTCGGCCTGGTTCACCGCGGTGGCGATCTGCAGGTGATGCCCGGGCGCGCCCTCGTGGTACACCGTGGACACCTCGCGCCAGGTGGTGAACTCGTCCTTGTCCGCCGGCAGCGACCACCACATCCCGCCCGGCCGGCTGAAGTCCTCGGTCGGCCCGGTGTAGTAGATGCCGGCGTTGCCGCCGGACGGCGCGATCCGCGCCTCGACCGTCATCAGCCGGTCAGGGATGTCGAAGTGCTTGCCGCGCAAGGAAGTCAGCGCGTCGTCGGCGATGGCCTGCATGCGCTTGGTGAACTCGTCACGGCCGCTGACCTGGTAGCGGGGGTCGTGGTCCAGCGCCTCGGCCGCCTCGGCCACGGTCGCGCCGGGCTTGATCCGGTCGGCCACCGCCCGCATCTCCGCCTCGATCCGGGCGAACTCCGCCCAGCCCCACTCGTACGCCTCACGCAGGTCGAGGTCCGCGCCGAGGAAGAAGCGCGACCACAGCCGGTAGACCTCCTCGCCGACGGCGTCCTTGGTCGGCGCCAGCGGCGCGAGCTCGGCCCGCAGGAAGCCGGCGAACTCGGCGAACGCCTCCTCGGCCTGGCGGGCGGGGTCACCGGGGCCGGCGAGCGTGGTGAAAAACCCTGGCGTGGCCCCGAGTCCGGCCCACGTCTCGCACTGATCGGCGACCTTGCCGACCTGCCGCAGCGCCGACACGCGACCGGCGTCGGCCGAGGCCAGCAGCGAGGCGCGGATCCCGGCCAGCGCCGCTGGCACCTGACTCATCCGGGCCTCGACATCGGCCCGCTGCTCGGGCGTCTCCGTCGGCATCAGGTCGAACACCATGCGCACGGCCTGCACCGGGCCGACCGCCACGTTCAGCATGGCCGGGGTCAGGCCGGCCTCGTACAGCTCGACGTCCAGCGACACCCGCTCGGTGAACACCGCCTTGGCCACCCGTTCGCCGTCGTCCACCGGCTCCGCCGCGGCCATCTCGGCCAGCGCCCGCCGGGCCAGCTCGGCCCGGGCCGCGTGGCCGGCCGGCGAGTAGTCGGTGAGCTCGGACTCGTGGCCCACGATGCCCAGCTCGGTGGCCGCCACCGGATCCAACGCCGCGTAGTCGTCGACGTACCGGTCGCAGATCCCGCGCACGCTCCGCTGCACTGAAGACATGGCGACGACGTTACCCGGCCGGATATTTCGTTCGCTCATAACGGCATTGCCGCGCCGAAACCGTATTTCGGTGTGCCGCTGAGCGGGACTCGCGGGGTTACCAGGTGACCGGCAGGGCGGTGAGGCCGCCGAAGACGGAGCCGGGGCGGGTGGTCAAGTCGTCGGGGGCGACGGCGAGGCGGAGATCCGGGATGCGGCGGAACAGGGTCGACAGGGCGACCTTCAGCTCGGTGCGGGCCAGGCTGGCGCCGACGCAGAAG
>DATJJB010000828.1:0-5994 GCA_035492655.1 Kutzneria sp. | reverse complement strand
CACGTCGCCGCGGTCATCGACACACTCGGTGCCGAGCTCGCCGACGCGACCTTCCCCACCACCGCCGCCGGCTACCGTCGGCTGCTGGCCTGGGCCCGTAGCTTCGGCGTCCTGGACCGCGCTGGTGTGGAGGGCACCGGCGCCCTGGGACGGCATCGCCAAAGCGGGTCCTGGAGTCAGCGCTTGAGGGTGACCATCTTCGACCAGCCCGACGCGGCCGCGGTGCGCGACCAGTATGGCCGCGTTGTAGAGGCGGTGCAGGCCCGGTTCCCTGACGCCGCAACACATCTGGATGAAGCGCGGGAGGACCTACTGACAGAGGATTGACAACCCGAGCGGGCGAACTTGGTGGCCGTCATGGGTAGCTGTTGCTGTCGGCGACGCGAGACCTTCCGAAGTGCCCGTGTCACACGGCGTCGGCGGCGTTGGTGATCAGTTCGAGTACCTCGGTCGGCCGGGTGGCGAGCGACGCGTGGCTGGTGTCGAGCTCGATGGTTTCGCGAGCGTGGATACGCTTAGCCATCCACCGCTGGGTCTCCGGCGGGATCATACGGTCCTGGGCTGAGACCTGATACCAGCTTTGCTTGGTCTTCCACGCCGGCTCCCCGGTGCGATCGTCGTAGCACCGACGAGCGAGCGGCCTCTGGGTTGTTGCCATGACCAACGACTCGGTGTCGTCGAGATCCTGGCAGAAGCTGTCGTGGAACGTGTCCTGGCCGTGCCATAGGAAGTCGTCGTCGAAGGCAGAGCTGATACTCGCCGCCCCGGGTGGGGGCACGGTACGGGCGAGAATATTGCTCAGGCTTTCTCCCTCCTCCGGGGCGAACGCGGCGATGTACACCAGTCCCACCACGTTGGGTGCATGGCCCGCACCCGTGATCACGGCCCCGCCGTAGGAATGGCCGGCCAGTAGCGTCGCACCGCCCATCCATTCGGCCAGCTTCCGGGTGTTTGCGATGTCGTCAGCCAGCGACGTAAGCGGGTTCTGCGCCGCCATCACTCGGTGCCCCGCTTGATATAGTCCCGGGATTATGTGGCGCCAGTGCGAACCATCACCAAACGCACCATGGACGAGAACGATGTTGAGCTTGTCCGTCATGATGCAACCTCCTCGGATGAGTGTTGCGCTGAGGGAGGCCGGGGCCGGCGGGCAGCGGGTCTCCGCCTAGTGTCCCCTCAGCGCCGCCCTCGGACACCTCAACCGTCCACCGGCCGCATCACTCAGCCAGGTGTCGCTTCTCCCATGCAACCGCACCGACCGTCCACCAGCACGCGACCGTAGCCACGACCGCAGCGTATCGCACACACGTTCGACCATCGCTGCATCCCGTAGCCGAGTTCCACTTGATCCATTACACATCAGCTTCACTTGACGGGTGACAGTCGGCCGGATCTCTTCTGTTCTGCTGTCACAGTGCGTAACGGCGTGCCGTCCTGTTGTCGGGGTAGCGAGCCTCGATGCCGGTCAAGACGCGCGGTCAGCGGCATATCAAGCATGAGCAACGGGTGAGCGCACGCTCTGCGGCTTGTCGTCCTGCGTCGGCAGGGTTCCCGCTCGCGGTGAGGCGGCCGCATGGCCAGTGTGGCGGGGGTGTGTGCGTGGTTCGTATGTTGTCTGCGGCCCGGGTGGCGGATCAGCGCTCGTGGACGGACAGGTTGATGCGCAGGTTTGTCGGTGCAGGCCGGATCGTTCCAAACTTGGGTGGTGGGTCCCACCCGGGGGCGGTCGGTGACTGAGGCGTCGCCGGCCGAGGCGGTTATCCGAACTCCTGACCAGCGTCTGCGGGTGTTCGTGAGTTCCACCTTGCAGGAGTTGGCGGATGAGCGGCGGGCTGTTGCGCGGGCGATCTCGGCGCTTCGGCTCACGCCGGTGATGTTCGAGTTGGGGGCGCGGCCGCACCCTCCGCGGGATCTGTATCGGGCGTACCTGGCGGAAAGCGATGTGTTCATCGGGCTGTACTGGCAGCGCTACGGATGGGTCGGCCCTGGCATGGGGACGTCAGGCTTGGAGGAGGAGTTCGAGCTGTCGCGGGGGTTGCCGCGACTGCTGTACGTCAAGGCGCCGGCGCCCGACCGGGAGCTTCGCCTCACCGGGCTGCTCGACCGGATCAGGCAGGAGGCGGCGGACTCGTACTGTTCCTTCCACACGACCGGTGAGCTGGGCCGCTTGGTGCGCGACGACTTGGCGTCGCTGCTGAGCGAGAGGTTCGCCGCCACCGGCCCAGCGGCCGCTGTCTCGGTGCCGGTGGCGGGCCGGGTGTCGGCAGCCCGGCGTGGCCCGCGCCCGCTGCCGGTGGGCACGACGTCGCTGATCGGGCGGGAGCAGGCCATCGACGAGCTGGCCGGTCTGGTCGGGCGGCCCCACGCGCGGCTGGTGACGCTGACCGGGCCGGGTGGGGTCGGCAAGACCCGGCTGGCGACGGCCGTGGGCGAGCGGCTGCAGGACCGCTTCGGTTCCGGCGTAGCGTTTGTCCCGCTGGCCGGCGTCACCCGGTCCGAGCTAGTACTGGCCGGCGTCGGCAGGGCGGTGGACGCCGATCTGGCCGGGGTGGGCGCGCCGCTGGAGGCCCTGGTCGAGTACTTCAGCGACGACCGGTGGCTGCTTGTGCTGGACAACCTGGACCAGGCGGTCGAGGTCGCCGGCGACCTGGACGAGCTGCTGGCCCGCTGTCCCGGCGTGGCGATCCTGGCCACCAGCCGGACGGTGCTGGGGGTGCAGGCCGAGCGGGAGTACCCGGTCGCGCCGCTGCCGCTGCCCGTCGACCCGACCGGCATGCCGGTCGAGGAGCTGGCGGTTTCGCCGGCGGTGGCGCTGTTCGTGGACCGGGCCCGGGCGGTGCGCTACGACTTCACCCTCACCGAGGGCAATGCCGCGGCGGTGGTGAAGATTTGCCGGCGGCTGGACGGCCTGCCGCTGGCGATCGAGCTGGCCGCCGCCCGCATCCGGCTGCTCGACCCCGACGCGCTGCTGCGCCGGCTGGCGGCCTCGCTGGACGCGCTGGGGACGGGAACGCTGGACCTGCCCGAGCGCCAGCGCACCCTGCGGGCCACGGTGGAGTGGAGCGTCGGCCTGCTCGACGACGCCGAGCGGTCGCTGCTGGAGGTCGCCGCGGTGTTCGTCGACGGCTGGACCGTCGACGCCGCCGCGCAGGTGGCCGGCCTGGACGGGAACCGAGCGCTGGAGCTGCTTGAGGCGCTGGCCCGCCACAGCCTCGTCTACCTCGACCACAGCGACCAAGGCCCCCGCTTGCGGATGCTGGAGACCGTCCGCGCGTTCGTCGCCGAGCGGCTGGCGGCCCGGCCGGACCTCGCGCAGATACGGCGCCGCCACGCCGACTACTACCGGGCATTGGCCGAGCAAGCGGACCGGCCACTGCGCGGTGTCGGCCACAGTGAGTGGGCCGAGCGGCTGCAAGCCGAGGCGGGCAACCTGTCCGTCACCGTGGAGTGGTACCTGGCCCACAACCGCGGGCCGCTGCCGCACCTGTTCCGGGTCCTGTGGCCGTTCTGGGAGCAGCGGGATCACCTCGGCACGGTCCACGCCTGGGTCGAGTCGCTGATGCCCACCGCCGACTCCCTGGAGGTTCAGGCCCGGGCCGAGCTGTTGTGGACGGCGCTGGTGACCGCCAACGAGGTGGGCGACGACGCGGGGGCGCTGGCAGCCCGCGAGCGCCTGGCGCCGCTGCTGGCGGGCATCCAGGATCCGTACTTGCAGGCGGTGTCCCATCTTGCCATGGCGTGGACGTCGCCGATCGTCGGCGACCTGAACGGCGCCCTGCGATGTGTGTCGGTAAGCGTGGAGCAGCTACGCAGCCAGGACGAGCTGTACTGGACGGCGGTCGCCGTCGCCAGCGCCGGCTACGTGGAGATGGCTGTGGGCCGCTACGACGACGCCCTGCGCCGCCTGACCGAGGCACGTGAGCTGGCGGAGCGGTTCGACAACGCCTGGCTGGCCGCCTGGCCGCGAGTGCAGCTGGGCATCCTGGCCGTCGTGCGGGGCCGGCTGAACGAGGCCAGGGCGCAGCTGGACCAGGGGCTGGACCGGAGCTTGGCGGCCCACAGCACCCTACTCGTGTCCCTGTGCCTCGTTGGGTTCGCCCGATTGGCGTTGGTGGAGGGCGACCCCGAGCGGGCAGCGCGGCTGGCCGGGGCGGCCGACGGCCTGCGCCGGCGGGTCGCACTGCGGGCGTGGCCGATGGTGCGGCGGGGCGAGGCGGAGCTGGTGGCCCAGGTCCGCCAGGCAGTCGGCGCGGACCGGTTCGACCAGGTATACGCCGCCGGCTCCCGGCTCAACGAGCGGGAGGCGGTGGCCGCCGTCCGGGACCGGCGCGGCGCCGGTGCAGCGGCCTCCTGACCCCTGGCCGGCGCCCAACTCGGCAGGTCCCGCTACCGGGCCGTCGTCGCAGCCCCGGTCCGGCCAGCGGCGGTCGCCTGGCCCAGGCCGAGACGTCCTAGCCCGAGAAACATGGCCAGGACCGACACCAGTCACGCCGCTCAAAGCCTCGCAACATCCGTTCATGGGCTACAGAAGCGGATGACTCTGCAACCGGGTGCCGACCAGTGGCGCAGCCCCGGCGTCGCGACTCGAAGTAACGCCCCTTAACCAGCCCATCGGCGCCGGCCCAGTGGCGCTGTTCAGTCGGAGCGCCCGATCACCTGCATATCAAACATGAGCGGATCCCGTCAGAGGCCGAACATCGGCCGGCAGCGACCATGAGCCGAGTCGGGTTGGCCCCTCCACGTAGGTTGATCGCGGCTGGCCCGCCGGGCACGGGACAGACCGGCCATACCCGGTCGCAGTGGGCGTTGATAACTGCTTAGTTAGCCTGTGTCCCATTTGGGCGGTTGAGGAGTTCGCGATCGGAGGTCAGGCGGGTGGGTGGGCTTCGAGGGGGTTGGCGGCGATCCGGGCGGCGAGGTCTCTGCCGACTGATGCGCCGGCGGCGCTGCCTGGCTTGCGCCTCGCCTGGTCCTCGAAGCACGCCAGGAATTCCGCGCCGAATCCCAGCCGGGGATAGCGGGCGAGCATCTCTGCCCTCGCGACCGGCGGGAACTCCTCCGGCCGCCGTCCGACTATCTCCCAGCTGGTGGCGATCTGCAGCAGGTGGGACTCGGGGTCGGCGGCCGGGGACACGTCGTCGCGCATATGCAGCACGATGATCTCCTCGGCCCTGGCGGCCCGCTCCGTCGGCCAGCCGGCTGCCACGCCGAAGGACCAGGCCAGATGCCCTCCCGCCTCCTCGAACGGCAGCGTGTGGCTGTCGAATGCCCCCGTCAGCCCGATGTCGTGGAGCAATGCCGAGACGTAGAACAGTTCGTCGTCGAAGGCGATCCCGCGGGCTGTGCCGTACATCGTTCCCCACAGGTAGGAGCGGACGGTGTGGTTGAGCAGCGCGGGCGAGTAGAAACGGGTGGCCACGGACAGCGCGGCCGCGGCAGCGGGAGTCTCGGGGAACATGTGCTCAGCTTTCATCTGGCCGTCCGGCTTCGACATTCGTCCCGGCCGAAGTCACTGCCAACATCATCCCCGTGAGAACTATCCACGCGTCTTCACGCGGCCGGCAGCCGGTCCACCAGGCCGCTGCGCCGGTGTCCGTCGCAGACGAACTCGGGAAGCTGGCCGCGCTGACGCAGCAGGGCATCCTGTCCCAGCAGGAGTTCGAGGCGCAGAAGGCCCGGCTCCTCGGCGGCCGTCGGTAGCGCCCGGGAGTAGCAGAAGGCCCCATCCCCGCTGGTGTGGGGCCTTCGCCGCGCATGCTCCTCGTGGGACGGGCGACACGGATTCCTCGACGATCACGCGACGCCCCGGCCAGCAGCACCTCGCGATCCCGGGCGTACTTCCGCCGAGCCCGATGCGAACCTCCCGTAGCGTCCAACACCCGAACGGTGATCCCGAGTAGGCTCCATGATCCGTGGACGCCACCACCATCGTCGCCGTCGCCGGGCTCGCCACGACGGCCCTGAGCGGTCACCGTTCCGACCATCCAGGGTCGC
>DATJJB010000827.1:0-5631 GCA_035492655.1 Kutzneria sp. | reverse complement strand
CCGGTTCGAGGATCCAGCGCTGGTCGGCCAGCTGGTCAAGGCCGCGGCCGGCCAGCGACGGCGGCACGGCCAGGCGCATGGCGTCGGGGCCGAGGTCAACCCGGTCGAGCCCCGGCAGCCGGGGCAGCGGGTAGCCGGGGTACTCCTCGGCCAGCACCAGGTCGCAGCCGCCGGCGGTCAGCAGTGACAGCGCCCGGTCGGGCTCCAGTTGGACGGCATCAAGTCTCAGTTTCGGTGCGTCCCGCGCCAGCAACTCCAGCAGTGGTGGCATCAGCGAGAGCATCGCGGTCTGGAACGCGGCCAGCCGGACGACGCCGGTCGGCGCGGTCAAGGATGCCTCGATCTCGGCCTCGGCCTGTTCCAGCCGGTCGAGCACGGCCTCGGCGTGGCCGACCAGGATCAGCGCCTGCGGGGTGAGCCGCACGCCGCGGCCGACCCGCTCCAGCAGCGGCGCGCCGGCCTCCTTCTCCAGCAGCGCGAGCTGCTGCGACACCGCTGAGCTGCTGTAACCGAGCGCGGCCGCGACGGCGGCGAGGGTGCCGCGGGTGTGCAGCTCCTTGAGCAGACGCAGCCGGTGCAGGTCGAGCATGCCGCCAATGGTAAGAGAATATGGACTGTTATCGCCATAAATGTGCGCTTTTCCTTCACGGTCACGGCCCGCAGACTGGAGCCATGACCGTCTACCGACGACCGGAAGCCCGCCGGTGGCGCTGCCCGGCGCCAACGACGAGCCCGTGGGCCTTCCACCGGGGCCTGCCGGGTTATGCGCCGACGCCGCTGATCGACGTGCCGAAGCTGGCGGCCGAGCTGGGTGTGGCCCAGGTGCTGGTGAAGGACGAGTCGGCGCGGCTGGGGCTGCCGGCGTTCAAGGTGCTGGGCGCGGCTTGGGGCATCCGGCATGCGCTGGTCGGCCCCGACGGGCCTGACACCCTCGACGGGCTGCGCGCGTACGTCGCCGGCCGCGGGATCCGGTTGACCACGGCGACCGACGGCAATCATGGGCGCGCGGTGGCACATTTCGCCCGTTTGCTGGGGGTTTCCGCCACCGTGTTCGTGCCGGCGGCCGTCGGGCAGCCGGCCGTGGACGCGATCGTCGGCGAGAGCGCGCAAGTCGTGCGGGTCGACGGCTCGTACGACGAGGCCTGTCGCATCGCCGCGGCGGCCGACGGAATCCTGGTGCAGGACACGGCATGGGACGGCTACGAGGACATCCCGGCGGCCATCGTCGACGGGTATTCGACGCTGTTCCGGGAGATCGACGTCTCCCCCGCGCTGGTCGCGGTGCCGATGGGCGTCGGATCCCTGGCCCAGGCGGCCGTTCGGCACTATCGCAGCACGCCCGGAGCAGTCTCGCTGCTCGGCGTCGAGCCGACCAGAGCCCCCTGTGTGCTGTCCAGTTTGGACGCCGGTGAGCTGGTCTCGATCGGCACCGAGGCCACCGTGATGGCCGGACTGAACTGCGGAACACCTTCCAGCACAGCCTTTCCCGACCTGCTTGCCGGTCTCGACGCCGCCGTCGCGGTGACCGACGAGGACACCGAGCAAGCGGTTGCCGACCTTGCCACCCTCGGCGTCAACTCCGGTCCCTGCGGTGCGGCCACCTTGGCCGGCGTCCGCGCCGCCCGACCCGTTCTGGACATCTCGTCCGACAGCACCATCGTCTTGATCAGCACGGAAGGACGTCACGCATGACCGTCGACGAGTTGCTGAAGCGGTTGGTGGACATCGACTCCGTCAACCCGTCGCTGGTGCCGGGCGCGGCCGGCGAGCGGGAGATCGCCGACTTCGTCGCCTCGTGGGCGCGCGACGCGGGCCTGGCCGTCGAGGTGGTGGAGGCAACCCCGGGCCGCCCCAGTGTGATCGTCCGGACCACGCGCGGTGGTCCCGGCAAGCGGTTGATGCTGTGCGGACACCTGGACACGGTCGGCTTCGGCGACTCCAAGGAGTCCTATGTGGACGGCGATCGGTTGTACGGCCGTGGCGCCTACGACATGAAGGCCGGACTGGCTGCCGCCTTGGTCGCCTGTCGTGACGCCAATGTGGACGCCCTGGCCGGTGAGGTCGTCGTCGCCTGCGTGGCCGACGAGGAGTACGCCAGCCTCGGCGTGCAGGAGGTGCTGACCGTGCTCAGCGCCGACGCCGCGATCGTGTGCGAGCCCACGGAGTCGACCGTTGCCGTGGCGCACAAGGGTTTCGTCTGGACGGAGATCGAGGTCGTCGGCCAGGCCGCGCACGGTTCCCGTCCGCACCTCGGCGTGGACGCGATCATGCGCACCGGCCCGGTGCTGGTCGCCCTCGACCGGCTCAACGACGCGCTGCGCGGCCGTCAGCATCCCCGGCTCGGCCCCGGCACCCTGCACGCCTCGCTGATCACCGGCGGCCGCGAGGAATCCACCGTGCCCGACCGATGTGTGCTCACCGTCGAGCGGCGGACCCTGCCCGGCGAGTCCGTGGCCGACGTCGAACGCGATGTCGCCGAGCTGCTGGCCGCCTGCCAGGCCGAGGACACGTCCCTGGTGGCGAACTCCCGGACCACCATGTCCCGCGAGCCGTTCGAGACCGCCGACGACAGCGCCATCGTCGCCGTGTTGGCCGAGGTCAGCGGGGCCGAGATCGCCGGCGTCAGCTACTGGGCCGACTCCGCGTTCATCTCGGCCGCCGGCATCCCGACCGTCCTTTTCGGACCGGCCGGCGACGGCGCCCATGCCGCCGTCGAGTGGGTCAGCATCGCCGACACGATCCGCTGCGCCGAGACGCTCACTGCCACGGCGCTGCGCTTCTGCCGCTGACCTGCGGGGGCGTGCCCGGACAGCAGACAGTGCGGGCGGCAACAGATAGGCTGGCCGGCATGACGACGGTGCTCGACGGAATCGTGGACGGTGTGCTCGAGGACCTGGCGGCGCGCCAGCGCGAGGTTCCGCTGGCCGAGCTGAAGGCCCGGGTGGCGGACACGCCGCCGGCGCTCGACCCGCTGCCCGGCTTCCGGGCCGACGGTGTGTCGATCATCGCCGAGGTGAAGCGCCGCAGCCCCAGCAAGGGCGCGCTGGCCGACATCCCCGACCCGGCCAAGCTGGCTGCCGAGTACGCCGCCGGCGGTGCCGCCGCGATCAGCGTGCTGACCGAACGCCGCCGCTTCGGTGGCTCGCTGGCCGACCTCGACGCCGTTCGGGCCGAGGTGGCGGTTCCGTTGCTGCGCAAGGACTTCATCGTCACCCCGTACCAGCTGTGGGAGGCTCGCGCGCACGGCGCCGACCTCGCGTTGCTGATGGTCGTCTCGCTGGACGGCGGCCTGCTGGCCGAGCTGCACGGGTTGGCCCGCGAGCTCGGTCTGACGCCGTTGGTCGAGACCCACACCGAAGCCGAGATCGCCCGCGCGGCCGAGATCGGCGCCGAGGTCATCGGCGTCAACGCCCGTGACCTGACCACGCTCCAGATCGACAACTCCGTCTTCGCCGAGCTGTCTCCCCTGATCCCCGCCGGCGCCGTGCGGGTCGCCGAGTCCGGCGTCACCGGCCCCGAGGACGTCGCCGACTACCGCCGCCACGGCGCCGACGTCGTCCTGGTCGGCGAGGCACTGGTGAAGTCCGGCGACCCACGCGAGTCGATCACCAAGTTCCGCGCGGTCTGACCAGGGTCACATCTTCACGAGCAGTCGGTCCCGCGCCGTCTCCAGGTGGCTGATCATCGCCTTGCGGGCCTGCGCGGGCTTGCCGGAGATCAACGCGTCCACGATCTCACGGTGCTCGGCCAGCGCGGCGACGCCGGAGGTCTGGTTGTACGTCAACCGGAAGAAGTGCAGATGGCAGTGCGTGCGCTCGAACGCGGCCGCCACCGCCTCGTTGCCGGCGATCTGCAGGATCAACTGGTGCAGCCGCTGGTCGTGGGCGGACAGCGCCTTGTAGTCCTCGTAGCTGTCGTCGTCCGGCGCGACCGGGCAGCTGTCCAGCTCGGCCTGTAGCGCGGCGGCCCACGCGTCGGTCATCACCGACGCCGCCTTGGCCGCGCTCGGCGGCTCCAACAGCAGCCGCAGGCCGTACATGTCCTCGACCTCGTCCTTGGTCAACAGCTCGGTGACCCGGTAGCCGCGCAGCGGCAGGCGCACGACCAGCCCCTCGGACTCCAGCCGCGCCAACGCTTCCCGCACCGGCGTGCCCGACACGTCGAGCTCCCGCGCGACCTCGTCGATGTTGACCCGGTCGCCCGGGGCGATGCCGTCGTTCATGATCAGCGTCCGGATCTGCTCATAGACGCCGTCCGCGAGCACCTGTCGGCCCTTGAGCGCCGACAGCCGCGGACCACCACCATTGGTATTCACCAGCACCACATCCTCCCCGAATAGCGTACCGGATCTGTGGTGGATCATGCACGATCGACGATTACCTCCACCAGTAACGCCTGGCCGGGATCGAGTGTCGGCATCGCCACGCCCGCGTCGACGAGCACCGAACCCGGCGCCCGCACCCAGCCGTCGATCGCCGCCGTGACCCATTCCGGGGCCCTGACCTGGCGAAACGATGGCAGACCGAGGTCGGCTCGGATCCGCAGCCGGTAGTCACGCCCGCGCGACAGACCGGGCAGCCGGACCCGCCACGATTGTCCCGCGGGCGAGGTGGAAATCCGGGCGAGGCTGAA
Organism: Kutzneria sp.; assembly: GCA_035492655.1. Lineage (GTDB taxonomy): Bacteria > Actinomycetota > Actinomycetes > Mycobacteriales > Pseudonocardiaceae > Kutzneria. The sequence continues at coordinate 999 of DATJJB010000827.1, read as the reverse complement.
CAATCCATGCTCATTAGAAATGACACCGTGGAAAAAAAGTCCGTCGTCGGGCAGTTCGGCCCGCACCACCCGACCCGAATGCAGTAACGGCCGCAGCTCCTTGTACATCGCCGCCCAGGCCGTCAGCCTGTCGATCTCCGCAGGTGAGCACGCGGTCAGGTCCTGCTCGATGCCGGCGTGGCCGAACAGCGCGGTGGCCAGCCGGAACGAGTCGTCGGTGCGCCGACCGGTGGTGTGGCTGCGTTCCGGGCCCACGTGCGAGCCGATCAGCTCGGGCGGCAGCAGCTGCCCGGTCCAGCGCTGGATCGACTGCCGCTCAACGGGGTCGTTGCAGTCGGACGCCCACACCCGGTCGGTGCGGGCCAGGATGCCCAGGTCGACCCGGCCGCCGCCGCTGGCGCAGGACTCGATCTCCAGGCCGGGATGCCGGCGCTTGAGCTCGTCGATCAGCCGGTACAGCGCGAGGGTCTGGTTGTGCACGACCGGCCGGCCGGTGTGGTCCACGGCCTCGTGCAGGTCGCGGTTGTGGTCCCACTTGAGGTAGTCGATGCCGTACTCGGCGACCAGGGAGTCGATCGAGGTCAGCAGGTACGTCCACGCCTCGGGAGCGGTCAGGTCGACGACGTGCTGGTTGCGCGAGGGCGGACCCGGCTCCCCCGGCACGCCCAGCACCCACTCCGGATGCTGCCGGGCCAGGTCGGAGTCGAGGTTGACCATCTCCGGCTCGAACCACAGGCCGAACTGCATACCGAGGCCCTTGACGTGCTCGACGAACGGCGTAAGCCCCTGCGGCCACACGGTTTTGTCGACCTGCCAGTCGCCGAGCCCGGCGGTGTCGTCACGCCGGCCGCGGAACCAGCCGTCGTCCAGCACGACCCGCTCGACGCCGACCTTGGCCGCCGCGTCGGCCAGCGCCAGCAGCCGGTCCAGGTCGTGGTTGAAGTAGACCGCTTCCCACGTGTTGAGAACCAACGGCCGCGGCGAGCGGGGCCGCTTGCG
>DATJJB010000826.1:0-10751 GCA_035492655.1 Kutzneria sp. | reverse complement strand
ATCGCCCAGCTGACCGCCGACGGCTTCCCCGCGTACACCACGTCGCCGGGCTGGCTGGGCTACTCCGACGAGAAACTGGCCCGGCTGGCCAAGCAGGCGCTGGCCGAGGGCTTCGACATGATCAAGCTCAAGGTCGGCGGCGACCTCGACGACGACGTGCGGCGGATGAAGCTGGCCCGCGAGGTCGTCGGCGCCGGCGTGCGGGTGGCGGTGGACGCCAACCAGCGCTGGGACACCGACGTGGCCATCCGCTGGATGCGCGAGCTGGCCCCGTACGCGCCGTACTGGATCGAGGAGCCGACCTCGCCCGACGACGTGCTGGCCCACCGGGCCATCGCCGACGCGCTGGCCCCGATCAAGGTGGCCACCGGCGAGCACGTGCAGAACCGCGTGGTGTTCAAGCAGCTGCTGCAGGCCGGCGCGGTCGACGTGGTGCAGATCGACGCCTGCCGGGTCGCCGGCGTCAACGAGAACATCGCGATCCTGTTGCTGGCGGCCAAGTTCGGCGTGCCGGTGTGCCCGCACGCCGGTGGCGTCGGGCTGTGCGAGCTGGTGCGGCACCTGTCCTTCTTCGACTACGCCGCGGTGTCGGCGTCGTTGGACGGCCGGGTCATCGAGTGGGTCGACCACCTGCACGAGCACTTCACCGACCCGGCGTCGGTGGTCGGCGGCCGGTACCTCGCGCCGACCCAGCCGGGCTTTTCCGCCCAGTTGCGGGAAGAGACGCTGAGCCAGTACGTCTATCCCGACGGTCCAGTGTGGACGGAGGTTGTGGCGTGACCGATTTCGACGGTCTGGCGGCGATAGTCACCGGTGGCGCGTCCGGCATCGGCCGGGCAACGGCGGAGCTGCTCGCCGCCCGCGGCGCCAAGGTCGCGGCGCTGGACCTCAACCCCGATCAGGTGGCCGACCCGTTGGTCGGAATCCGTTGCGACGTCACGGATGACGCCTCGGTGCGGGCGGCGGTGGCCGAGGCCGCCGAGCGCTTCGGCCGACTCGACATCGTGATCAACAACGCCGGCATCGGGGCCCAGGGCGACGTCGCCGCCAACGACGACGCGCAGTGGCACCAGGTGCTGGACGTCAACGTGATCGGCATGGCCCGGGTCAGCCGGGCCGCGCTGCCGTGGCTGCGGCAGTCGCCGTCGGCCGCCGTCGTCAACACCTGCTCCATCGCCGCCTGGGCCGGGCTGCCGCAGCGCGCCCTGTACTCGGCCAGCAAGGGCGCGGTGTACGGGCTGACGCTCGCGATGGCCGCCGACCACGTGCGGGAGGGCATCAGGGTCAACGCCGTCGCCCCCGGCACCGTGGACACACCCTGGGTCGGCCGGCTGCTCGACGCGGCGCCCGACCCCGCCGCCGAACGGGCCGCGCTGCAGGCGCGCCAGCCGTCCGGGCGGCTCGTTTCCGCCGACGAGGTCGCACATGCGGTCTGCTACCTCGCCAGCCCCCTGTCGGGATCGACCGCCGGCACCGTGCTCGCGGTGGACGGCGGCATGTACGGCCTGCGCCTGCGGCCGCCGAGCTAGAACGAAACGAGGAACGATGGACAAGCGCAGCATCCTCACCGTCGCGGTGTGCGTAGCGCTCGCCGGCACGCTGGCCGCCTGCAACAGAGGCGACGCCAACAGCTCCGGCGACAGCAACGGCGTCGGGCCGATCGGCGTCGACTTCCCGCGGGCCGACACGGACTTCTGGAACTCGTACAACAAGTACGTGCCGACGATGGCCAAGGACCTTGGCATCAACCTGATGGCCCCGACCAACTCGCAGAACGACATCACCAAGCTGGTGTCCAACGTGCAGGCCATGACCGCGCAGGGCGCCAAGGCGATCGTGATGGCCCCGCAGGACACCGGCGCCATCGCCAGCACGATTTCGCAGCTCAACACCCAGAAGATCCCGGTCGTCACGGTGGACACCCGGCCCGACAAGGGCGGCGCGTTCATGGTTGTCCGCGCGGACAACAAGGCGTACGGCGAGAAGGCCTGCAAGTACCTCGGCGACAAGCTCCAGGGCAAGGGCAAGGTCGTGGAGTTCGAGGGCGACCTGGCCTCGATCAACGGCCGCGACCGCTCGCAGGCGTTCGGCGACTGCATGAAGCAGAACTACCCGGGCATCACGGTGTTCGCCGAGCCGACCAACTGGGAAGGCGCCAAGGCGTCGGCCGCGCTGCAGACCGACCTGACCGCCAACCCGGACATCAACGGCATCTACATGCAGGCCGGCGGCGCGTTCCTGGCCCCGACGCTGCAACTGCTGAAGTCCACCAACCACCTGATCCCGACCGGCCAGCCCGGCCACATCACGATCGTCTCCAACGACGGCATCCCGCAGGAGTTCGACGCGATCCGGCAGGGCCAGATCGACGCGACGGTGTCGCAGCCGGCCGACCTGTACGCCAAGTGGGCGCTGTTCTACGCCAAGGCCGCGGTGCAGGGCACGACGTTCAAGCCGGGCCCGACCGACCACAACAGCACGATCCTGGACGTCGGCAACGGCCAGCTGGAGGACCAGCTGCCGGCCCCGCTGGTGACCAAGGACAACGTGGACGACAAGAGCCTCTGGGGCAACCAGGTAGCGAAGTGATGAACGCAGTCGAGGCCAGCAACATCACCAAACGGTTCGGGCAGACCGTCGCGCTCAACGACGTGCACATCACCGTCGCCGACGGCGAGACGCACGCGTTGGTCGGGCGCAACGGCGCCGGCAAGTCCACCCTGGTCTCCATGCTGACCGGCCTGAACCGGCCGGACAGCGGGCAGATCACGTTCCGCGGTGAACCGGCGCCGTCCCTGTCCGACCGTCAGGCGTGGCGGACGAAGGTGGCCTGCGTCTATCAGAAGTCCACCATCATCCCGACCCTGACCGTCGCCGAGAACCTGTTCATCAACCGGCAGAACCTCGACGGCGGACCGGTGATCAGCTGGTCCCGGCTGCGTCGCACCGCGAGCGACCTGTTGTCCGAGTACGGCGTCGACGTCGATCCCAACACCGACGCGGCCGACCTCACGGTCGAGCAGCGGCAGCTGGTGGAGATCGCGCGGGCGCTGTCCTTCGGGGCCAAGTTCATCATTCTCGACGAGCCGACCGCTCAGCTGGACGGGCCGGCCGTCGAGCGCGTGTTCGAGCGGATGCGCTCGCTGCGGGCGGCCGGCGTGACCTTCCTGTTCATCTCCCACCACCTTCAGGAGATCTTCGAGATCTGCCAGACGGTGACGGTGTTCCGGGACGCCCGGCACATCGTCACCAGTCCGGTGGCCGACCTGTCCAAGGACCAGCTGGTGGAGTCGATGACCGGTGAGGCGGTCGGCCTCGGCGCCGGTTCGGCCCGGCCGACGGTCGGCGCGAAGTCCATTCTGGACGTTCGGGGACTGGCTCTCGGCAAGCACTTCAGCGGTATCGACCTGTCGGTTCGCAAGGGCGAGGTGGTCGGCATCGCCGGCTCCGCCAGCAGCGGCAAGGTGGAGCTCGGCGAGGTCATCGTCGGGCTGCGCAAGGCCGATGTCGGAACCGTTGCGGTGGCAGGGAAAAACCTGAAGCCGGGCAGCGTGCCGGCGGCGCTGGCCGGCGGCGTCGGCTTCGTGCCGGAGGACCGGCACAAGGAGGGTTTCGTGCCCGGCATGAGCATCGCCGAGAACGCGACCTTCCCGATCAGCGGGCGGCTGGGCCGGTTCGGCGCCGTCTCCGGCCGACGGCGGGCCGCGGTGGCCGAGAAGATGATCGAGGAGCTGGCCATCAAGACGTCCGGGCCGGACCAGGACGTGGCCGACCTGTCCGGCGGCAACCAGCAGAAGGTCGTGATGGCCCGGGCGCTGTCCAGCGAGCCGTCGCTGCTGGTGCTGATGGACCCGACCGCCGGCGTGGACGTGAAGTCCAAGGAGAACCTGCTCGACGCGGTGGACCGGGCGGCCGCCGCCGGCACCGCGGTGCTGGTGATCTCCGACGAGCTGGACGACCTGCGGCCGTGCGACCGGGTGCTGGTGATGTTCCACGGCTCGGTGGCCGGCGAGTTCCCCGCCGGCTGGACCGACAACGAGCTGGTGAGTGTGATCGAAGGGATCGGGGAGAGCAGTGGTGAGTGACGTGTCCACCCCGGCCGTGGCCGCCCGGCCGCGGCTGCAGATGGCCCGGCTGCGCGACCTGGCCCTGTTGCCGGCCATCGTGGTGCTGCTGGCCGTCGGCTTCATCGCCAGTCCGATCTTCCTGACCAGCGGCAACCTGCTCAACGTCGTGCAGCAGCAGTCCGAACTGGGCCTGGTCGTGCTCGGCGAGGCGCTGGTGCTGATCGTCGGCAAGATGGACCTGTCGCTGGAGTCGACGCTGGGCTTCGCGCCCGCGCTGGCCATGGTGTTCGTGCTGCCGACCTCGGAGCACGGCCTCGGCCTCGGGCTGCCCGAGTGGTCCGCGCTGCCGGTGTGCCTGCTGGTCGGGGTGGCCATCGGCGCGATCAACGCGTTCCTGGTGCTGCGCCTGCAGCTGTCCGGCTTCATCATCACGCTGGGCATGCTGATCACCATTCGCGGCGTGCAGCAGGGCCTGACCCACGGGCAGTCGCTGCCCGGCCAGGACATGCCGTCGCTGTCCTACCTCGGCAGCGCGATGTGGCTCGGCGTGCACGCGTCGATCTGGATCTTCCTGGCGCTGTTCGTGGTCGCCATCGTCTTCGTCGGCTACTTCCGGCACGGCCGTTCGCTCTACGCCATCGGCGGCAACGAGTCCGCGGCCAAGGCCGCCGGTATCCGCAGCACCCGGGTCACCGCCATCGTGCTCATCGTGGCCAGCGTGCTGGCCGCGCTGGCCGGTGCGCTGATGGTCGGCCGCCTCGGCTCCGACAGCGCCACCCAGGGCGCCGGCTGGATCTTCAACGCCTTCGCCGCCGCCGTGCTCGGCGGCATCAGCCTCAACGGCGGCAAGGGCACCATGTTCGGCGCCATGTGCGGCGTGCTGATGCTGGGACTGGTGCAGAACATCCTGACGCTGGCCCACGTGGACGGAAACTGGATCGGCGCGGTCAACGGGGCCATCATCATCGGTGCGCTCGTGCTCGCCCGCCTGACGACCGGAAAGGCCCAGGACTAGTGGAGACCGTCGCTCTGCACACCCGGCTCAAGCCGGGGCGGGAAGCCGACTACGAGGCCGTGCACGCGGTGATCCCGACCGAGCTGGACGCCGCGCTGCGCGAGGCCGGCGTGCACTCGTGGCGGATCTGGCGCTCCGGCCGGGACCTGTTCCACGTGGTCGAGGTCGACGACTACGCGCACATGCGGTCTCACCTCGAGGAGCACCCGGCCAACGTGCCGTGGCAGGCCCGGATGGCCGAGCTGCTCGAGGTCCAGGACGACTACTCCGGCGCCGAGCCGTCGGTGAAGCTCGTCTGGGCCCTGCCGTGATCTCTGGACTCGGCTTCGGCGGCGCGCCGATCGCGAATCTGTACACCGAGGTGTCCGACGAGGACGCCCGCGCGACCGTCGACGCCGCCTGGGACGCCGGTGTCCGCTACTTCGACACCGCTCCCCACTACGGTCTCGGCCTGTCGGAACGCCGTCTCGGCGAGGCGTTGGCCGACCGGCCGCGGTCCGAGTTCGTCATATCCACCAAGGTCGGCCGCGTCCTCGAACCCTTCGGCGGCGGCGGGTTCGATGACGCCGGCTTTCTCGTTCCCGCAACCCATCGCCGGGTGTGGGACTTCTCCGCCGACGGCGTCCGCCGGTCGCTCGACTCCTCCCTGGAACGGCTCGGCGTCGACCACGTGGACATCGTCTACCTGCACGATCCCGACAACCATTGGGAGCAGGCGGTTTCCGAAGGGCTGCCGGCGTTGCAGGCCTTGAAGGAGCAGGGCGTCATCCGCGCCATCGGCGTCGGTATGAACCAGTGGCAGATGCCCGAACGCTTCATCCGTGAGGCATCCCTGGACTACGTCATGCTCGCCGGCCGCTACACCCTGCTCGAGCAGGACTCCCTGGCCTCTTTCCTCCCGTTGTGCTTGGAGCGCAACGTTTCCGTCGTTGCCGTGGCCATCTTCAACTCGGGGTTGCTGGCCCGTCCCGAAGTCCCCGCCGACGCCACGTACAACTACGCCGCCGCGCCGGCCGAGATGATCGACCGCGCCCGCCGCATCGCCGACGTCTGCAAGCGTCACTCCGCCGTCCTACCCCAGGCCGCCTTGCAGTTCCCCTTCGGCCATCCCGCGGTGAAGGCCATCGCCGTCGGCGCGCGAACGCCGTCGGAGATCACCGAGAACGCTCAGCTGCTGGCCGACACCGTGCCGGCCGAGCTGTGGGCCGATCTCAAAGCCGAGGGCCTGTTGGGGGCCGACGTGCCGACACCGGGGGTGGCCGCATGAGGATCGACTCGCATCACCACATGTGGGATCTGGCGGTCCGGGACCAGCCGTGGACGGCCGAGCCGGCCGTTGCCGACGTGCTGCACCGGACGTTCACGCTGGCCGATCTGACGCCGCTGAGCAGTGCGGCGGCGATCGACGCGAGCGTGCTGGTGCAGACGATCACGGTGCCGGCGGAGACGCCGGAGTTCCTGGCGCTGGCCGAGGAGTCGCCGCTCGTGCAGGCGGTGACCGGCTGGACGGACCTGACGGCCCCCGATGTGGCGGAAAGCCTGAAGGCCCTTCAAGCAGGCCAGGGCGGACGCTGGCTGAAAGGGATCCGCCACCAGGTGCAAGGGGAGCCGGACCCGAACTGGCTGGTCCGCGCGGATGTCCTCAACGGACTGAAGGCGGTGGGGGAGGCGGGCCTGGTCTACGAGCTACTGACCTACCCGCACCAGCTGCCGGCGGCGATCGAGGCGGCCCGGCAGGTCGAGGGCGTGAGCTTCGTGCTCGACCACTGCTCGAAGCCTCCGATCACTACCGGTGAGCTGGAGCCGTGGGCGTCGCAGCTGCGCGAGCTGGCGGCGCTGCCCAACGTGACCTGCAAGCTGTCCGGCCTCGTGACGGAGGCGAGCAAGGACTGGACGGTCGCGGACCTGCGGCCGTACGTGGACACGGTCCTCGAGGCGTTCGGACCGGACCGGCTGATGTTCGGCTCGGACTGGCCGGTGTGCCTGCTGCACGCCTCGTACGCGCAGGTCGTGGCGGCCACCGAGGAGCTGCTCGGCGGGCTGTCGGAGACGGAGCAGGACGCGGTCTGGGGCGACACCGCCGCCCGCGTCTACGGGATCACGCCAGGTCTTTGAGCCACTGCTCGACCCCGGCCACGTGCACGGTCGACCACGACCGGGCCAGGTCGGGCTGCCGCGCGGCCAGCGCGTCGACGATCGCCCGGTGCTCGGCCACGGTCCGATCGACGGCGCTGGCCTGCGTGATGCCCCGCCAGATCCGGACCCGAACGGTCGGCCCGGCCAGCGTGTCGAGCAGCTGGGCCAGATAGGCGTTGCCACCGGCCTGGACGACGCGGCGGTGGAACTCCAGGTCGTGCTGGACCAGTTCCTCCACGGACTCGGCGGCGGCCGCGGCGTCGCACAGCTCCCGCAGGGCGGCGACCTCGGCGTCGTCGATGCGCTGCGCGGCCATCGCCGCGGCGGCCGGCTCCAGGATGCGGCGCACCTCGAGGACCTCCAGCACGGAGTCCTCGCCACGGTGCAGGTCCAGCACGAACGACAGCGCGCCGAGCAGGTCGTCGGCCCGCAGGCTGGACACGTAGGTGCCGTCGCCCTGACGCACGTCCAACACCCTGACCAGCGACAACGCCTTCACGGCCTCGCGCAGCGAGTTCCGTGACAGGCCAAGGCGCTCGGCCAGGTCCGCCTCACGGGGCAGCCGGTCGCCCGGCTTGAGCTCCCCGGAGACGATCATCTCCTTCACGCGCAGGATCGCGTCGTCGGTGACTGCCACGACCGCCTCGAATCGTTTCGCCAGACCTCGGATGTTTCCGCCTCCCAGTATGCGTCATACCGGGCGGAACCGTGATCGTCGGGACGCCGTCGAGGTGTGCGCATCCGCCGAACGGAGTATCGTGTCAGAAACCGACCAGAATTATCTTCATGTGGTGGATAATTGACTGGACGTTGGCCGCCACTGCCCGTACCGTCTAATGGTCTGGACCAATGGAGGGCACTTTGGACGCCGTAGTCGCAGCGCCACGGGCACTCGTCGGCGGGGCCGTGACCGGCCCGGTCGCGGTGCGGATCCGGGGCGGCCGTTTTGTCGACGTCACCGAGGACCACGCCGGCGCGACCGAGGTGCTGACCAGCGGCATCCTGACCCCCGGCCTGGTCGACGTCCAGATCAACGGCGCCTTCGGCGTCGACTTCGCCGATGTGGACGCGGCCGCGATGCGCACGGTTGCCCAGTCCCTGCCCTCCACCGGCGTCACCCGCTTCCTCCCCACGCTGATCACCGCGCCGGTGTCGACCGTGCTGCGCCAGGCCCACGCGGTCATCGCCGCCTCGGCCGCGCTGCCCGCGACCGGCGTCGCCCGGCCGCTCGGCCTGCACCTGGAAGGTCCCTTCCTGTCCCCGGTGCGGCACGGCGTGCACGACGCCGGCCTGATGGTCCCGCCCGCGCCGGCCAACCTCGACCAGTTGCTGGCCGACGAGATCGTCGCGGCCGCCCTGAAGATCGTCACCATGGCTCCGGAGCTGCCCGGCGGCCTGGACGCCGTACGGCGGCTCGTGGACGCCGGGGTGGTGGTGTCGGTCGGCCACAGCAACGCGACCGCCGCCCAGACCACCGAGGCCGCTGACGCCGGCGCGAGCATGGTCACCCACCTGTTCAACGCCCAGAGCCCGCTGACCCACCGCGAGCCCGGCGTCCCTGGCATCGCCCTGACCGACCCGCGCTTCACCCTTGGCCTGATCGCCGACCTCGCCCACGTCGCCGGCCCCATCTGCCGCCTCGTCTTCGCCGCCGCCGGCTCGCGCGTCGCCCTCGTCACCGACGCCGTCGCCGCCGCCGGCATGCCGCCCGGCCGCTACCGCCTCGGCGGCGCCGACGTGCTGCTCACCGAGGCCGGCGTGCCCCGCTCGCCCGACGGCACCATCGCCGGCAGCGCCCTCACCCTGGACCGCGCCGTCCGCAACATCGTCTCGCTCGGCGTGTCCGAACAGGACGCCCTCATCGCCGCCACCCGCACCCCGGCCGACGTCATCGGCGAGAAGTGGCTCGGCCGCATCGTCCCCGGCGCCGTGGCCGATCTCGTCTGGTGGGACGACGACCTGCGTCCCCGCAAGGTCTGGGTGGACGGCGAGGTCGCCTTCGACGCCGAGGTCGACGACTACGCGGAACTGGCCACTGCCGGCAATTAGCCTTACCGCGCACCGACTCGGTGGTAGGACTGCGGCGTGGAGTTCCTCTGCTATCACCGCGACCGGCCCGGCTCCGGGCCGTTGCGCGACGCACTACTGGAAGCGCACTGGTCCTACATGGACGGCTTCGCGGCCGAGATGATCGCCCGCGGGCCGACCCTCGCCGACGACATGGACACGGCCACCGGCAGCGTGCACATCCTCGACCTGCCGGATGTGGCCGCCGCCCGGGCGTTCGTCTTCGATGAGCCCAACTACCAGGCCGGTGTGTACCGGGACGTGTTGCTGCGGCGTTGGCGCAACACGCTCGGGCGCACGATGTGGGAGTTCCCGGGCGGCCGAACCGGTGGCAATCGCTATCTGGTGATCGGCCTCGGCGCGGGTGCGGCCGCCGACCTCGCCGTGCCCGATCTGGACGGGCTGATCGCGTACGGACCACTGCTGGCCGACGACGGCGAAACCTGGCTGGGCACGGCGGCGTTGCTCCGCGCGCCGGACGCGGACGCGGCCCGTGCCGTCCTGACCCAGGACCGGTACGCCGACATCGAGGTGCACAACTGGCAGTTCGGCGGACGCGAGTGAGGCCCACTCCAACCGGAGTGGGCCTCAGGTTTCACGTCAGCGGGTCTTGGTGACCTTGTTCAAGCCGCGAGGGCTGTCGGGATCGCCGCCGCGGGCCAACGAGAGGCCGAGGGCCAGCCGCTGGATGGGCAGCACCTCGAGGATGGGCGCGACCTCCTCGGCGGTCTCGGCCACCGGGATGCGCAGGGCCGCGGACACGCGCGAGGAGGCGGAGCCCACGGCGAAGACGTCGGCGCCACGGGAGTGGATGACGTCCAGGACCTCGCTCATCGCCGTGCCGCCCTTGCCGGCGCTGGTGATGGCCAGCACGCCGGTCTCGGCGTCGACGGCGGCGACGGGGCCGTGCAGCAGGTCGGCGCCGCTGTAGGAGCGGGCGGACAGGTAGCTGGTCTCGGCGAGCTTGAGGGCGGCCTCGGCGGCGGTGGCGGACGAGTAGCCACGGCCGGTGGTGAGCACCCGGTCGACGAAGCGGAAGCGCTGCACGGCTTCCTGAACGGCCGAAGCGGACTCGTCCAGGGTCTGCTGGGCCAGCTCGCCCAGGGACGCCGCGTGCTCGGCGTTGCCGCCGCGCACGGCGTCGATGAGCAGGTACAGGGCCAGCAAGGTGGCCGAGTACGTCTTGGTGGCGGCGACGGCCAGCTCGGGGCCGGCGCCGACATCGACGGACAGCTCGGCGGCGTTGTTCAACGGCGAGTCGGGCGTGTTGGTGACGGCGACGGTCAGCGCGCCGCGGGCCCGCGCCGACTCGGTGACCTCCAGCAGGTCGGGGGACCCACCGCTCTGGCTGACCGAGATCATCAGCACGTCGGTGAGGTCGGGCTGGGCGCCGTACAACGTCGTCGTGGACGGCGACACCAGCCCGGCCGGCAGCTGGAGCAGCACCTCGATGAGGTACTTGGCGT
>DATJJB010000825.1:0-4622 GCA_035492655.1 Kutzneria sp. | reverse complement strand
TCGGCCTGGGCGGTGTTGCGCGGGAAGCCGTCGAGCAGGAACCCGGCGTGGGCGTCCGACTGCGCGAGCCGGTCCTTGACCATCGCGTTGGTCACCGAGTCCGGCACGAGGGCGCCGGTGTCCAGGTACTTCTTGGCCTCGAGACCGAGCTCGGTCTCCTCGGCGATGTTGGCCCGGAACAGGTCCCCGGTGGAGATGTGGGGAACGCCGAGCTTCTCGCTGAGCACGGTGGCCTGAGTACCCTTGCCCGCGCCTGGCGGGCCGACGAGGACGAGTCTCACTAGCGCAGGAACCCTTCGTAGTTGCGCTGCATGAGCTGGCTCTCGATCTGCTTGATCGTGTCGAGACCGACGCCAACCATGATCAGCACAGCGGTGCCGCCGAACGGGAAGTTGTTGTTCTGGCCCTGCGACCCGGTGACGCTGAGGAAGAAGGTCGGCAGAACCGCCACCACGCCCAGGTACAGCGAGCCGGGCAGCGTGATCCGGTTCAGCACGTACGAGAGGTACTCCGAGGTCGGGCGGCCCGGGCGAATGCCGGGAATGAAGCCGCCGAACTTGCGCATCTCGTCCGCCCGCTCGTCGGGGTTGAACGTGATGGCGACGTAGAAGTACGTGAAGAAGATGATCAGAGCGAAGTACAGCGCGATGTGGCCCGGCGCGTCGGCCTGCACGATGTAGCTCTGCACCCACTGCTGCCAGCCGCCGCTGCTGCCCGTGTTGGTGGTCAGCGAGATGATCAGCTGCGGCAGGTAGAGCAGCGACGAGGCGAAGATGACCGGGATGACGCCGGCCTGGTTCACCTTGAGCGGCAGGTACGTCGACGTGCCGCCGTACATCCGGCGGCCGATCATGCGCTTGGCGTACTGCACCGGGATCCGGCGCTGCGCCTGCTCCAGGAAGATGACGAAGCCGATGATCAGCAGGCCGAACACGCAGATGGCGGTGAAGACCAGGCCGCCACCCTGCTGCAGGATGTTCTGGCCCTCGGTCGGGATACGGGCCGCGATCGAGGTGAACATCAGGATCGACATGCCGTTGCCGACGCCGCGCTCGGTGATGAGCTCGCCGAACCACATGATGATCGCGGTGCCCGCGGTCATGGTGATGACGACGACGCTCAGCGAGAACAGGCTCTGGTCCGGGATGACCTGGGCCGGGCAGCTGCCGAACAGCTGGCCGCGGGTGGCCAGCGCGATGATGCCGGTGGACTGCAGGATGGCCAGCGCGACCGTCAGGTACCGGGTGTACTGGGTCAGCTTGTTCTGGCCGGCCTGGCCTTCCTTCTTCAGCTGCTCGAAGCGGGGAATCACCACCGTAAGCAGCTGGATGATGATGCTCGCCGTGATGTACGGGAGGATGCCCAGCGAGAAGACCGACAGCTGCAGCAGCGCACCGCCGCTGAACAGGCTGATGAGGCCGAAGACCCCGCTCTGGTCAAGGCCCGAGATGCACTGTTGGACGTTTGCGAAGTTCACGCCCGGGGAAGGCAGCTGCGAGCCCAGCCGATACAGCGCAAGGATCCCCAGGGTGAACAGGATCTTGCGGCGCAAGTCCGGCGTCGCGAGAGCCGAGCGGAAGGCGCCAAGCACGCGTGACCTCCTCGGCGTCACCGGTCTCCGACCGGTGAACGGCTTGTCCGACTCTAGGCCGGCTGACGACCTGGCGAGCAAGCCAGGAACGCTTCGTGCCATTGGGGCCCGAAGCGTGCTCACGACTCTAACAGGCCCGACCGGGGCTACGGACCCCACCAGGAGCAGAAAGCCACGGTGATCATCGGGGACCGCCGGTCGACGGGTCCCGAACCGGACATTCCCGGCCGGCCGCCGCAGGTCGACCGGCCATTCGGCCGCCGCGGCGCACCCGTCGAGCCGGCTACTTCTGGTCGCCGAAGTTCTTCAGGACCTGTTGGCCGGCCGGCACCAGCAGGGCCTGGGCCTCGGCCAGGGTCAGACCCTTGTCGCCGTGGTCCGGGTCCTCGGCCCGCAGCTCGATCACGAACCGGCCCTTGCGGATCAGCAGCACGCCGGCAGTCGCCACCGAGCCCGGCTGGTTCATGATCAGGGACTCGTCGCCGAGCGGGGTGCCGGTGGCCACGCCGGCGTGCTGCGTCCGCTCGAAGTTGACGTTCAGCTGGGCCGGCCGGTCCGACAAATAGCTGGTGACACGGAGATCCAGCGCGGTGCGGGACAGCGAGTCGGCCTCACCGGTGCCGCGCTCGCACTCCATCTCGATGTAGTTGTACATGTTGTGGTCGTTCTGGTCGCCGAAGGTCACCTGCCCGACGGCGGTGCCGGGCTGCTCGACCACCAGCGGCGACAACGGCTTGTGGTACGCGCTGGCGAAGACGTCGCCGGCCAGCAGCGGGCACGCCTGGGCGTAGGCCTTGGGGAAGGCGGCCTTGTCGTACGTGACGGTGGACGGCCCGGTCGGATTGGCCATCTGCGCGCTCAGGTTGCGGCCAACGGTCGCGGTGATGTCGTCGAGCTTGCCGGCGTAGCCCGCCTGGCTCAGGGAGAAGTCCATGTCCACGGTGATGCCCTTGCCGGCGAACACCGTGTCGCCGGCGGCGCTGCCGCGCAGCTGCGTGTACACGGTGATGTCACCGATGTCGGCCTGGCGTTTGTACTGGTCGACGTTCCCGTTGATCGGGTGGTAGGCCTTCTGCGACACGGCCAGGATGATCTTGTCGCTGTTCGTCTTGTCGTCGGCTTCCAACGTGTACTCGCACCGGTTGAGCGAGAAGCCGCTGCCGCTGGCGAAGCCGAGCGCATCGGTGTGCAGCGGGCCGTTGCCGTCGCCGGCAATGTAAACGCGCTGGTAGCTGGCGACGTTCGGCTCGGGGTTGGGGTCGTAGCGCAGCCCCAGCTTGGCCAGGTCGGCCACCGAGAGCACGTTGCAGGCCTGCACCACCGCCGTGCCCTGGTAGCTGACCGGCTGCGCGCCCGGCTGCTCGGCCAACGGCGCCGGATCCGCGTACCTGCCCGAGTCGGCCTCAGGTCCGGCCCGCCTCACGGTCATGCCGTCGTCCCGGGCCACGGTCTGCTGCTGGCTGCTGCCGTCGGGGAACAACACGGGGCGCAGCAAGGTGAAACCGACGATGCCGACGACCAGCAGCGCGCAGCACAGCACGATCACCAGCCGGACGGCATTGCCGCGCTTCGGGGGCGGCGGTCCGGGCTGCCACTGCTGCTGCCCCGGATACGGCTGGCCGGCATAGGGCTGGCCCGGGTAAGGCTGTTGCGGTGGATAAGGCTGCTGCCATTGGGGCTGCTGCGGCCCCGGGTACGGCTGCTGGGGCTGGTGCCACTGGGGCGGTTGCGGTGGCGTCGACACGTCGACGGACGCTAGCGGACTGGGCCATCCGGAGCATTGAGGAACCATTGAACCGGCTGGACACAGCGAAGCGGCCCGGCAGGAGAGGAGTTCCTGCCGGGCCGCTTCGCGGTACTACGTCAGTTCAGTTCACAGCGTGGTGACGGTGCCACCAGCGGCGGTGATCTTCTCCACCGCACTGCCCGAGAACTTGTGCGCGGTGATGTCCAGCTTGACGCCGGCGATGTCGCCGTCGCCAAGGACCTTCACCAGCTCGTTCTTGCGAACGGCGCCCGCGGCCACCAGCGCGGCCACGTCGACGGTGCCGCCCTGCGGGAACAGGCGGGCCAGGTCGGCGACGTTCACGACCTGGTACTCGGTGCGGAACGGGTTGCGGAAGCCCTTGAGCTTCGGCAGCCGCATGTGCAGCGGCAGGTTGCCACCCTCGAAGCGAGCCGGCACGTTCTTGCGTGCGCCGGTGCCCTTGGTGCCGCGACCCGCCGTCTTGCCCTTGGAACCCTCACCGCGGCCGACCCGGGTCTTCGCCGTCTTGGCGCCGGGGGCCGGGCGGAGGTGGTGGATCTTGATGGTCATGAGTTGACCTCCTCCACGACCACCAGGTGGCGCACGGTGTGGATCAGACCCCGGTTGACGGGGTTGTCCTCACGCACGACCGACTGGCGGATCTTGCGCAGACCCAGCGTCCGCAACGTGTTGCGGTGGTTCTGCTTGGTACCGATGCTGCTCTTGACCTGCGTCACCTTGAGCTGGGCCATGTCACACCTGCCCCGCGCGAGCGCGCAGCATGCCGGCCGGAGCAACGTCCTCCAGCGGCAGACCACGACGGGCGGCGACCTCTTCGGGGCGCTGCAGGCCCTTCAGGGCGGCCACGGTGGCGTGCACGATGTTGATGGCGTTGTCGCTACCCAGCGACTTGCTCAGCACGTCGTGCACACCCGCGCACTCCAGGACGGCGCGCACCGGGCCACCGGCGATAACACCGGTACCGGCGCTGGCCGGGCGCAGCAGCACCACGCCGGCGGCCTTCTCGCCCTGGATCGGGTGCGGGATGGTGCCGCCGATGCGAGGCACGCGGAAGAAGTTCTTCTTCGCCTCCTCGACACCCTTGGCGATGGCGGCCGGAACTTCCTTGGCCTTGCCGTAGCCGACGCCGACCATGCCGTCGCCGTCGCCGACGATCACCAGCGCGGTGAAGCTGAAGCGACGACCACCCTTGACGACCTTCGCCACCCGGTTGATGGCGACGACGCGCTCGAGGTGCGGGGTCTTCTCCTGGGCCGCCCCGCC
>DATJJB010000824.1:0-8176 GCA_035492655.1 Kutzneria sp. | reverse complement strand
CTGCACGGCCGAGATCCTGGCCAACATCGCGCTGCGGGACGGCGCGGACGCCGACGTCGGCCAGGTCGTGATGGACGAGTTCCACTTCTACTCGGAGCCGGACCGCGGCTGGGCCTGGCAGGTGCCGCTGCTGGAGCTGCCCAAGGCCCAGTTCGTGCTGATGTCGGCCACCCTCGGCGACGTCACGCGGTTCGAGAAGGACCTGACCCGCCGCACCGGCCGCGGCACCGCGGTGGTCAAGAACGCCGAACGGCCGGTGCCGCTGCACTTCAGCTACGTGCTGACGCCGTTGCAGGAGACCCTGGAGGAGCTGCTCCAGACCAAGCAGGCCCCGGTCTACGTCGTGCACTTCACCCAGGCGGCGGCGATCGAGCGGGCGCAGGCGCTGATGAGCATCAACGTCTCGACCAGGGCCGAGAAGGACGCGATCGCCGAGCTGATCGGCCGGTTCCGGTTCAGCTCGGGCTTCGGCAAGACGCTGTCCCGGCTGGTCCGGCACGGCATCGGCGTGCACCACGCCGGCATGCTGCCCAAGTACCGCCGGCTGGTGGAGCGGCTGGCCCAGGCCGGCCTGCTCAAGATCATCTGCGGCACGGACACCCTCGGCGTCGGCATCAACGTGCCGATCCGCACGGTGCTGTTCACCGCGCTGTCCAAGTACGACGGCGTCCGCACCCGGCACCTCAAGGCCCGCGAGTTCCACCAGATCGCCGGCCGCGCCGGCCGGGCCGGCTACGACACCGTCGGCATGGTCGTGGTGCAGGCCCCCGAGCACGTGGTGGAGAACGAGAAGGCGCTGGCCAAGGCGGGCGACGACCCGAAGAAGCGGCGCAAGGTGGTGCGCAAGAAGCCGCCGGAGGGCTTCGTGTCCTGGGGTGAGGCCACCTTCACCAGGCTGGTCGAGGCCGAGCCGGAGCCGCTGACCTCCAGCTTCCAGGTCAGCCACTCGATGCTGCTGAACGTGATCGGCCGGCCCGGCGACGCGTTCACCGCGATGCGGCACCTGCTCGAGGACAACCACGAGGACCGCAAGTCGCAGATCCGGCTGATCCGCCGGGCCATCGCGATGTACAAGGCGCTGCTGGCGGCCGGCGTCATCGAGAAGCTGGACGAGCCCGACGAGCAGGGCCGCAGCATCCGCATCACCGTCGACCTCCAGCTGGACTTCGCCCTCAACCAGCCGCTGTCGCCGCTGGCGCTGGCCTCGGTCGACCTGCTCGACCGCGACTCGCCGACGTACGCGCTGGACGCGGTGTCGATCATCGAGGCGACCCTGGACGACCCGCGCCAGGTGCTGTCGGCGCAGCAGTTCAAGGCCCGCGGCGACGCCGTCAACCAGATGAAGGCCGACGGCATCGAGTACGACGAGCGGATGGCGCTGCTCGAGGACGTGACGTACCCGAAGCCGCTGGAGGAGCTGCTCAACGCCGCCTACGACGCCTACCGGCGCGGCCACCCGTGGGTGCTCGACCACCACCTGTCGCCCAAGGCCGTGGTCCGCGACATGTTCGAGCGGGCCATGACGTTCACCGAGTACATCGGCTTCTACCAGCTGGCCCGCTCCGAGGGCCTGGTGCTGCGCTACCTGGCCGACGCGTTCAAGGCGCTGCGCCAGACCGTGCCGGCCGAGGCCAAGACCGAGGAGCTCACCGACCTGGTGGAGTGGCTGGGCGAGCTGGTCCGCCAGGTCGACTCCAGCCTGATCGACGAGTGGGAGAAGCTGGCCAATCCCGAGGACCAGCTGGAGCCGCAGCCGATCGACGAGCGGCCGCCGGCCGTCACCACCAACGAGCGGGCGTTCCGGGTGCTGGTCCGCAACGCGATGTTCCGACGCGTCGAGCTGGCCGCGCTGCGCCGCTACGACATCCTGGGCGAGCTCGACGCCGAGTACGGCTGGGACACGGTGGCCTGGCGGGACGCGATGGAGCCGTACTTCGACGAGTACGACCGGCTCGGCACCGGACCCAACGCCCGCGGCCCGCAGCTGTTGCAGATCGAGAAGGAGCCCGAGCGCTGGCTGGTCCGGCAGGTCTTCGACGACCCGGACGGCGACCACGACTGGGGCATCACGGCCGAGGTCGACCTGCACGGCTCGGACGAGTCCGGCACGGCGGCGATCACCGTGACCGATGTCGGCCCTCTGACGACGGCCTGAACCGCCGACCTCCGACATCGGCGCACAGTGATCCTCTTGACGACTGCCTGACGCTCAGCCGTCCACCTGAAGGAGGCTCCGGCCCCCACCCGACGGGTCGGAACCTCCTTCAGGGCGCTCCTGCCCGGCCCTCCCCGGCCGGTCAGGAGATCGCGGCGTCGACCCGGCGCTCGATCAGCTCGAGCACCCGCTCCGGGTCGAGCCCCGGCTGGACGGCGGCCAATGCCTTGACCGCCTCCAGGGCGGCGGTGGCCATCGCCTCGGCCCGGCCGGCCCGCACACCCGACCGGACGAGCCACTCCGGGAAGGAGTAGGTCTCCTGGCTGGTCGGGTCGCTCGGGTCGTGCTCCGGGTTGACCAGCCGCCAGCCGTTCAGCGCGCTGATCATCGTGGCCGGCAGGGCCTGCAGCGACTCATCGAGTCCCTTGACCGCGACCGCCACGTCCTGCGATGCCATCCGTCGTCCTTTCTCCCCTTGCTGTGCCCAGTCCCCCCGGGCACCGCCATGGTGCTGCCTGACCCGGAGTCGCGACATCCGGGAAACCCCGTACATCCACAACTACGGATGTAGACTCAGTATTTGATACCCTGAATATGTGACACCCGAAACAGCCGAACCGGGCATGGCGCTGGCCCGGCTGGCCCGCGTCGCCGAGCGGGCCCTGATCCGCGTGGAGCTGACGCTGCCGCAGTACCGGATGCTGTCGGTGCTGACCATGGCCAACTCGGCGACGCCGTCGCGGGTCGCGTGGATGCTGTCGGTCAAGCCGGCCACCGTCACCGCGGTGATGGACGGCCTGGTCGCCGGCGGGTACGTCCGGCGCGAGCCGGACCCGACCGACCGGCGCAAGGTGACGCACGTGGTCACCTACGACGGCCGCCGCATGCTGGACGTGGCCAATGCCGAGATCCGACGAGAGCTGGGCAAGCTGGCCGGGTTCCTCGAACCGGCGCAGGCCGAGCTGGCCATGGCGGGACTGTTGCTGTGGACCGAGGCGCTGAATCGGGCAAGGCAAGCCGAATGGGCCGCCCGCGAGGGCGCGCAGAGGGGGGAATGCAGGTGAGCAAGACCTATCCGCCGCCGACGGCCGCGATCGACCCCGATCCGAGCCGGTCCTGGCTGCGGCGGGCGTGGCCGCTGGTCAAGTCGCACCGGCTGATGTTCGGCACGGCGCTGGCCTCGTCGGCGCTGAGTCTGCTGGTGTCGGTGCAGGTCCCGACGCTGATCCAGGACGCGCTGGACAACTCGATCACCAGCCACAAGGTGCCGCTGGCCGACTACATGTGGTGGCTGGTCGGACTGACCGCGGTCATGCTGGTGGCCGGCTTCTTCGCCCGGCAGCTGCTGTTCCGCACCGCGTACAAGATCGAGTACGACCTGCGCAACGTGATGTACGAGCACCTGACCGGGCTGTCCTTCCCGTTCTACGACCGGTCGCAGACCGGGCAGCTGATCTCCCGGGCCAACTCCGACATCCGGTCGGTGCAGATGTACCTGGCGTTCGCGCCGTTCATGCTGGTGCAGTGCGGCATCGCGGTGGTCGCCTTCGGCTACATGCTGGCGATCAGCGTGCCGCTGGCCATCCTGGCCATGCTGCCGATGCCGCTGGTCTTCGTCACCTCGCGGCAGATGCAGAAGTCCATGTTCCCGGTGTCCTGGCTGATCCAGGCCCGGCTGGCCGACGTGGCCACCGTGGTCGACGAGAACGTCAACGGCGTGCGCGTGGTCAAGTCGTTCGCGGCCGAACGGCGTCAGCTGTCGCTGCTGCAGAAGGCGGCGATCAAGGTGCGCTGGGCCTACATCAAGGACACCGACCTGCGGGCCCGGTGGACGCCCGCGGCGCAGAACCTGCCGCGCGTCGGCATGGCGATCGTGCTGCTGTACGGCGGTTATCTGGCCATTCAGGGCGGTCTCGGCGTCGGCGCGATCCTGGCCTTCAACTCGTACCTGCTGATGCTGCAGATCCCGTTCACCATGCTCGGCATGCTGATCATGATGGGGCAGCGGGCGTCGGCCTCGGCCAAGCGCCTGTACGAGGTGCTCGACGAGCAGCCGGAGATCGTCGACTCGCCGAATGCCGTCGCGCTCAAGGATGTTCGCGGCGATGTCGAGTTCCACGGCGTGCGCTTCGGCTACGCCGAGGGACCTGACGTGCTGGACACGTTCTCGCTGCGGCTGGACAGCGGCGAAACCGTTGCCCTTGTCGGCCGTACCGGCAGCGGAAAGTCCACTGTGGCCCGTCTGCTGCCGCGGTTCTACGACGTGCGCGAGGGTTCCGTCACCGTGGACGGGCACGACGTGCGCGACGTGACCCTGCACAGCCTGCGGGACGCGGTCGGCATCGTGCTGGACGAGCCGTTCCTGTTCTCGGCCTCGGTGCGGGACAACATCGCCTACGGGCGACCGGATGCCGACATCACCGACATCGAGCGGGTGGCGCGGCTGGCCGGCGCGCACGAGTTCGTCATGGAGCTGTCCGAGGGCTACGACACCGTGATCGGCGAGCGCGGCTACACGCTGTCCGGTGGGCAGCGGCAGCGCATCGCCATCGCCCGCACCCTGCTGGTGAACCCGCCCGTGCTGGTCCTCGACGACGCCACCAGCGCCATCGACGTCCAGGTGGAGCAGGAGATCCACGCCGGGCTGCGCACGCTGTTCGCCGGCCGGACCACGCTGATCATCGCGCACCGGCTGTCCACGATCAGCCTGGCCGACCGGGTGGTGCTGCTGGACGGCGGGCGGATCGTCGCCGACGGCACCCACGCCGAGCTGTTGGAGAGCACGCCGTTGTACGCGGAAGTGTTGGCGCAGGCCAATGTCGAAGAACTGGGGGGTGTGGCGCGATGACGTTTCCCGGAGGTGGGGGCGGCGGCCAGATGTTCGGCGCCGCACGGGCCGGCGCGGCGGGGCTGCCGTTCGCCGGCGTGCCGCCGGAGATGCAGGCCGGCGTGAACAAGTTGCTGGACACCGAACCCGAGCATCCCGAGCCCGAGGTCGTCTTCGACCACGGGCGGCCCGATCCCGACGGCTCCCGGTTGAGCCTGCGGCGTCTGGTCCGGCCGTACTGGGCGATGGCGTTGCTGGCCGGTGTGCTGGTGGTCGTGGAGGCGCTGGCCCTGCAAGCCGGCCCCAAGCTGACCCAGCTCGGCATCGACGACGGCATCATCGCGAAGGACTACGGCGTGCTGGTCGCCGTCGCCGCGGTGTACCTGGCCAGCCTGCTGGTCACCGGTATCGCCCAGGCGGCCCGGGTCAAGGTCACCGGCCGGATCGCCGCGTGGGTGATGAACGACCTGCGGGTGCGGGTTTTCACCCAGCTGCAACGGCTGTCGCTGGACTTCTACACCGGCGAGAAGGCCGGCGTGATCATGACCCGGATGACCAGCGACATCGAGAACCTGCAACAGCTGTTGCAGGACGGGCTGGTCCAGTTCGCCATCCAGGGTCTGACCATGGTCGTCGTCACGGTCGTGCTGTTCACCTTCGACGTGCGGCTGGCGCTGATCACCGTGGTGCTGGTGGTGCCGATCCTGACCGTGCTGTCGTTGTGGTTCCACCGGGCCTCCAGCAAGGGCTACGTGCGGGTGCGGGACAACATCGCCAACGTGCTGGCCGACCTTTCCGAGAGCCTGCAGGGTGTTCGCATCGTCACCGCGCACAACCGGCAGCGGCACAACACCGAGCACCACCGGCAGGTCACCGGGGTGTACTACGACACCAACGTGCAGACCGGGCGGATCAACTCGATCTACGGTCCGGGCACCCAGGTCGTCGGCGTGGCCGGACAGCTGGCCCTGCTGGCCATCGGCGCCGGCATGGTCGCGAACGGCGAGCTGACCATCGGCGAGCTGGTGGCGTTCCTGCTCTACCTCGGGGCGTTCTTCCAGCCCATCCAGCAGCTGGTGCAGCTGTACAACATGTACCAGCAGGGGCAGTCCTCGATCGTCAAGCTGCGGTCGCTGCTGGGCACCAAGCCGGACGTGGTGGAATCGGACACCGCCGTTGATCTCCCGCCGGTCGAGGGCGAGATCACCTTCGACGACGTCACCTTCGGCTATCTGCCCGACCGCCCGGTGATCTCCGGTGTGTCGCTGGACATCCGGGCCGGCGAGACGGTCGCCTTCGTCGGTCCCACCGGCGCCGGCAAGTCCACCCTGGCCAAGCTGGTGACCCGGTTCTACGACCCGACCGCCGGCCGGGTGCTCATCGACGGCCACGACCTGCGTGACGTCCGCATCGAGTCGTTGCGCCGGCAGCTCGGCGTCGTCCCGCAGGAGCCCTTCCTGTTCGCCGGGCCGTTACGGGACAACATCCGCTTCGCCTCCCCCGACGCCACCGACGACCAGGTGTGGACCGCACTGCGGGCGGTCGGTCTCGTCGAGGTGGTCGAGCGGATGCCGCAGGGGCTGGACACCATCGTGCAGGAGCGCGGCCAGTCCCTGTCCTCCGGCGAACGCCAACTGGTCGCCCTGGCCCGCGCTTTCCTGGCCCAGCCCCGGGTGCTGGTGCTGGACGAGGCGACGTCCAATTTGGACCTCCAGTCCGAGACCAAGATCGAGGACGCGCTGGACGTCCTGTTGGAGCAGCGCACCGCCATCCTCATCGCGCACCGCCTGTCCACCGCGATGAAGGCCGACCGGATCGTCGTGGTCGACGAGGGCCGGATCGTCGAGTCCGGCTCCCACGACCAGCTGGTCGCGGCCGGCGGCAAGTACACCCAGATGTACGCCACCTGGACCAGCCAGGCCGCCGAGGTGCACTGAGGACCGCCACATGCGCTTCCTATGTGGCATCTGATGCCACATAGGAAGCGCATGTGGCTAATGTGCTGGCGGCGTGCCGTAGTGGGCGTACCGTGTGCGGGCATGCCGGGTCCTCGACGACGGTCGGTGCTCATCGCGCGGTTGGCCGGTGAGCATCGGGACAGCTCGCAGGCGGCGATCCTCGCCGAGCTGCGACGGTGCCTGCTGGACGGCGGCGTGCCGCCGGGCACGCCGATCCCGCTGGACGAGGTGGCGACCGTGTTCGGGGTGAGCGTGATCCCGGTGCGCGAGTCGCTGAAGACGCTGATCGGCGAGGGCCTGGTGGAGCACCGGCCCAACCTCGGCTACACGGTGGCCAAGCTGACGCCGGCCGAGCTGCGGGAGATGTACCTCGTCCGCGAGGTGCTGGAGACCGCGGCGTTGACGGCCGCGCTGCGCCGGGCCGACGCCTCGGCCGACGAGGCGGTGCGGGCCGCGCACGCCGCGATGGCGCGGGCCGTCGACGAGGGCGACGCGGCGGCCTTTCACCGGGAGAGCCGGGGCTTCCACCTGGCCCTGGTGCGGCCGTGCGGGATGCGCCGGCTGCTGAGCATGTTCGAGTCGGCCTGGAACATCACCGAGCCGCTGCAGTCCATGACCCACCTGGCCCCGGCCGAACGCGCTGCCCTGCAACGGGATCACGACCAGATCCTGGTCGCTTTCCTGGCCCGGGACGAGGAAACGCTGCTGACGGTGGCCCGTGCGCACCACACCGGCCTGCGCACCGCCCTGGACTCGGTGCCCAGCGACACCGGCCTGTTCGCCTGAGAACATATATGCCGGCCGGGCGAACATATATGGTTCTCGTCATCGGGCCGTAACACGGCGCTCCTAGCGTTGCGCAGCACCCGATCGCTCAGGAGCGCCCATGACCGACATCCTGGCCCGCAGCGAGGAAACCGCCGTCACCGAGCTCGATCCCCGACTGGCCAACGACGATCTGAAGCCGTTGGCGAAACAGAGTTGGGGCGCCTACAACATCTTCGCCTTCTGGATGTCGGACGTGCACAGCGTCGGCGGCTACGTCACCGCGGGCAGCCTGTTCATGCTGGGCCTGAGCAGCTGGCAGGTGCTGGTGGCGCTGCTGGTCGGCATCGGCATCGTGCAGCTGTTCTGCAACCTGGTGGCCAAGCCGAGCCAGGCCGCCGCGGTGCCGTACCCGGTGGTGTGCCGCAGCGCGTTCGGCGTGCTGGGGGCCAACATCCCGGCGGTGATCCG
>DATJJB010000823.1:0-2672 GCA_035492655.1 Kutzneria sp. | reverse complement strand
TGATGCCCGGCAACTCTCGTTGCCGGGCAACACAAAGCTGTTAACGTCAGGCGTCGACCTCGGCCATGACCTCGTCGCTGACGTCGAAGTTGGCGAAGACGTTCTGCACGTCGTCGCAGTCCTCCAGCGCGTCGATCAGCTTGAACATCTTGCGCGCGCCGTCGGCCTCCAGCTGCACCGTCATGGACGGCAGGAAGTTGGCCTCGGCCGACTCGTAGTCGTAGCCGGCCTCCTGCAGCGCCTTGCGCACCGGGATCAGGTCGCCGGCCTCGGACACGATCTCGAAGCTCTCGCCGAGGTCGTTGACCTCCTCCGCGCCCGCGTCGAGCACGGCCATCAGCACGTCGTCCTCGGACAGGTCGTTCTTCGGCATGAGCACGACGCCCTTGCGGGAGAACAGGTAGGCCACCGAGCCCGGGTCGGCCATGTTGCCGCCGTTGCGGGTCATCGCGGTCCGCACCTCGGACGCCGCCCGGTTGCGGTTGTCGGTGAGGCACTCGATCAGCACGGCCACGCCGTTGGGCCCGTAGCCCTCGTACATGATCGTCTGCCAGTCGGCGCCGCCGGCCTCCTCGCCGCCGCCCCGCTTGCGGGCCCGCTCGATGTTGTCCAGCGGCACCGAGTTCTTGCGGGCCTTCTGGATCGCGTCGAACAGCGTGGGGTTGCCGTCCGGGTCACTGCCCCCGGTCCGCGCCGCGACCTCGATGTTCTTGATCAGCCGCGCGAACAGCTTGCCGCGCTTGGCGTCGATCGCGGCCTTCTTGTGCTTGGTAGTCGCCCACTTGGAGTGGCCGCTCATGAAACTTCCTCCGTCAGACTCGACGACCTTCGACGACCGTTCCCCACGACGCCCTCAGGCCGCGCGGACAGTCTCCACGAACAGGCGGTGCACGCGCTCGTCGCCGGTGAGCTCGGGGTGGAACGCGGTCGCGAGCACGGACCCCTGCCGAACTGCGACGATCCTACCGGCGGCGGCGCCGGAAGCCGGTATGTCGGGCACCCGGGCGAGGACCTCGACGCCCTCGCCGACCGACTCCACCCAGGGGGCGCGGATGAACACCGCGTGCACCGGGCCGCCGTCGACCCCGGTGACCGTCAGCTCGGACTCGAACGAGTCGACCTGCCGGCCGAAGGCGTTGCGCCGGACCACCATGTCCACGGCGGCCAGCTGCTGCTGGTCGGGACGGCCGTCGACGACCGTCCCGGCCAGCAGGATCATGCCGGCGCACGAGCCGTACGCGGGCAGGCCGTCGGCCAGCCGCTTGCGCAACGGCTCGAGCAGTTCGAAGGTCTCCAGCAGCCGGCTCATGGTGGTCGACTCGCCGCCGGGCAGCACGATGCCGTCGACCTCGGCGAGCTCCTCGGGCCGGCGCACCGGCCGCGCGATCACGTCGCACTCGGCCAGCGACACGAGGTGCTCACGCACATCGCCCTGCAGGGCGAGCACACCGATGACGGGCTGGGCGGGCACGGGCGAGCGACCTCCTGAACGGGCAGTACCTGAACACCCAGCTTATTGACCCGCGACCGGGACCGCGCTGGTGGGGTCGGACTCGTCGGCTTTCCGCCGCCGGCCGACCGCCCACCAGCCGATCGCGATGACCGCGGCGATGCCCGGGATGGAGAAGAAGGCGATCCGCTCGGCGCCGCCGGCGAAGCCCATCATCACCACGATCAGCGCCAGGAAGCCCAGCGTCAGCCAGCCGGTCCAGGGCGCACCCGGCATCCGGTAGGCCGGCCGCTCGATCTCCCCGGCCAGCGCCTTCTGCCGCAGCCGCATCTGGCAGAACACCAGCGTGGCCCAGGTCGCGACGACGCCGAGGGAGGCGATGGCGGTGGCGATGTCGAACGCCGCGGTGGCGCCCTTGAACTGGTTCAGCGCGACACCGGCGACGTAGATGACGCTGGTGAACAGGATGCCGCCGTAGGGCACGTGGCGGCTGCTCATCTTGCCGGCGAAGGCCGGGGCCTCCTTCTTGTCGGCCAGCGAGCGCAGCACCCGGCCGGTCGAGTACAGGCCCGAGTTGCAGGACGACAGGGCGGCGGTCAGCACGATGGCGTTCATCAGGTCGCCGACCCACGGCAGGCCCAGTGCGCTGAACACGGTGACGAACGGGCTCTCCGACGAGGAGTACATGACCGAGGGCAGCAGCATGGCCAGCAGCGTCACCGAGCCGACGTAGAAGATGGCGATCCGCCAGATCACGCCGTTGATCGCCTTGGGCATGACCTTGTGCGGGTCCTTGGTCTCGCCGGCGGCGATGCCGACCAGCTCGATCGCCGAGTACGCGAAGATCACCGCCTGCAGCGCGATCAGCGCGACGCCGATGCCGTGCGGGAAGAAGCCGCCGTCGGCGACCAGGTTGCTCGGGCTGGCCGGGTGGCCGGCGATGTTCGTGGACGAGGCCACCAGGAAGATGCCGACCAGCAGGAACGCGATGATCGCGGTCACCTTGATGACCGAGAACCAGAACTCCAGCTCGCCGAACAGCTTCACCGAGACCAGGTTGATGGTCAGCAGGGCGACCAGTGCGATCAGCGCGGTGATCCAGGTCGGCAGGTTCGGCAGCCAGCGCTGCACGTAGATGCCGACCGCGGTGATCTCGGCGACGCCGGTCATGGCCCAGTTGAGCCAGTACATCCAGCCCGAGGTGAAGCCGGCCCACGGGCCG
>DATJJB010000822.1:0-2006 GCA_035492655.1 Kutzneria sp. | reverse complement strand
ACATCCTGTTATGGACATCCCCTGACGGGCATCCCCGGCAGCGAAAGAAGAAGGAGACGTAGGTTGGAGCAGGCACCCGCTCCCCCCGCGGTCGAGCTGCATAACATCTCCAAGGTTTTCGGCACCAACCGGGCGCTGGACGGCGTGGACCTCCGCATTGACAGCGGTGAAGTGGTCGGGCTGCTCGGGCAGAACGGCTCGGGCAAGTCGACGCTGGTGAAGATCATGTCCGGGGTCTACGACCCGGAACCGGGCGGCCGTCTGCTCGTGGGCGGCGAGGAGGTCCCGCTGCCGCTGCCGCCCGGCCAGGCCAGCGAGATCGGGCTCAGCTTCGTGTACCAGAACCTGGCGCTCGCGCCCGGGCTGACCGTGCTCGAGAACCTGACGCTCGGCCAGCGGATCACCGCAAGCGGCTGGATGCCGATCAACTGGATGTCCGAGCACCGGGCGGCCAGGAAGGTGCTCGACCGCTACCAGGTTCAACTCGACCTGGACCAGAAGACGGGCGAGCTGGCGCCGGTTGACCAGGCGCGGCTGGCGATCGTCCGGGCCGCCGAGGACCTGCGCCGGTACCGCGCGCGGTCCGGCGGCTCGCACTCCGTGCTCATCCTCGACGAGCCCACCGTCTTCCTGCCGGAAGAGGAGATCGACCGGCTCTTCGACCTGATCAGGACGGTCGTGGCCGAGGGCGCGGCAGTGCTGTTCATCTCGCACGACCTGGCCGCGGTCCAGGCGATCACCGACCGCGTGGTCGTGCTGCGGGACGGCCGGGTCGTGGGCGAGGAAGTGACCGCCAGCATCAACGAGGAGGCGCTGGTCGACCTCATCGTCGGTGCGTCGGCGTCCGTGCGCCAGGCCGCCGTCGACACGTCGAACGTCGTCACGCTGGTGGAAGACCAGCGCGCGGTCGAGGCGACCCGCGAGGCGATGCAGTCCGTTGGTGACGCCCCTGGCCTGGGCGAGAGCGTCGTGGTCGAGCACGTCGTCGACGAGCGGCTGCACGACGTGTCGTTCGAGATCGGCGCCGGGGAGATCCTTGGCGTGGCCGGCCTTATCGGCTCCGGGGCTGAGGAACTGCCCTACCTGCTGTTCGGCGCGCGTCAGGCGTTCAGCGGCTCGCTCCGGCTGGGCGCCGAGCGGCTGGACATCGGCCGGCTCAGCCCGCAGCGCAGCGTGCGCGAGCGCATCGCCTTGGTCCCCGCCGACCGCGCGGTGCAGGGCCTCAGCCAGGGGCTGACCTTGTGGGAAAACATCACCATGCTCGTCGAGGACGAGCATTACCGGGCCGGCATCTTCCGCCGCGGCGAGTTGCTCAAGCTCGCGGAAGACGCCATCGACCGGTTCCTCATCCGGCCCGCGCTTCCGCACGCCCCTGCCGGGACGTTCTCCGGCGGCAACCAGCAGAAGGCGCTGATGGCCAAGTGGCTGATCGCCCGGCCGCGGCTTCTGCTGCTGCACGAGCCGACGCAGGGCGTGGACGTCGGGGCCCGGCGGGACATCTACCGCTTCGTGAAGGCGGCCGCCACCCTGAACCAGATGGCGGTTCTGTGGGTAACGACGGAGTTCGGTGAGCTCGCGGAGGTCTGCGACCGGGTGATCGTCCTCACCCAGGGGCGGCACACCGAGACGCTCGCCGGCGAGGAACTGAGCGAGGAAGCAATCAGCGCCGCGGCACTGCGGCAGACCAGGGAGGTCTCATGAGTGCCCCCAATAAGGCCGCACCCGCGGAAGCGGACCACCAAGAACAGCGGGCCGCGACACTGCCCCCGCCCACGCTAATCCGCCGTCTGGGCCTGCAGCGCTACGCGATCGTCATCGTGTTCATCGCGATGTTCATCGCGTTCTCGCTGGCCGTGCCGTCGACATTCCTGAGCATCGGCAACCTGTCCAACATCCTCGGCGGCCAGGCGGTGCTGTTCATCCTGGTGATGGCGGTGATGCTGCCGACGATCATGGGTGACTTCGTCGACCTGTCGCTCGGCTCCTCGCTGGGCCTGTCGGCGATG
>DATJJB010000821.1:0-12312 GCA_035492655.1 Kutzneria sp. | reverse complement strand
CGCGGCGGGACGCGGCGCGACGACACTGTCAGGGGTGACCGTCAAGATGTGTCTGTGCGGGTTGCCGTGGTGCCCACGGGTGCGGGTGGGGCGTGGACTCAGGAGCTGACCGAGGACGGTCAGCCGGTCGGTGACGCGCGCTTCGTGGACGACCTGGTGGCGGCGGTGGCCTCACGAGAGCAGGCATCGCCGCGGTGGGTGTGGTCGCACACGATGGACGTCTATCCCCGGCTGCTGGCCGCCGGGGTGCGGGTGGAGCGCTGTCACGACGTCGAGCTGACCGAGACGCTGCTGTTGGGGTACGTCGGCCGCTGGGGCGAGCCGCGGAGCGTGCCGGCGGCGTGGGCGCGGCTGACCGGCGGGCCGGTGCCGGCCGATCGTGCGCCGCGAGCCCGGGACACACAGCCGACGCTGTTCGACGCGGAGCAGCCGGCGGATCCGTTGGGTGGGTCGGATCCGTTGGCGGTGCTGGTCGCCGTGCACGCGGACCAGCTGCGGCGGATCGGCGAGACGGCGCTGCCGGCGCGGTTCCGGCTGCTGGTGGCGGCGGAGTCGGCCGGCGCGCTGGCGGCTGCGGAGATGGGGCATGTGGGGCTGCCGTGGCGGGCCGATGTGCATTCCGCGCTGCTCACGGAGATGTTGGGGGCGCGGCAGGCGTACGGCATCCCGCCGCGGAAACTGGGCGACTTGTCCGAACGGATCGCGGCGGCGCTCGGTGATCACCGGCTGCATCCGGACTCGCCGGCCGAGGTGCTCAAGGCCTTCGCCAAGGTCGGCATCCGGCTGCCGTCGACCCGGTCATGGGTGCTGAAGGAAGTGGATCACCCGGCGGTGCCGCTGCTGCTGGAGTACAAGGAGCTGTATCGGATCTATACCGCACATGGCTGGTCCTGGCTGTCGTCGTGGGTGCACGACGGGCGGTTCCGGCCGGAGTACGTGCCTGGTGGCGTGGTGTCCGGGCGCTGGGCCACGCGCGGCGGCGGGGCGCTGCAGATCCACAAGCGGGTGCGGCGGGCGGCCATCGCCGACTCGGGGTGGGTGCTCGTGGTGGCCGACGCCGGTCAGCTGGAACCGCGGGTGCTGGCCGCGCTGGCCGGCGACGACAAGCTGGCGCGGGCCGGCAGTTCCGGGGACCTGTACCGGGCGCTGGCCGACGAGGCGTTCGGCGGCGACCGGCCGCGGGCCAAGATCGGCATGCTGGCCGCGCTGTACGGGCAGACCAGTGGCGAGGGCGCGGCGTTGGTGGCCGCGTTGCGGCGCAAGTTCCCTCGGGCCGTCGACTACGTGGAGAAGGCCGCGCAGATCGGCGAGTCCGGCGGGCTGGTGCGGTCGTGGTTGGGGCGCACCTGTCCCCCGGCGACGTCCGGCTGGACCGGCGGGGCGCTGGATCCCGAGCCGGTGGAGGAGGTCTCCGACTCCGCCGCCCGCAACCGGGCCCGGGGGCGGTTCACGCGCAACTTCGTCGTACAGGCCAGCGCCGCCGACTGGGCGTTGGCCCTGCTGGCCACGTTGCGGACCGCGTTGACCGGCATCGGGGTCGAGGGGTCGCGGCCGGAGCTGGTGTTCTTCCAGCACGACGAGGTGATCGTGCACTGCCGGGCCGAGGACGCCGACGAGGTCACCGCCGTGCTCGAGCAGGCCGCGGCCACGGCCGGACGGGTCGTCTTCGGCGACACCCCGGCTCGGTTCCCGCTCGATATCGCGGCCGTCGAGTGCTACGCGGATGCGAAATAGCAGGATGTACCCGTGACAGAGACACCGATCCGGCTGGGCGTCATCGGGCTCGGCGTGATGGGCCGCCGCACGTTCGAGCAGGCCCTGCGGCACCCCGACTTCGAGGTCACGTTCGCGGCCGACGCCAACCCGTCGGTGGTCGAGACGCTCCAGGCCGAGCATCCGGAGATCCCGTTCCTCGCGCCGACCGAGTTCCCCGGCCACGTGGACGCGATCTACATCGCCACTCCCCCGTCGCTGCACGCCCCGTACGCGCTCTTGGCGTTGGGGCAGGGCATCGCGGTGTTCTGTGAGAAGCCGCTGGCCGTGGACCTGGCCGAGGGGCGGGAGATGGTGGCGGCGGGCGGGGTGACCGCGGTGAACTTCCCGCTGTCGGACACGAACGCGACCGTGTACCTGGAGAAGGCCATCCCCGACGCCGGCCGGCTGCTCGGCGTGGACGTGCGGATGACGTTTCCGCAGTGGCCTCGGCCGTTCCAGGCCCCGGCGGCCTGGGTCGGCGAGCGGGCCGAGGGCGGGTTCATCCGTGAGGTCTTCTCCCACTTCGCCTACCTGACCGACCGGTTGGTCGGGCCGGTGCGCACGGAACAGGCCACAGTGGACTATCTCGGCGAGGGCAGCGAGGTCGCCGCGCGGGGTCTATTGCGCGCCGGGGACGTGCCGGTGCAGGTGACGGGGTACGCGAATGCCGCCACTCCCGAACACTACGAGTGGACGCTGTGGGGCACTTCTCGGTCGTACCGGCTGACCAACTGGGCGCAGCTGTCCACTTCGGACGGCGGTCCGTGGACGCCCGTCGAGCTCGCCGGCGACGGCACCGGCGCCGAGTCCACCCGCCTTTCCCTGTTCGCCCAGGCCATCCGCGGCCAGCGCCCGCCCAACCTGGCCGACTTCGCCGACGCGTTGCGAGTCCAGGAGGCCGTGGAAGCGTTCTACTCCTGAGATGACTGAGGGGTGTTCGGGTCGCCCCCGAACACCCCTCAGCGGTCATCGGTTAGATCGCGCTGAGCACGCCGGCGCCCCAGAAGTCGCCGTCGCGGTGGACGGCGCGGGCCTTGAGGATGAACGTGAGCAGCTCGGGTGAGATCCAGCGGCCGCCGAATTCCTGGCGGGTGAGGGCGGCGACGCCTGCGGAGCTCGGGGTGGCGGCGGAGGTGCCGTAGAAGCGGCAGTCACCGGGCTTGACCGAGGGGCAGGTGCCGGCGCCGAACGGGCCGACGCCGCTGACCTGGACGCCGTCGGTGGCGGTGTAGGTCGGGGCGCCGAAGGTGCGGGAGTGTCCACCGGGGACACCCTGGCACGGGCCGATTCCCTTGCCGGGGCAGCGAGTGGTGGTGATGATCTGCACCGGACCGGCGGCGCTGTACGCCTCGAGTGGGCTGGTCTTGGGGTCGGTGGCCGTGGTGGCGTCGGTGGCTCCGGCGCTGGTGGCGTAGCCCAGGTAGTTGGAGTCGGGGTTCAGCGAGCCGGCGCGGTCGACCGGGTCGAGGGTCTGGACACCGGCGGACAGGGCCCGCCAGCGGAGGTCGAGGGTCGGCACGGCGCGAGCGGACGAGGTGCCGGCGACGTCGACGACGAGGCGGGCCTGCTGGGCGACGCCGGTCTCGTTGGTGTACGTGAACTGCTCGATGGTGTCGCCGACACCGTTGGCCTGCTTGGCATTGCTGTAGGCCAGGCAGTTGCCGGCGGCGTCGACCAGGTACAGGTTCAGGTCGGTGAAACCACCCTGGCCGGCGGTCGGGTAGATGGCCCGCGGCTCGCTCCACTGCAGGGTCGGCATGACCGAGGCCCCGGGCAGCAGGTTGAGGTTGTACGAGTTGTCCGTGCCACGCAGGTTCACGGTGTTGTGGACGGGCGTGGGGCAGTTGGTCTGGGGACCGGTCTGGTCGTCGGCCGTGCGGCCGGTGCCCTTGGCCGGGACGCGCGGGGCGTGCCGGGTGCCGAGGTTGCCGGCCGAGGAGGAGACCCAGATGCCGTGCTTGGCCAGGTTCTCCGCGGTGGTCGCGCCGAGGCCCTGCTGGAAGGCGGGCTCGTCGTCGAAGGCCAGGTCCTCGGTGATGATGGTGGCGCCGTTGGCCGCGAGGTCGTGGAAGCCCTTGACGTAGTCGGCCAGCGTCTCGCCGCTGGTGGCGTACATCAGCTTCGCGTCGGGGGCGATGTCGTGGACGATCTCCATCATCGCCGTGCCCTCGTCGTTGTCGTACGCGGCGGAGCTGATGATCTTCGTGTCGGCCGGCAGCTCGCCGCGGGCGATGGCCTCGGCCACGTGGTCGGCGTCGCCGGACATGACGCCGACGGTCTGGCCCCTGCCGGTCAGGCCGTGCTGCTGGGCGATGTCGGCCTTGTGCAGCTTGACGCCCTCGGCCTCGTTCGGGCCGACGTCGGTCGCCGGGCGGATGCTCGGCCGCAGCGTCGCCACCCACGGCAGGGCCGCGACGGCGTCCAGCTTGTCGGCCGGCACGAGCGTGCTGACCAGGCCGGTCACCGGCAGGTCGTCGACGCCGGGCACCGCGGCCAGCTTGGCCGCGTTGGTCTGCACCGTCACGCCCAGTGAGCGCAGCTGGCTCTCCTGCTCGGTGGTGACCGGGCCGTCGGCGAACACCTGGACGCCGATGCCGTGCTGGTCGGCCGTCAGCGCGTTGGCCGAGAGCTGTCTGGCCTTGGCCGCGCCCAGCTGGGAGACCTGTTGCGCCTGCTGCCGCAGCATCGACGGGATCTTGTACGACGTGTCCGGTGCCGCCGAGGCCGTCGCGCCGGTCACGGTGAGCAGCGGGGCCACCAGCGCGACACCGGCCACGAGCGCGCGTAAGCGCCGTGTCATGTTCCCTCCTCAAGGTCACCCGTTAGGGGGTCACCCTAGAAGGGAAGCGACTAATCGGACACCGGCCGTTCGGCGGGTGTACAGGGCGAAAAAGACATGCTGCCCCAAGGGGCATCCGAGGTCGCCCGACGCACGACGTCAGCGACGCAGGCGAGCGAGCAGGGGTGACAGACGCTGGTTGACCGAGCGGCGGCGCAGTCGCGCGGTGAGCAGTTCGATCTCCTTACGCTGGGCGGCGATCGTCTCGACCAGGGCGGCGCTGTCCTCGATCCGTGCGGCAGCCTCGAACTGTTGCTCCAGCACCCGGGTGTACAGCGCGATGCGGTTGTTCTCCATCGCCGCGAGCAAGGCCGACCCGCTGTACGGCCGCAGGGCGGTCACCAGCTCACCGGCGCCAGGCGAACCCGACCGCAACGACACGCCCAGGCCGAAGACGGCGGGAATCAGCGTGAACGACCAGTCGGTGCCGGCGAGGGCGTCCTCCACTGCGGTCATCACGCCATTGCGTTCCCCACCTGCCTGGATCGCCGAGGTGAACGCGCCGGCACCGACGAAACCCGCCGGCGTCAGCTCGTCATGCCAGACCGTGGGCCCGTCGTTGCTGGCGGGCAGCTTGTCCTCGGCGGACAGCGGGGACGGCTCGTAGTAGAGGTCCCGTCGGGAGCACGGCCACAGCACGTCGTGCATCAGCACCACCGCGTCCGGCGCGTTACGCAAGATCCAGCTCAGCTCCTCGCGCACGACCGCGTAGTTGTGGTCCCCGTCCAGCACGTACAGGTCCGCCACCGGCAGCTCGGCGAGAACGCCGGGTGAAGCCTTCTCCACCAGGTGCAAGGCGTCGTCGGCCGCGAACGTGGCGCGCAGCCGGTCACCCGGTCGCGGGTCGACGCCGTAGACCGCCGATGCGCCCAGCTCGGCGTAGATCCCGCTCACCTGCCCCGACTCCACCCCGATCTCCACCACGGTCGAGATCGACCGGTGCGCGAAGACCAGCTCGAAGATCTCCCGGAACACCGACATCGAGTGCAGCAGGAGCGGCTGCCTGCGGGCCTGCCTGGCCTGGGCGTGCGGATCGGTTCGAGAGCCGGCGAGACCGGCGCCGTCCGGTGACGAGGTCATCGGTTGCCGGCCAGCTTGCGCGCGACGACCCTGGCCGCCCCGGCCAGGACGCCGGCCCGGCCGTGGGCGCGGTACTCCTCCACGATCCGGCCCGACATGCGGGACAGCACCGCCGCGGCCGGCATGCGGGGCCCCAGCTTGGACATCGACTGCGGCAGCATGGCGAAGGCGATCGTGATCTGCGCCGAGGACACCGGCGCCCCGCTGCGCACCGCGAGCGGCAGCCACATCGCGGAGTGCGGCTGCTCGAACTCCACGAGGTTGCCGCCGAGCCAGGTGCACTCGGCGAACGTCAGCCCGGCGAAGTCCTCGGGCTTGTTCCACAGCAGCACCTGCGGCACTGCGCCACCGCCCGCGATGACCCGGGCTTCGATCCAGTCCACCCGCACGATCGCCGGCCGTCCCGGAATGGCCACCGACACGTCGGTGACGTCCCGGCCGGCGAAGTTCAGTCGCGCGAAGGACAGCCCGTTGTGGTTGATCCGCACCCGGCGGCGTGGGCCGTCGTGCCACTGGCCGTGTTTGACGCGGTACCGCAGGCGGGTCTCGAACGGCTCGCCGGCCGGGTCGAACACGCTCGGCTCGATCGCGCCGGTGGCCACCGCGCGCACCGCCGCGCCCAGCTGCGGATCGGACGCGGCGAGCAGCGCGGGCCAGAACGAATCACGCATCTGCAGGTCGTCGAGGTCGTTCGGGGACAGGTACGGAATCGCCGACACCAGGTCCTCCGGCACGACCCTGGTGACCACAGCGGACCCGAAGTTGTCCTCATGAGCCCAGTTCCCCAGCACAGCGGCCTCCTGCGCGGTGGGGGCCTTCAGCGCGGCGGTCAGCACGTTGGCCAGCCGCGGCGCGGCCAGCTCGGTGAGTGCGGGCCAGTCGCCACCGGCGGCACGCACGTACCGGTTCCAGTTGGCCTGGAACGCGAGGATGCCGTCCTGCGTGGCCTTGCGCTCAGCGTTCTGCGAGGAGCTGCCCGCCGCGGGACCGAGCACCGGCTCGCCGGTCTCGGTGAAGCCGATCAGTGAGCCGCATAGCGCGTTCACGCACTGCTCCACCACCTCGGGGCTGCGGCACACCGCACCGACCACGTCCCGTGGATGCCCCGCCTGCCCCAGATAACCCTCGATCCGCAGGCCCGACAGCAGCACTCGGGTGGAGCGCTCGTCGGTCGCCAGGTACAGCCCGGCCGGGGCCAGGTCGATCTCGGCGATCCGCAGTATCTTCGCCAGCTGGTACTGAATGGTGCCGCCCCAGCCGAGGTCGACCAGGGTCAACTCCTTGCCGCCCAGTGCACCCCGCTCCTCCAGGGACCGCAGCAGCCGCTCCCGAGCCGCGGTGACCGTCACCGCGAGTCGGTTGCGCAGGTGCGGGGTCTCGGTGAGGGCAATGGTCACCTGATCGACGATCTGCTCGGTGTCCAGCACGGTGTCCAGGGACTCCACCAGACTGGGCACGTCGCCGGGGTGCAGGTGCAGCATCGTCAACAGCTGGCGCACCGTGAGCTGGTAGCGCTGGCGGATGAACTCCCGCACCGCGTCCGGGTCGAGTGCGTCCAGCGCGGCAACGGAGGTGACGTGCCTGGACAGCCACAGCGGCTTCGCCTCGACCGGCCAGCCCCGTTCCCGCGCGGCGTTGTTGACCAGGGCGGAGAGCAACTCGCCTTCCCGCATCGGGCACCACACCACCGGCGTGCCAGCCTCGTGCGCCTTGAGCGCCACCCACTCGGCGAACCCGGTGAGCACCGGTCCGAGAACGGAGGCGCCGTAGCGCCAGGCGGTGAGCACCGCCGCGGTGACCGAGGGTGCGTGCGCCTGCAGGGTTCGCGCCCGCAAGGTGGTGATGCCGAAGTCGCCGTGAACCGGGTCGACCAGCTCGCCGAAAGGGCCGGCGGAGTCCAGCGTCTCGCCTTCACGCCTGATGATGTGCTCGAAGTCCGCGTCGATCCGCTCGTAGTGCACGGTGCGCACACCGAGCCCGGCCGGCACCGCGTGGTCGGCGACCGCGTTGTCCCCGATGTGCAGGACCTGGGACGGTGTCCGACCGATATTGCTCAGCACGATCTCCCACAGGCCGGAACCCTTGTCGGTGCCGTGCTGATGGGAACGAAAGATGTGCACGTCCTCGAGCGGGCCGATCTCCGGTCTGTCGAGCAGGTGGGCCAGCTGATCCTCGGTGAAATAGGTGTCGGAGACGAGGACGACCGGAATGCCGTGCTGCTTCGCCGCCGAGATCACCGCCGCGATATCGAGGTCGACAACGGTGAAACTGCGTTCGATATGCAACTCGGCGGCGACGAGTTCAGCCAGATTCGCGCTGTCGAAGACGTCGTCCGGCATCGCCTGCCAGATGTCGTAAAGGGAGACCTCTGAGCCCAGCGAGCCTCGACGGCTGCGCGCCTTCTCCTCGGCGCCGATGCGCATACGGCGGAACGCGGCGTCACTGACCCATGCCGGCGCACGGCCTGAGGTCCGAAGATGCGCGCCGAGCACCGTGAACAGATCGGTCGGGCGTGGCACCCTCCGCCACAGAATGGTGTCGAAGATATCAAGCGAGAGGACCGAGCATGATTTGTCGGCGATCATCCGTAAGACGCCGTCCAACTGGGCATGCTTCTGTGCCGCCACGATGATCCCGTCCCCCATGTCTACCTTTGCCGCGCACCGCAGCCCCCTGCCGCTCGGCGTCGACGGACAAGCTAGCAGCGGTCGTGACGCTTACCGTGACGTATCCATGACGCGACCGTGGACAAACGGGTCGCGGTAGGGATCGCCCTCAGGTCGCACCTTGACCAGCGCCGACATACCTTCCGT
Source organism: Kutzneria sp. (assembly GCA_035492655.1). Lineage (GTDB taxonomy): Bacteria > Actinomycetota > Actinomycetes > Mycobacteriales > Pseudonocardiaceae > Kutzneria. The sequence continues at coordinate 3,825 of DATJJB010000821.1, read as the reverse complement.
GTCACATGCGGTCCGGAGGTGCCGCAGGGAGACAAGTATGACGCGCATGTGACATTCGAATGTGGCTGGCGCGGGGCCATCGCGGTGTACTTCTTGCGCACGGGCGGCACTCTGCCACGCCGGCGATCACTCCCCCGCGGCCTCCGCCGACACCGAGTCCAGCAGCTCGGCCATCCGGTCCAAGGTGTCCTTCTGCTCGGCCAGCTCGTACCTGCCGGCCAGTTCGCGCGGGTCGTGGTGGCCGACGAAGGCCAGCTGCGGGGCGTCCTCCCAGACCAGCATGCGTAGCGGCAGGTCGAGCCCGACCCGCGGATCAGCCGCCATCAGGCCGGTGCCGGCCTTGGGGTTGCCGAAGATCACCACGTCGATCGGCGGCAGCGACAGCTCGGCCTGCCGGGCGTTGGCGGCGTGGTCGATGTGCGCGAAGATCGTCAGCTCCCGCCGCTCCAGCGCGGCGATCAGCCGCGCGACGGTGGATCTCTGGCCGAGGGTGCTCTTCCGGATCATCACGGGCCCAGTCTCCACCCCGTGTCACGGTCTGTCCTCACGGGCGAACCGCCCATGATCGGCAATACTCGCCGGCGTGCTGATCGTGACCGGGGTGGCGGCGCTGGCATGGCTGTACCTGCTGCTGGCGCACGGGGGCTTCTGGCGGACGTCCGAACGGCTGCCGGCAGGAGGACCACCGACGACCTGGCCGGCGGTGGTGGCCGTGGTGCCGGCCAGGGACGAGGCCGACATCCTCGGGCTGACGTTGCCGACGCTGCTCGGGCAGGACTACCCGGGGCCGTTCCGGGTGATTCTGGTGGACGACGCGAGCACGGACGGCACGGCGCAGGCGGCGCTGGCGGTGGGGACGGGGCGGCTGGACATCGTTCGCAGCGAAGGGCCGCCGCCGGGCTGGGCCGGCAAGGTGGCGGCGATGCAGACCGGGGTCCGCAACGCCAGCGACGGTGAGTACCTGCTGTTCACCGACGCGGACATCGCGCATCCGGCCGATGGCGTGCGGAAGCTGGTGACGGCGGCGCTGGCCGACGACCGGGCGCTGGTGTCGCAGATGGCGTTGCTACGCACGGAGACCTGGTGGGAACGGCTGATCGTGCCGGCGTTCGTGTACTTCTTCAGCCTGCTGTATCCGTTCGGCAAGGTGAACGACCCGCGGTCACGGATCGGCGCGGCGGCGGGCGGCTGCATGCTGGTGCGGCAGGAGGCGCTGGAGCGGGCCGGCGGTCTGGCGGCGATCAAGGACGCGCTGATCGACGACGTGGCGTTCGGGCAGCTGCTCAAGCGCGGCGGCCACCGGACGTGGTTGGGGCTGTCCACCTCGGTGACCAGCCGGCGGCCGTATCCGAAGCTGGCCGATCTGTGGCAGATGGTGGCCCGCTCGGCCTACACCCAGTTGCGGACTTCGCCATTGCTGCTGGTGGGCTGCGTGCTGGGGCTGCTGCTGATCTTCGTGACGCCGGTGCTGGCCGTGATCGTGGGGCCGCTCGACGTACGGCTCCTGGGGTTGCTGGCGTGGCTGGTGATGGCGGGAACTTATCTGCCGATGGTGCGGATGTACCGGCTGCCGCTGTGGCTGGCGCCGACGCTGCCCGCGGTGGCGGTGCTGTACACGGCCATGACGGTCGACTCGGCCCGCCGGCACTGGCTGGGCAAGGGCGGCGCGTGGAAGGGCCGAACCGCGAAAACCTGCCAGTAGTTGTCAGTCTCCTGGATGAGGATGGTCCGCATGGCAACACTGATGACGCCCCCGACCGGCACCGACGAGCGTGCCGCCCTCTTGACCTTCCTGGCCAACCAGCGCGATGCGCTGATGGCCGCCGTGCAGGGTCTGACCGACGCGGACGCCGGCAAGACGTCCACGGCCAGCGCCCTGTCGCCGCTGGCCCTGCTCCGGCACGCCAACCGCACCGAGCGCCGCTGGGTGCTGGCCGCGCTGGCCGGCCAGGAGCTGCCGGGCGAGTGGCCGCCGGCGGACTGGTCCAAGGAGTTCGTGCTGGACGCCGAGGACTCCATCGCCGCGTCGATCGCCGCCTACCGCGAGACCGCCCGCGGCACGGAGAAGATCGTCAACGGTCTGGAGTCGCTGGACGTGCCGTGCCGCAACGAGCAGGCCGCCGCGTTCAACGCCCGCTGGGTGCTGCTGCACCTGATCGAGGAGACCGCCCGGCACGCCGGCCACGCCGACATCATCCGAGAGTCGCTGGACGGCGCGCTGGCCCCGGCGCTGATCGACCAGCTCAACGCCGGCAAGTAACCGTCCGGCCGGCCGGAACGAAGACCCGGGCATGGGCTACGACCTGGAGAAACGACTCGTGGTCGGCATCGCGTCGAGCGCCCTGTTCGACCTGGCCGAGTCGGACGCGGTGTTCCGGCAGGACGGCGAGGAGGCGTATCGGCGCTACCAGGAGGAGCACCTCGCCACGCCGCTGCGGCCGGGGGTGGCCTTCCCGTTCGTCCGAAGGTTGTTGTCGCTCAACGACATCAGCCCGGACGATCCGGTGGTCGAGGTGATCGTGCTGTCGCAGAACGATCCCGACACGGGGCTGCGGGTGCTGCGGTCGGTCGAGCACCACGGGCTGGGCATCACCCGGGCCGTGTTCAACCAGGGTCGCGCGCCCTACCGGTTCATGCCGGCGCTGAACATGTCACTTTTCCTGTCGGCCAACGAATCCGACGTCCGCGCGGCGGTCGCGGCCAAGCTGCCGGCCGGGCGGGTGCTCGACTCGGCGTTCACCGACGACCCGGCGGACCGGGAGCTCCGGGTGGCCTTCGACTTCGACGGCATCCTGGCCGACGACGCCTCGGATCAGGTGTGGCAGCGGGAGGGCCTGCCGGCGTTCCAGGGCCACGAGGTCGCCAACATGGTCACGCCGCACGAACCGGGGCCGTTGCGGGACTTCCTGGCCGGCCTGCACCGGATTCAGCGACGCGAGGAGCAGCACCGCGCCGCCAATCCGGCCTATCGGGGCCGGCTTCGGATCGCCATCGTCACGGCCCGCGGCGCACCGGCGCACGAGCGGGCCGTGACGAGCCTCAAGCGGTGGGGCGTCATGGTCAACGACGCCTTCTTCCTCGGCGGCGTGGGCAAAGCCGGCGTGCTCGACGTGCTGCGGCCGCACATCTTCTTCGACGATCAGCCACACAACCTGGCCGGATTGCACGTGCCCGGCGTGCACGTGCCGTTCGGCGTGATCAACGAGCAAGCCGACTGAGCGCGTGCGGCAAGGGCTGGTCGGCGTCGAGCGGGCGGGCGTCGACGATGGTCTTGTTGTCGAACACCGCCATGGCGTGATCCGCCGGCAGGGCGTTGAACCAGCGGCGCAGCAGGTAGGCCCGGCCCTTGTCGGTGGGGTCGCCGGTGAGGCGGAGCCGGGCCATCCCGCCGTCCGGGAAGACGTCGAGGCGCACGTGCTGCACGGGTCGGTCGACGTTCAGCACGAAGCGGTGGCGGGTGTCAGGCTGCAACCGGGTTTTGGGCATCAGCTCGAACCAGGCCGACGGGTCGTCGACGCGGTCGGCGCAGCCGCTCAACGAAGCCCAGCCGGGGGCATTGCCCTTGAAGTGGCTGGTGTCGAGCTCGGCGATACGGATGACGCCCTCGGCGGCGAGGCGCAGCAGGACCCAGTCGTTGCCGTCGTCGCGGCGGCGGGCGGTCTCCCAGCCGTCGCCCATGACGGCGGCGAAGCCGGGGGAAATCAGGTTGGTGGGCTTGGAGTAGAAGACGTTGCTGGCGTCGAGGATCTCGCCGCCGTTCTCCAACGCGGCGAGGTCGACGGCTCCGACCAGTAAGCGCGGGTCGGCGATGGGGTCGCCGTGCAC
>DATJJB010000820.1:0-6446 GCA_035492655.1 Kutzneria sp. | reverse complement strand
AGCAGGACCTGGTGGCGTCCGCGCCAGACCATGACCTCCAGCGCGAAGCCCGCGGCCACGCCGAGCAGCACGATCAGCACGAGCGAGGGGGCCGTGGCCAGCAGGCTGTTGCGGATGTACAGGCCGACGCGGCCGGTGGTCCACGCGTCGACGTAGTTGCCGAAGCCCCAACTGCTCGGCAGGGACCAGGCCGGGCCGTTGACGAACTCGGCCTGGCTCTTGAAGGAGCTCAGCACCAGCCACAGCAGCGGCACGACCTCGACGACCACCAGCACGGCGATCACGAGAGTGCGGGTCAGGCCGCGCCACGGCCGGCGTCGGCGGGCGGTGGCCGGCCGGGGCTTCGTGTGCGCCGGGGCCGCGATGGAGTCGATCATCGAGTTCAGCCCTTGGTCAGGTCGAGGCGCGCGAAACGGACGAGGATCAGGGTGACGCCGAGGCAGACGACGGTGAGCAGGGAGGCGATGGTGCTGCCGTAGCCGTAGTCGCCGTAGGTGAAGGCGGTGCGGAACATGGAGAGCGTCAGCGGTGTGGTGTCGCTGCCGGGGCCGCCGTTTGTCAGGGCCAGCACCGAGTCGAACACCTTGAGAGTGCCGTTGATGCTGAACACGACGGCGGACAGGACCACCGGCCAGGACAGCGGTCCGACGATGTGCCGGACCAGCCGCCAGCCGGTGGCGCCGTCGAGCCGTGCGGACTCGAGCGTCTCCTCGGGAATGTCGAGCAGGCCGGCGTAGAGCAGCACGCCGTAGAAGCCCATCGAGCGCCACAGGTCCATCACGACCAGGACGACGAAGGCGCCGGCGCCGCTGGCGAACCAGTCGCCGTGGTGGAGGCCGAGTGCGTCGGTCACGATGTTGGCCAGGCCGTTCTGCGGGGCCACGGCGAACAGCTTCTGGAACATCAGGGCCACGGCCACCGTCGGGAGGATCACCGGGAAGAACACCAGGGTGCGGACGAGTGCTGAGGAACGACGCAGGACGAAGACGTAGAGCAGCGCGAGCAGGTACCCGAGCAGCACCTGCCCGACGGTGACGACGAGCCCGTACTTGACGGTGAACCACAGTGCGGCGAGCGCCTGCGGATCGTGCCACAGCGTCCGGAAGTTGCCGAACCCGTTGAAGCTGAAGCCTTCGATCAGGTTGCCCTTGGTGAACGTGTAGCCGAGGGACCAGCCCATCGGCAGCAGCATCACCACGGTGTAGACCAGCAGCGCCGGGCCGAGCAGGACGGCGATGGCGCGGCGGTCGCCGAGCACGGAACGCATGGCGGCTCTTCTCGACGAGGCGTCAGCCGTTGTTGTCCAGGTCGTGCTGGATCTTCTGCATGAAGTCCTGCGCGGAGACCGATCCGGTGACCAGCGGCGCGGCGTTGCTCTGGCTGGTCTGCGTCGCCTTGGTGGTGAACAGGGCCTCGAACCAGAGTGTGCTGGTCGTGGTTCGGCCGATGGTGTCCTGCACGAGCTGGGTCAGCGGCGGCAGCGTGCCGGACCCGCTGGTCGGGGTGAAGCCGGAGATGCTGCCCTGGTCCTTGAGCGCGGCGGACCCGTAGTTCTTGGTGATGCAGGACAGCCAGTCCTCGACCTTGGCGTCGTTCGACTTCGCGGAGACGGCGACCGGCAGCCCCACGTTGGCCGGGAGCTGGTCGGCGGTGCCCTTGCCGCCGGCGACGACGGGGAACGGCATGAAGCCGATGTTCGCCGCGCCGACCTGGTCCTTGGTTCCGTCGTTGAAGTCCGCGAGCTCCCAGCTGCCCATGTAGAACATCGCGGCCTTGCCGGTCAGGAACTGCTGCACCGCGGTGTCGTAGTCGATCGAGCCCACGCCCGGTCCGAAGTAGCCGGCCTTGCCCAGGTCGGCGATCGCCTGCGCGGCCTTGACGTACTGAGGATCAGTCAGCTTTGCCCTGCCGTCGGCGACGGCTTGCAGGGCGTCAGGGCCGAGCTCACGGTAGAGGTAGCCGCTGACCAGCCGCGTGATCGGCCAGCCGACCTTGCCGGCGGCGGAGAAGGGGATGATCCCGGCGGCGTTCAGCCTGGCCGCCGCCGCGACCAGGTCGTCGTAGCCGGCGGGGACGGCGATCCCGTGCTCGGCGAGGATCTTCTTGTTGTACCAGATGCCCTCGATGTTGAACTGGTAGGGCATCACGGAGAACTTGCCGTACAGGTTCCGCACGGTCTTGACCGCGGCCGGCTGGATGTCGTCCCACACGCCCAGCTTCTTCAGCGTCGGCTCCAGATCGAGCACCTGGCCCGCCTTGTCCAGGGTCTTGGTCAGCGCCGGCGCGTTGCCGGCGGCGAACTGCACCGGCAGCGCGTTCTGCCCGGCGAGCAGCTGCACCTTCTGGTCGACGTCGCTGATCGGCGCGGTCTGGACCTTCAGCGGCAGAGCCTTGTTCTGCGTGGCGCACGTGCCGTTGCCCAACGCCGTGAGCTCCTGCTGCACGATGTGGTTGTCGTCGTTGATGAGCAGGCTGAACTGCGCGGGGTCGCCGCCACCGGAGGCGCCCGTGCCGCCGCAACCGGCCAACAGCAGACTCGCTGTGGTCACCGTTGTCAGGAGGGCGAGTGAACGGGGAGTACGGGGCGGGCGCACGGTATGTCCCCAATCTGTGGGGGTCGGAACGTAAGTATGGCTCACGGCACCAGATTGAAGCGCTTCAAACAGTGCTGGGGACGGTATGACCCGCCGCCGGTCGGTGTCAAGACGAAGTCGGCTGGTCAGTGCGGTGCGCTGGCGCGGACGACCAGGTCGGGTTCGAGCATCACCGTGACGTGCCGGTGCTGCTTTCCCGCCGCGACCTCGTCCAGCAGCAGGCGCATCGCCTCCTGGCCCATCAGTCGGCCCGGCATGTCCACCGCGGTCAGCAGCACCGCCGCGGACCCGGCCGCCCGGTTGTTCTCGCAGCCGACCACGGCGACCTGGTCGGGAACCCGGATGCCGGCCTCGATGTGCAGCTCGTGGATGATGCCGTTGGCCAGTTCGTCGGTGACGACGACGAGACCGTCCGGCAGGTCGGCCGGTTCGCGCGCGGCGAGTTTCCGGCCGGTCGCGTGACCGTGGGCGGTGGTCAGGCCGTCGCTGTCGATTTCCTCCAGCGTGACACCCGGACCGGCTTCCCGCACGGCCGCGCGCACCCCCCGCCGCCGGTCGCGTACGGGCTGGTAGTCCTCGCGTGCGGCGACGTAGGCCAGCCTGGTGCGCCCCGTGTCGATCAGGTGGCGCGCGGCCAGGTAGCCCACGTGCTCGTTGTTGACCAGGACGCAGCAGCAGGAGCCCGGCTTCGGGGCGTAGTTGAGCAACACGATCTGACGCCCGTGCGAGCGAACCCGGCCAATCGCGGCGGTGGAATCCTCCATCGGCGCCAGCAGCATGCCGGTGACACGCGACTCGTCGAACAGATCCAGGTAGTCGTCCTGCATGGTCATGTCGCACGACGCGTTGGCCAGGAGCAGGTTCAGGCCGGCCGCGCGGGCGGCCTGTTGCGCGCCGTGGGCCATGTCGATGAACAGCGAGTTCTCGATGTCGGCCAGCACCATGCCGACGCTGCTGTTGGAGCCGGAAGCCAACGACCGGGCCGCGTCGTTGCGCACGAATCCCAGCCGCTCGATGGCCTCTCGCACGCGCTGCGTCGTCTCCTGGCCGACCTTGGCCGGATGGTTGAGCACGTTGGACACGGTGCCGAGCGAGACGCCCGCGACGTCGGCCACGTCCTGCATGCTCGGGTTGGCGCGGCCCCCCGTTCGTGGACGCACCACGGCACTCCCTGATCTCGACCTGTCACTGGCTGCCGGTCGGGAGGATACCCGCCTTCCTTAAAGCGCTCCAATCGGCCGTTAGGCGTCGACCTGCGACTACGAACACGGCGCTGGGCGGCGGGACTGCGCCGTGTGGAGGTGCCCGTCGGCGGTGAGCTCTTGACGGGCCGGTAGGGAGCGTGCCAGCCTCGCACGACCGGCTTGATTGAAGCGCATCAATCTTCGTCCAGCCGGCACAGTCCCTGCTTCCGCTCACGCGTGTCGCACCGTTGTTCTCTCACCGGCGAGGGAGTCACGAGATCATGCCCAGGAGACGACGCATCCGCGGGTCTTGTGTCATGGCGGCCGCCGTCGCCCTGACGTCGCTCACGGCGATGGCCGCGCCGGCGAACGCGTTCACCTACAGCGGCGGGGTGATGTGGACTCCGCCGAGCGGGGCGCCGTCCTACGGGTCGCTCTACGCGCACGCGATCCGGCTCGAACACAGCGCCGACGCCAACGGCACCCTGCTGGCCTCGTTCGAGCAGTACTCGAACAACGGCATGCCGGTGTTCCGAAGCACCGACTCGGGCCACACCTGGACGCAGCTGTCCACCGTCCACGACCAGGTCAACTCCTGGCACAACATGCAGCTCGAACCGGTGCTGTACGAACTTCCCCAGGCCGTCGGGTCGATGCCGGCCGGGACGATCATCGCCGCGGGCGACTCGATCCCCGCGGACAACGGCAAGACCAAGATCGACATGTACGCCAGCACCGACCACGGTTCGACCTGGTCGTTCGTCAGCTCGATCGCGACCGGCGGCCCGGCCATCGCCTCGAACGGCTACACCCCGGTGTGGGAGCCGTATTTCCTGGTGGCGAACAACAAGCTGATCGCCTGGATCTCGGATCAGCGCGATCCCGCGCACGGCCAGAAGCTCGGGCACTTCACCACCACGGACGGCGTGACGTGGTCGTCCGAAGTGGACGATGTCGCCTATGCCGACTACAACGCCCGCCCCGGCATGGCGATCGTCCACCGCCTCGGCAACGGCGACTACCTGCTCACCTACGAGTACTGCAACGCGCCGGGCGGCGGCTGCCCGATCTACTACAAGATCGCGGCCAACCCGGAGGACTTCGGCTCGGTCAACCCGGTGCAGCTGGTGACGACCGACAACATCCGCCCGCAGGCCAACCCGTACAACACCTGGCTGCCGACCGGCGGACCGGACGGCACGATCGTCGTTTCCGCCTACAGCGACCAGCAGCTGTACCAGAGCACGGACTACGGCGCGACCTGGGTGCGGATGTTCTCCAATGCCGCGGCCGGCTACAGCCGCGGTGTGCTGCCCCTGGCCGACGGCAAGAGCCTCCTGGTCACCAGCGGCGGCGTGCTGACCACCGACGGCACCAACAAGGTGACCTACGGCATGGACGACTACGGCGGCGGCATCTCCACCGGCGCCGGCTACCAGATCCAGAACGTGCTGAGCTCGCAGGTCCTCGGGATACCCAACTCGAACTCGGGTTCCCCGGTCGTGCAGGCGCCCGACAACGGAACTCCGGACCACAACTGGCGATTCCTGCTCCAGGCCAACGGGTACTACCGCATCCTCAACACGCTCAGCGGCAAGTACCTCGCCATCCCCGGCGGCTCGCTCGCCGCCGGCGCCGGCGCGATCGAGTGGACGGCGACCGGCGGCGCCGAGCAGGACTGGTCGGTCCAGCCTGCTCCCGCCGGTGGCTACACCATCACCAACCGGCGCAGCGACCTCGCGCTGACCATCACCAGCACCACGACCGGTCAGCAGGTCACCCAGGCCTGCCTGACGTCGTCGGCCGGTCAGCGCTGGAACCTGGTGCAGACCGCGGCCCCCGACTTCACCGCCGGCCAGTTCGCCCTGACCAACGTCAACAGCGGCAAGTACGCCGAGATCATCGGCGGCGGCGACGGAACCCAGGCCGACCAGTACCGCAACGTGAACCACCCCGACCAGTACTGGACGTTCACCCGGTCCGGTTCCTACTACGCCATCACCAACGCCGCCACGGCAAACCTCCTGGACTCGGCCGGCGCCACCAGCAGCGGCAGCCCCGTCGTCGAGAAGCCTGCTTCCGGCGCCACCAGCCAGCAGTGGTCGCTGACCGACACCGGCGGCGGCCGGTACCGGATCGTCAACCGTGCCAGCGGATTGGTGCTGGGCGTGATCGGTGCGTCGAGGGCTGACGGGGCATACCTGGACCAGGAGTCGACATCCGGCGCGACGGCACAACTCTGGACCATCGTCAAGATCAACTAAGCGCGAAGCTGTCGGTCGGAGGCTCGATTCGACCGGCGGTGTGAGCGCGTAGGCCGTGCGGCGCGTGCTCTGGTGAGGAGTGCTGTGATGGTCGCACCCGACCGTGCGCCGACGCTGGCTGACGTGGCTCGGTGGGCTGGTGTTTCAGTGGCGACGGCCTCGCGGGTGCTCAATGGGTCGGCGCCGGTGAACGAGGACACCGCGGCCCGGGTCGTGCGGGCAGTGGCCGACCTCGGCTACGTGCGGCAGCGGTCGCCGCATCTGGTACGTGGGAACAGCGGTGCGGTGTCGGTGGTGGTGTTCGACGACATGCTGCGTTATCAGCAGGATTCGTTCTACAGCCGGTTGCTGGGGGGGGCCGAGCGCGCCGCGTTGCACGCCGGACGGGAGCTCCTGGTGTCGAC
>DATJJB010000819.1:0-5940 GCA_035492655.1 Kutzneria sp. | reverse complement strand
CTGCTGGTCATCGCCATCCCGATCGGCTGGGCCCGGCTGGTCACCGGCCGGCTGCCGGCCAGCATCGTCGCCCACCAGATCAACAACTTCGTGCCGGCGCTCGGCATCCTGCTCATGTCGCTCGGCGTGTGGCGGTGAGGTAGGGGCCGATTGGTGTCCGGACGTCCCCGTCTGGCAGAATGGACGGCTGTCCGCCATTGCCGGTCCCTCTCGCTGTGCCGTGGCGTCCTGAAACCTGAGCGCGAAGATCGTGTCCCCACGCGGTCGGACGTGCTCGACCCGGAGCAACGAGAGCCTGAGGAGTACCACTACCCGTGGCCGTCAAGATCAAGCTGCAGCGGCTCGGCAAGATCCGCCAGCCCCAGTACCGGATCATCATCGCCGACTCGCGTGCCCGTCGTAGCGGTAAGGCGATCGAGACGATCGGCAAGTACCACCCGCTGCAGGAGCCCAGCTTCATCGAGGTCGACACCGAGCGGGCGCAGTACTGGCTGAGCGTCGGCGCGCAGCCGACCGAGCCCGTGCAGCGCATCCTGGAGATCACCGGCGACTGGCAGAAGTTCAAGGGCCTGCCGGGCGCCGAGGGCACGCTCAAGCACCGCGAGCCGAAGCCGGACAAGCAGGCGCTGTTCAACGCCGCGCTGGCCGCCGCAGGCGAGGAGCCGACGACCGAGGCCACCACGCCGAAGAAGAAGGCGTCCGCCAAGAAGGCCGAGTCCAAGGACGAGGCCGCCGCTGAGGAGAAGTCCGAGGGCGGCGAGGCGTGAGTTTGCTCGCGGACGCGCTCGAGCACCTCGTCCGGGGCATTGTCGATCACCCCGACGATGTTCGCGTCAACCTGCTGACCACCCGTCGCGGTCGCACCCTCGAGGTGCACGTCCACCCGGACGACCTCGGCAAGGTGATCGGCCGGGGCGGCCGGACCGCCACTGCCCTGCGCACCGTGATGGCCGGCATCGGCGGTCGCGGCGTGCGGGTGGACGTGGTGGACACCGACCGTTGAGCAGTCCCGACGTTCGTGTGGTCGGACGGGTCGTCAAGCCGCACGGCATCCGCGGCGAGCTCGTCGTGGACGTGCACACCGACTCCCCCGAGGAGCGGTTCGCGCCGGGGGCCACGCTGGGCACCCGCGCGCGTGACGGCAAGTCCGGAACGATCACCATCGCAGCCGTCCGGCCTCATACCGGGCGGCTGCTGGTGACGTTCGAGGGCGTCGCCGGCCGGGACGCGGCCGAGGCCATGCGTGGCCTGCTGCTGCTGGTCGACGCGGCCAGCATCGCGCCGTCCGACGACCCTGAGGAGTTCTACGACCACGAGCTGGAAGGGCTCGAGGTGGTGGACGTGCGGGGTGTTCGCGTCGGCGTGGTCGCCGAGGTGCTGCACACCGCGGCCAGCGATCTGCTGGCCGTGCGCCGCGACGACGGCAGCGAGGCACTGGTGCCGTTCGTCACGGAGATCGTGCCGACCGTGGACGTCGCGGCCGGCCGCGTGGTCGTCGACCCGCCCGAGGGACTGCTGGACGCGTGATGCGCATCGACGTGCTCACCATCTTCCCGGAGTACCTCGAGCCGCTGCGGGCCGCGCTGCTCGGCAAGGCCATCGACAAGCAGCTGATCAGCGTCGACGTGCACGACCTGCGCGACTACACCCATGACGTGCACAAGGCCGTGGACGACAGTCCCTACGGCGGCGGGCCCGGCATGGTGATGAAGCCGCAGGTCTGGGGCGAGGCGCTGGACACGGTGTGCGCGCCGACGGCCGACGGCACGCTGCCCCGGCTGATCGTGCCGACGCCCGCGGGTCGGCCGTTCACGCAGGAGATGGCCCGCGAGTACGCCACGCTGCCGTGGCTGGCCTTCGCCTGCGGCCGCTACGAGGGCATCGACCAGCGGGTCGTGGACGACTCCGCCGGCCGGATGCAGGTCGACGAGGTCTCCATCGGCGACTACGTGCTGGTCGGCGGCGAGGTCGCGGTGCTGGTCATGGTCGAGGCCGTGGCCCGGCTGCTGCCCGGCGTGCTGGGCAATCCGGCCTCCGCCGAGCAGGACTCGTTCTCCGACGGCCTGCTGGAGGGCCCCAGCTACACCCGGCCCGAGGTGTGGCGTGAGCTCGCCGTGCCGAGCGTGCTGCGCTCGGGCAACCACAAGCTGATCGACCGGTGGCGGCGTGACCAGGCGCTGGAGCGCACCTTCCACCGCCGGCCCGAGCTGCTCGACCGCCTGGCCGACGATCAGCTCGACAAGCACGACCGGGCCCTGCTGGACCGCCTGCGCGGCCCGGACCAGGCCTGATCCCCCACCCCGCAACCCCCGATTTGGGCCCGCCGGGCCCGTCTGGCACACTGGACAGGTTGCTGCACCCGGCCATCACGGCTGGCGTGCGCCAGTTGGGCCAGACCCCCAGGCAGGACCAGCACCCGGATTCCCGGCAGTGGAGTTCGTTCGTGCGTTTCGCGGGGGTTGTACGACAGACACCCGAAGGACGAGGACGGACCACCGATGAACACCCTGGACGCTCTGGACGCTCAGTCGCTGCGTTCCGACATCCCGGACTTCCGTCCGGGCGACACCCTGAAGGTCCACGTCCGCGTCATCGAGGGTTCGCGCGAGCGCGTCCAGGTGTTCCAGGGCGTCGTGATCCGCCGGCAGAACGGCGGCATCCGCGAGACCTTCACCGTTCGCAAGATCTCGTTCGGCGTCGGCGTCGAGCGCACCTTCCCGGTGCACTCCCCGAACATCGCCGAGATCGAGCGCGTGACCCGCGGTGACGTGCGCCGGGCCAAGCTGTACTACCTGCGCGACCTGCGCGGCAAGGCCGCCAAGATCAAGGAGAAGCGGGACGCGCTCCCGGCCAAGGCTTCCTCCTGATCGAACTCTCGTATCGCCCCGGTGAGCACCGACGAGGCCCGGGACGAGCACGACGACGCGGAACGGCCCTTGCCACCATCCGAGGATGGCGGCAAGGGCCGTAAGCGCGCCGGCTCCTTTTTCAAGGAGACGGCGATCCTGATCGGGATCGCCCTCGTGCTGACCGTCCTGATCCAGACCTTCCTGGCCAAGGTCTATGTCATCCCGTCCGGCTCCATGGAGCAGACGCTGCACGGCTGTGCCGGCTGCACCGACGACCGCGTGCTGGTCGACAAGGTCATCTACCGGTTCCGCGACCCGTCGCCCGGCGACGTCGTGGTGTTCCGCGGCCCGGAAGCCTGGACGCACAACGACTTCACCGCCGAGCACTCGGACAACCCGGTCGTGCAGGCGTTGCAGTGGCTGGGCTCGCTGATCGGGCTGGCCCAGGTCGACGAGCGGGACTTCGTCAAGCGGGTCATCGCCGTCGGCGGGCAGACCGTGCAGTGCTGCGACGCGCGGCACCGGGTCCTGGTGGACGGCAAGCCACTGGACGAGCCGTACATCTACTTCGTGCCGGGCAGCAAGCAGCAGATGGACGACTTCGCGCCGGTGAAGGTGCCGGCGGGGCGGCTGTTCGTGATGGGCGACAGCCGGCAGAACTCCAACGACTCCCGGTTCCAGGGCGGCGGCGGGGTGAACGGCACCATCGCGATCACCGACGTGATCGGCAAGGCCCGGGTGATCGTGCTGCCGCCGGGACGTTGGGGCTTCATCTCCGACCACGATCCGCAGGTCGCCGCCGGTGGTCTGGCGCTGCTGTGGTGGCGTCGTCGGGATTGGGCGAATTCGCTACTACCCGTGTAGGGGACCGTACGGCCAGCTGTACCTGGACCCCACCGGCGCTAGCGTAACCTGGCCCGGTGACCGACGTCGTGCCCTCGCAGAACCAGCAGAGCAACCCGGAGCCGGAGGAACCCACCGCGACTTCTTCCGAGTCCGAGCAGGCCGAGCCGGGCCTTCTCGAGGGCGCCGCCACGTCGCGCACTCGTCGTCGGCGCGGGCCCGAGAAGAAGCGGTCGTTCTGGAAGGAACTGCCGATCCTGATCGTCACCGCACTGGTGCTGACGATCCTGATCCAGACGTTCCTCGCGCGGGTCTACGTCATCCCGTCCGAGTCGATGGAGATGACCCTCATCGGCTGCGACGGCTGCACCGACGACCGGGTGCTGGTCGACAAGCTGACCTACAACTTCGCCGACGTGAAGCCGGGCGACGTGATCGTGTTCAAGGCGCCGGACAACTGGGACAAGAGCGAGTTCCAGGCCCAGCAGTCGAGCAACCCGATCATCAGGGGCTTCGAGAACTTCGCGTCGGCCATCTCGCTGTACCCGCCCAACGAGTACGACCTGATCAAGCGGGTCATCGCGGTCGGCGGCCAGACCGTGCAGTGCTGCGACAACAACCGGGTCGTGGTCGACGGCAAGCCGCTCAACGAGCCGTACATCTACTGGCGCACCGACTATCCGCCGACGCAGATGACGTTCGGGCCGGTGAAGGTGCCCGACGGCAAGCTGTGGGTGATGGGCGACAACCGCAACAACTCCGACGACTCCCGGTTGCAGGGTCACGGCGACCTGCTGGCCGGCGCCGTGCCGGTGGCCAACGTGATCGGCAAGGCCCGGGTGGTCGTGCTGCCGCCGAGCCGGTGGGGCGGCGTGACCACCGTCGACCCGCAGGCCCAGGCCTCCGCGCTGCACGCCCCGGCCTGGCAGGAGGGTCTGCCGGCCGGCGTCGGTCTCGCCGCGGCGTTCCCCACCCTGTGGGTCGGTCGGCGGATACGGCGCAAGATGTTCGGACTGTTCGCCCGGGGCGACCGCTGAGGTGGTAGTCGCGGGCAACGAGCTCCGGCCCCAGCGGGCGGTGATCCGGAGCAGCACGGGGAACTGGGCGTTGCAGTCGGCGCTGGACCGGCGGGGTTTAGGCCCCGTCGCCGGCGTGGACGAGGCCGGCCGGGGCGCCTGCGCCGGGCCGCTCGTCGTCGCTTCCTGCGTGCTGCGGCCCGGCGATGCCCGCAAGCTGGAGGGGCTCACCGACTCCAAGCTGCTCACCGAGCTCGCGCGGGAGCGGATGTACGACCTCGTGCTGGCTCGGGCCGTGGACTTCGCCGTGATCGTCATTCCGGCGGCCGAGGTCGACCGGATCGGGGTGCACGTGGCCAACATCGAGGGCATGCGGCGCGCGGTGGCCCAGCTCACCACCCATCCGGGTTATGTTCTGGTCGACGGCTTCAAGGTGCCAGGGCTGACCGCGCCCAGCACCGCCGTGATCAAGGGGGACCAGGTGGCCGCCTGCGTGGCCGCCGCCTCGGTGCTCGCCAAGGTGACCAGGGACCGGATCATGACGGAATTGCACGCGGAGCTGCCGCGTTACGGCTTCGACGTGCACAAGGGCTACTGCACCGCCGAGCACACCGCCGCGCTCAACGAGCACGGTCCGACCGCCGAGCACCGCTGGTCGTACGTGAACGTCGCCGCGGCCGGGCGATCGCACAACATGTGCCCTCCGCACGAGGTGGCACGCCGCGTGGTTCAGAATGGAGCGTCCCCGGAGGTCGGGGTACCTGGCTCACGACGAGGAGGGACGCGGGTCCGATGAGCGCGGAGGATCTCGAGAAGTACGAGACCGAGATGGAGCTGCAGCTCTACCGGGAGTACCGCGACATAGTCAGCCAGTTCAGCTACGTCGTCGAAACCGAACGCCGCTTCTACCTCGCCAACTCCGTGGACGTCCAGGTCCGCAACGCCGACGGCGAGGTCTACTTCGAGGTCCGCATGTCCGACGCCTGGGTCTGGGACATGTACCGCCCGGCTCGGTTCGTCAAGAACGTGCGGGTGATCACCTTCAAGGACGTCAACGTGGAGGAGCTGGACAAGCCCGACCTGCGCCTCCCCGAAGACGGTCCCTTCGGCGCCGGTGGCGGCCCCGCCACCTGAGTCCAGGCTCTGCCCGCTGGTCCCCGAGCCGGCCCGGTTCTCCGGCCTCTCGGGGACCAGCTCTTTTTCGTGGCGCACCGGATCCCCGGCCAGCCAAC
>DATJJB010000818.1:0-2168 GCA_035492655.1 Kutzneria sp. | reverse complement strand
GGCCTGAAGGTGGTGGCCTGCTCCAACCCGGTCGACGCGTACTGGATGCTGCGCCAGGCCATCGAGTGCGACGACCCGGTGCTGTTCTTCGAGCCCAAGCGCCGCTACCACGAGAAGGCCGAGCTCGACCTGGCCGTCGCCCCGCAGCCGCTGTTCAGCTCGCGGGTGCTGCGCAAGGGGTCCACCGCGACCATCGCGACGTACGGGCCGATGGTCCGCACCAGCATGGACGCGGCGACCGCCGGCGCCGAGGACGGCCTCGACCTCGAGGTCATCGACCTGCGCTCGCTGTCCCCGCTCGACCTCGGCCCGGTCTACGAGTCGGTGCGGCGCACCGGCCGGCTGATCGTGGTCAGCGAGGCGCCCAGCGAGTCGTCCATCGCCGGCGAGATCGCCGCCAAGGTCCAGCAGGAGTGCTTCTACTCGCTGGAGGCGCCCGTGCTCCGGGTGACCGGCTTCGACACCCCGTACCCGCCGGCCAAGTTGGAGGAGAACTTCCTGCCCGACCTGGACCGGGTGCTGGCCGCCGTCGACCGCTCGCTCGCCTGGTAAGGGGGATCTCGCAGCCATGCCGCAGTTCAAGCACTTCCCCCTGCCCGACGTCGGCGAGGGGCTGGTCGAGGCGGAGATCCTCACCTGGCACGTCAAGCCGGGCGACACGGTCACCGTCAACCAGATCATCGTGGAGATCGAGACGGCCAAGGCCGCGGTCGAGCTGCCGTGCCCGTTCGCGGGCGTGGTGACCGAGCTGCTGGCCGAGCCGGGCAAGACGGTCGACGTCGGCACGCCGATCATCGTCATCGACGTCGACCCGACCGGGGAGGCCGCGCCGGTCAACGGCTCGGTCGAGCCGGAGCGGGTGCCCAACCTGGTCGGCTACGGCGTCAAGGCGGTCACCGCCAAGCGCCGGGCCCGGGTCGGCGCCCCGGCGGCCGTGCCCGCGTCGGCCGCCGTCTCGGCGGCGGTGGCCCCGGTGACGGTCGTGCCGACGCCGCCGGTCATCGCGCCCGAGCCGGTCGCCGCCGGCGGTTACGTGCCGCTGGCCAAGCCGCCGGTCCGCAAGCTGGCCAAGGACCTCGGCATCGATCTCGCCGCCCTGGCCGGGAGCGGTCCCGGTGGCGTGATCACCCGTGAGGACGTGGAGCAGGCGGTCGCCCCGGCGGCTGCCCCGGCCGCCGTCGCCTCGCGGGGCGAGCGCCGGGTGCCGATCAAGGGCGTGCGCAAGGCGACCGCGCAGGCCATGGTCGACAGCGCCTTCAAGGCCCCGCATGTCACCGAGTTCCTGACCATCGACGTGACGCCGATGATGGAGCTGCGGGCCAAGCTCAAGGACAGCGCCGAGTTCCGTGGCGTCAAGCTCACCCCGCTCGTGTTCGCGGCCAAGGCCATGTGCCTGGCCGTGCGTCGCACGCCGGACGTGAACGCGACCTGGGACGAGGCCGCCAACGAGATCGTCTACAAGGACTACGTGCACCTCGGCGTCGCGGCCGCCACGCCGCGAGGCCTGGTCGTGCCCAAGGTCCGTGACGCCGATCAGCTGTCGTTGCGTGGCCTGGCCGAGGCGTTGGAGCAGCTCACCGTGACCGCCCGGGACGGCAAGACCACGCCCGCGGACATGATGAACGGCACCATCACCATCACCAACGTCGGTGTGTTCGGCGTGGACACCGGCACGCCGATCATCAACCCCGGCGAGTCGGCGATCCTGGCCTTCGGCGCCATCCGCGACCTGCCGTGGGTGGTCGACGGCCAGGTCGTGCCGCGAAAGGTGTGCCAGCTGGCGCTGAGCTTCGACCACCGGGTGGTCGACGGCCAGCAGGGCTCGCAGTACCTGGCCGACGTGGGCGCGCTGCTGGCCGACCCGGCCGTGGCGATCACCTACTGAGCACCGTTCACAGGTCTGAACCACTGCGGACCCGTTCCGCGTAAGCGCTCTCACGAGGGTGCTTACGCGGAACGGGAGCCGGCTCATGATCAGTAGGAGGATGTTCCTCGGCGGCGCGGCGGCGGTGGCCGCCGCCGTGCCCGTCGGAATCGCGGTGACGTCGTGGACCGGCGATGCCAAGGCCGCCGCGCCGGCCGGGCTGACGCTGTCCGCCGTGAACAGGACCGGCGTGCATGCCGACAGCGACCTGACCATGTACATCGTCGGCACCGATCCGGCCGGC
>DATJJB010000817.1:0-21940 GCA_035492655.1 Kutzneria sp. | reverse complement strand
GCTGATCCGGGCGGCCTACAACCCCGATGGGCTCATCGGATCACCAGATGCCGGCGGCGCGGTGTCGGAGTGACCGGAGGCGGTTGCGGGTAACCTCCGTGATGCTCGAGATCGACAGCGACCGGCTTGGAAGGAGCGCAGCCGCCACGGGTGGCTCGGCAGTGTGATCGACCGCGATGATGTGACCACGACTCCTGCCGATGCCGGCAGGGGCTGGGCGGGCGCGCCGACGGCGGCGATCATGGCCACCCGGCAGGGGCGCGTGCTCCAAGCGAACGGCCTGGCTCTGGTGCTGTTTCCCGCAGCGACACCGAATGCCGAGTTGTCGGACGTGACGGGCGGCTGGCTCACCGACATCGGCCGGCCGGCTGAGGGCACGGTGGGGGAACGCAGCTTCACGGCGCACCCGGTGCGGGACGGCGACGTGGTGATGTGGTGGCTGGTCGAGGAAACCGAGACCCACAAGGCGCGCGAGGCCCTGCAGGACGAAAAGGCCCGGGCGGCGTTCCTGAGCCGGGCCTCGTCGGCGCTGCTGGGCTCGCTGAATCTGGAACGCTGCATGGAGATCGCGGCGCGGCTGGCCAGCGACCACCTGGCCGACGCGGCGGTGGTGATCGCGCCGGTGTCGCGGCGTCGCTGGCCGGCGGTGTACTGCGAGCGCGGCGGGGCACTCACCCACGCGTCACTGGACGTCGACCCGGATGACCTGCCCGGCCTGAGCGAAGCGCTGCAAGGCTTCCCGCCGGTGCCGTCCCGCTGGATCGACCCGAACGCCGCCCCGGACTGGGTGACGCCGGAGGGCTTCGGCCCCATCGGCTCGCTGGTGGTCACGCCCCTGCCCGGCCACGGCGTGCCGGCCGGGGCAATGGTGCTGCTGCGGCGGGCCGACCGCAAGGCGTTCAGCGAGGACGAGGAGATCTTCGCCCGGCTGTTCGCGGCCCGCAGCGGCACCGCGATGTCGGCGGCCCGGCTGTTCGCGCAGCAGGCGTCGATCACCGACACGCTGATGCACGGCCTTCTGCCGCCGGCGCTACCGCACGTGGACGGCATCGAGCTCGCGGCCCGCTACCGGCCCTCGATGGACACCGAACAGGTCGGCGGCGACTTCTACGACCTGTTCGCGGATGACGGCGAGATCCTGGCCGTGCTCGGCGACGTGTGCGGCAAGGGACTGGAGGCGGCGGTGCTGACCGGCAAGGTCCGCAACACGCTGCGCGCGGTCCGGCAGCTCGGCGGCGACCACCACCGCATGCTCACGCTGCTCAACGGCGCGCTGCTCGACCCGGAGAGCACCCGGTTCGTCACGCTGGTCATGGCGTCGGCGACCCGTCGCGGCCACGACCTCGACCTGCGCCTGACCGCGGCCGGTCACCCAGCGCCACTGATCGTTCGCACGAACGGGACGGTTGAAGAGGCCCCCACCCGGGGAACCCTGGTCGGCGTGCTCCCGGACATCCGCACCACCACGGCCGCCGTCAGCCTGGCGCCGGGCGAAACCTGCCTGCTCTACACCGACGGCATCGTCGAAGCCCAGGGCGGCCCGCTCGGCGACGAGTGGTTCGGCGAGGAGCGGCTGCACGCGGTGCTCGCCGAGTGCGCCGGCATGCCGGCCGAGGCCGTCGTGGAGCGCGTGCACATGGTGGCGGCGCACTGGGTCGGCCGCCGCAACCACGACGACATGGCACTGCTGGCGATCACCTCGCCGCGCGGGCAACATTTGACCGCCGTCGGCGGTCACGGCCGCGGGCGGTACACCGCATGACCGAGGCAGTCGAGCGGCTGTGGGCGGCAGTGGTCGACGGCGACCAGTTCGCGGCGAGCGAGGTCGTCATCAGCGCCTATGAAGGCGGCATGAGCGCGGAGGACGTGCTGCTGGACGTCATCGGCGCCGTGCAGCGCCGGGTCGGCGTGGAGTGGGCCGCCAACCGGCTGTCGGTCGCGCAGGAGCACGCCGCCACCGCCATCAACGACCGGGTCATCACCGTGTTGACGCAGCTGTGCCCCCGGCCGGTGCAGAGTCGTGGGCGGGTGACCGTGACGTGCGTGGACGGCGAGTGGCACGCGCTGCCGGCTCGCCTGCTGGCCGAGACCCTGACGCTGCGCGGCTTCCGCGTCGACTACCTGGGCGCGCAGGTGCCGACCCCGCACCTGATCACGCACCTGCACCGCACCGGACCGGACGCCGTCGCGCTGTCCAGTTCCATCGCCACGCGCCTGCCGACCGCGCACGCGACGATCACCGCTTGCCAGGCGACCGGCACCCCAGTGATCGCCGGCGGTGCCGCCTTCGGCTTCGACGGTCGGTACGCCACCCAGCTGGGCGCGGACGCGTGGGAGCCGAACGCCCGTGCCGCCGCCGACCGGCTGGCCGCAGGCCCGCTGCCACGACCGGAACTCGGCCTCGCCGACGTGCTGACGCACCTGGCCGACCAGGAGTACACGATGGTGTGCCGCGCCGCCCCGCAGCTGGTCAAGGCCGTGTTCACCGGCCTGGACGACCGCTACCCGGCGATGCGCTCGTACACCGAGGCGCAGCGCAGCCGCACCGCCGAGGACATCGCGCACATCGTGGAGTTCCTGGCCACCGGCCTGTACGTGGACGACGACGACCTGTTCACCGGCTTCATCGCCTGGACCGGCGACATCCTGGCGGCCCGGGGCGTGCCGGCCGCGTCGCTGCTGCCCACGCTCGAGCTGCTCGGCGGCGAGCTGCGTGACTTCCCCCGCGCCACCCGGCTGCTCGCCGCTGCTCGCGACGGTGTGGCCGCTGACCTGGACCGAGGACGAACGGCATGACCACCGCACTCCGTCTCGACTGGACCATGCCCGACACCACGACCGGCCGGCTGGCCGTGGTCGGTGAGCTGAACTTCCAGTCGGCCGGGCGGCTGATCGAGACCGTCACCGAGGAGCTGGCCCGGCATCCCGAGCTGCGTGAGCTGCGGCTGGACTGCACGGGCCTGGACCACTGCGACTCGTCCGGACTGTCCGTGCTGCTCATGGCCCAGCGCCGCACCCAGGCCGCCGGCGTCACGCTGTACCTGGACAACCGTTCCAGCACCTTGGAGCGGATGTTGGAACTCACCGGCACCGTGGACTACCTGGCCGGCGACGCCGCGGACGATCGCAGCCAGAGCAGCTGATCAGCACTTCTCCTCCAGCTTCACCACCGTCAGCGTGACGGCGGTCGCGGAGGTCAACGGCGTGCCGGCGACCGGGTCCTGCTTGCACACCTGCCAGCTGCCGGGCCACACGACCTTGCGGTGCTGCCCCGTGCCATCGACGAACGTCAGGTGCGTGCCGAACGGGACGGTGTTCTCGGCTTCCCACACGGTCTTGCCGACCACGTTCGGCATCCCCGAATCCCGGTGCGAGACGGGTGCGGCGGCGACCGGGGCCGTGGTCAAGGCGGCCAGCGACACCACGGCGACGGCGACGAACTGAGCTCTCCTCATGCAACCGGCCTACCAGGACCGCGGGCCGCGGGGAAGGCGGGACCACCCGGTCGCACGTCAAACCACCAGGGCGTGCAACGCCGGCGCGGGGCCGGTCGACGGGCGGTAGTCGTGCCAGGCGGCGGTCAGGCGCTGAACGGCCAGCGACAGCTCGTCGACCGACGCGGTGAACGGGATGCGGACGTGGGAGTCCCACTGGCCGAGGGCGGAGCCGGGCAGCACGGCGACGCGGTGGCGCAGGGCGACCTGGGCGAAGGCGGAAGCGTCGCCGGCGGGCAGCCGGATCCACAGGCACTGGCCGCCGACCGCCGGCTCGAACGACCACGTGGGCAGGTGTTTGCCCAGCTCGGCGCACAAGTGGTCATGGCGCATGCGGAGCTCGGTGACCCGGGTGGCGACGACGGACTCGATCGACGTCAGCAGGTCGGCGACGGCGAGCTGCTCCAGGGCGGCGCAGCCGAGGTCGTGAATGGCCTTGAGCCGGCCGAGCTGGGCGATGTCGCCGGCCGAACCGCGGATCCAGCCGACACGAAGCCCGCCCCACAGCAGCTTCGTCACGGAACCGACGGTCAGCACCCGCCCACGATCAAAAGCGGCAAGACCAGGTGGGCGAACCCCGGCGAACGACAGGTCGGCCAAGACCTCGTCGTCGATCAGCACGGTGTCGCCGGCCGACTCGACCAGGCGGCGGCGGACGAGGGCGGACATGGTGGCGCCGGTCGGATTGTGGTTGGTGGCGTTGACATAGGCCAGCCGCGGCCGGGACGAGGCGATCGCCGAGGCGAGGTCGTCGGCCAGCACGGGCGTGACGACAGCGGCCGTGTGCCGGACCAGTTCCAGGGCGCCGGGATAGGTGGGTGTCTGCACGACGACGTGGTCACCGGGGGCGACGAAGAGCTGGGTGATCAGCGACAAGGCCTGTTGGCCGCCGGTCGTGACGAGGATCTGGTCGGGCGTCGTGGCCAGGCCCTGCCGGCAGTAGCGGTCGGCGATGGCGTCCCGGAGCGCGGGCAGGCCCAGCGGGTAGTAGCCGATGTCGCCGGTGGGCAGCCGGCCGATGGCCCGGGTCAGCGCGGCGGCCAGCTCCGGCGGCGGATCCTGCGGGGCGGCGCAGGCCAGCGACAGCACATCGCCCATGGGCTCCAGGTAGTTCACGAACAGCGAGTTGGCCGGTGGCACGGCGTTGGGCCGAACCTCGCCCAGCACCGCGGGTTTCACCCACGTCCCCCGGCCCTGCTGCCGGTCGACCTTGCCGTCCTGCCGCAGCTGTTCGTAAGCGGCGACCACGGTGCTGCGGCCGACGGCCAGCCGCCCGGCCAGCGTGCGATCGGGCGGCAGCATCGCCCGCGGCGGCAGCAGTCCAGAGTCGATCAGCTCACGTAGCCGGGCGGCCAGCAACAGGTACAGCGGCCCGCGGCTGACCGACCATCGCCCCAGCTGGGCCACCAGCCGGTCCACCGGCCATGGGATTGGCTCCGTCACCAAACCAATCTAGCCGGGATTGGCGCTGTTCCCGACAGATCGACCCGAGCAGGCTCGACGGCATGGACCAGCACCCAGCCACCCGAGTCGTCCACCACCACACACCGACCCTGCCCAACTCGCACCCGATCAGCGTGCCCCTCTACCAGGCGTCCAACTTCGGCTTCGACGACCCGGACGCGCTGGCCGACGCACTCACCGCCCCGGACCACGGCTTCGCCTACAGCCGCTACGGCAACCCGACCACCCGGGCGCTGGAGGAGACCGTCGCCGCGCTGGAGGGTGGCACGGCGGCGGTGGCCACGGCCTCGGGCATGGGGGCCATCAGCTCGGCGCTGCTGGGCGTGTTGAAGACCGGCGACCACGTGATCGCGCAGAGCTGCCTGTACGGCGGCACCTACGCGGCACTGTCCTACCTGCACGACAACTTCGGCGTCGAGGTCACCTACGTCCCCGGCGAGGACCCGGCCGAGGTCGCCGCTGCGGTCCGGCCGAGCACGAAGATGCTGTACCTGGAGACGATCACCAACCCGATCACGCGAGTCGCCGACCAGCCGGCGTTCCTCAAGGCGGGCAAGGAAGCCGGGCTGATCACGGTGGTGGACAACACCTTCGCCACGCCGCTGCTGTGCCAACCGATCCGACACGGCGCCGACATCGTGCTGCACTCGATCACCAAGTACCTCGGTGGCCACTCCGACGTCACCGCCGGCATCCTGGTCTTCGCCGACGACGCCCGCTACCGCCACGGTTGGCACCACACCATGGAGATGGGCGCGATGATCGACCCGTTCGCGGCCTGGCTGACGCTGCGCGGCATCCAGACCCTGGCGCTGCGGATGCGTCAGCACTGCGCCAACGCCGGCCGCATCGCCGAGCTGCTGGCCGCGCACCCCGGCGTGACCAAGGTGCACTACCCGGGCCTGCCCACCCATCCCGATCACGCGGTGGCCAAGCGGGTGCTGTCCGGCTTCGGCGGCATGGTCAGCTTCGACCTCGCCGGCGGCCGCGACACCGGCTACACCTTCACCAAGGGCCTGCGCCTGGTGAAGCTGGCGGCCTCGCTCGGCGGCGTGGAGAGCATGGCTCTGCACCCGGCCAGCACCTCGCACCGCCAGCTCGACGCCGACGCGCTGCGGGCCGCCGGCATCACCGAGGGCACGATCCGGCTGTCGGTCGGCATCGAGCAGGTGGAGGACATCTGGGCCGACGTCGAGCAGGCGCTCCCCTAGTCGGCCAGTTTGAAGGCGAGCTCGGTGTCCCACTGCGACATGTCGGGCTGCACGCGGGGATCGGTCTTGTAGATCTCCAGCCGGCAGGCGAACCTGTCGCCGGCCGGGGTCTGCTCGGCATCCCAGCGCAGGCCTTGGGCGTCGGCCCATTCGTTGAGCTGCTTGGTCACGCCCATCAGCTCGCTCGGGTGACCGTGGTGCGTGACCGACGCGTAGCGGCCGGCGGGCAGCACACCGAAGAACACCTCGCCGTCGCCCTCGACCGGGGCGGCCACCGGAAAACCGGCCTCCACCACCAGTTCGTTGGCCATGTCGATGACCAGGTAGCGGAAGAACGGCGCGCCGGCCGGGGCCAGGCCGCGCTCGGCCAGCCAGCCGACGATGCCGGCCATCCGGTCGGCGATCTCCGGGAAGGTCTGCATGGTGATGGTGCGCCGGATGCCGACGTAGGGCTGCTCGCCCCGCTCGATCACGGTGGGCTGCATGGCCCGTCCTCTCGTCTCGGTCAGTCGTGCGGTCAGAAAACGCCGATCGGCCTCGGCGGTAGCCAACCCCAGCGCCTGCTCGTACGCCACCGTCGCCTCGGCGTGGCGGCCGAGCCGGCGCAGGAAGTCGGCGCGGGTCGCGGGCAGCAGGTGATAGCCGGGGATGTCCATACCGTCCAGCAGCGCGAGGCCGGCCGCCGGTCCCTCGGCCATGGCGACCGCCGCCGCGTGGTTGAGCCGCACCACCGGCGACGGCACGACGATCGCCAGCCGGGCGTACAGGCGGGCGATCAGCGGCCAGTCGGAGCCGGTGGCGTGGCTGTCGGCGATGGCTGCCTGGAGCTGGTACGGCCCCAGCCGATCCAGCCGCATGACCCGCTCCAACACCGCCCGGCCCTCGGCGATCTGTGTTGTGTCCCAACGGCTTCGGTCCTGGTCGGCCAACAGCACGACGTCGCCGTGCTCGTCGAACCGGGCATGCCGACGCGAGTCGTGCAGCAGCATCAACGCCAGCAGCCCGCCGGCTTCCGGCTCGTCCGGCATGAGCTGCGTGAGCAGCCGGGCCAGCCGGATCGCCTCGTCGCACAACGGACGGCGCTCCGGCGTGCTGTAACCCTCGTTGAACATCAGGTACAGCACGCCGAGCACCGCGGTGGTCCGCTCGGGCAGCAGATGCGCCGGCGGCACCCGGTACGGGATGCCGGCGTTGCGGATCTTGGCCTTGGCCCGCCCGACCCGGCGGGCCATCGTCGTCTCCGGCACCAGGAACGCGCGGGCGATCTCGGCCATGCTCAGCCCGGCCAGCGTGCGCAGCGCCAGCGCCACCTGGGCCTCGAAGGCCAGCGCCGGGTGGCAGCAGGTGAAGATCAGCCGCAGCCGGTCGTCCTCGATACCGGCGGTGTCGACCGGGTCCGGCTCGTGGGCCGTCACCGCGACCTCCCTGAGCTTGGCCGCGCCGACGACCTCGCGGCGGATCCGGTCGGTGGCCCGGTGCCGGGCGATCGTCGTCAGCCACGCGCCGGGCTTGCGCGGCACGCCCTCCACCGGCCACTGCCGGACCGCGGCCGCGAACGCCTCCTGTGCGCACTCCTCGGCCAGGTCCCAGTCACCGGTGACCCGGATCAACGTCGCGACGACCTTGCCCCACTCCGTCCGGAAGGCCGCGGCAACGGCGTCGGCCGGCCCCGCGCTCACGACGTGATCAGCGGCCGGATCTCGATCATCCCGTAGCCGGCGGCCGGGTGCCGGGCGGCGATCTCCACCGCCTCGTCCAGGTCGGCGCACTCGATCAGCACCAGCCCGCCGATCTGCTCCTTGGTGTCGGCGAACGGCCCGTCGGTCAGCAGCACCTCGCCGTCGCGCACCCGCACGGTGGTCGACTCGGTCGGCGGCCGCAGCCCGGCCCCGCCGCGGACGACGCCGCGCGCGGCCATCTCCTCCGACCAGCCGCCGCAGCCCATGGCCAACTCCTCGGGCGTGGGCTCGCGGTCGCCGGCGATCAGCAACGCGTACTGCATGGTGGGTCCCTCCTCGGCTCGGTTCGCACCGACACGTCGAATGGAACCACGTGGGTCGGACACTTGGCGGACCGGCGGATGCCGAACCTTGCTGCGGATGCAGTGCGTGACAACGTGGTGACCGTCGCCACCCGGCGTGAGACGGCCGGCCGACACCCTTGCGCCCACCGGCTACCGGTCCGGTAGCCCGGGCGGCTCGCGCCGTTCGTAGGGGCCGATTCAGGTCGGTAATTCCCGCACCCGCCACCCGGACGGCGGAATTGTCACGCATGCATCGTACGGGCCAGTGCGTTGTTTGCCCGTTGTGAACGACCCTTGACGCATTCGGCGCGCCGACCCGGAATCTGGCGAATGGCGGCGTTTCGCGACGCCGCGTGACCGCTAGCGTTGGCCGGGCACATTTCGAGTTCATTTCTCATGAAGGGGAACGAATTCATGAAATTATCCGCATTCGGCGCGGCGGTGGCGGCCGCGCTGCTGGCCGTCGGACTGGCCACGGGCGGCGCGGGCGCGGCCACCGACACCGGAGTGGTGTCCGGCACGGCCGGGCTCAGCCCGGAGGTCGCGGCCACCGTGCACGGCGCCGGCGTCGACGCGCACGAGCAGGCGCTGGCCGCCTACTGGACGCCGGAGCGCATGAGAACGGCCAGACCGGAGAGCGAGATCCCGGCGGTCAGGGACCACAAGGGCGTCGCGTCGGCCGCGCAGAGCGCGCCGGCCGGGCCGGCCGGCCAGGTCGCGGCGGCCGCGCCGAAGGCCGAGCCCAAGGCGGTCGGCGGCACGCAGGACGTGACGCCGCAGGCGTACTACCCGAACTACCCGGTCGGCCACCCGGTGGCCCGCACCTACGGCAAGGTCTTCTTCACCAGCCTCGGCCTGAACTACGTCTGCTCGGCCACCGTGGTCAACACCGAGGGCAAGTCCTCGGTCTGGACGGCCGGCCACTGCGTGTCCGACGGGCAGGCCTGGAACACCAACTGGACGTTCGTGCCGAACTACGCCAGCGGGTCCGCGCCCTACGGCTACTGGTACGCCTACCAGCTGTGGACCACCACGGCGTGGTTCAACAACAACAACGACTTCGCCAACGACGTCGGCTCCGCGGTGCTCAACCGCAACAACGGCTGGCGGGTCACCGACTACCTCGGCGGGCAGGGCATCGCCTGGAACTACCCGATCGGCCAGTACGTGTACGCCTTCGGCTACCCGCAGGCCTCGCCGTTCAACGGCTGCTGCCTGGTCGGCGAGAACGGCCCGACCTACGACGGCGGTGGCGGCACCATCTACATGGTCAACTACATGACCGGCGGCTCGTCCGGCGGCGCCTGGCTGATGTCGTTCGACGGGAACTGGGGTTACATCAACGGGCACAACGACTTCAAGTACAACTCGCTGCCGCAGTACATGTACTCGCCCTACTACGGAAATCAGGTGCTGAGTCTCTACAACGCCGTGCGCAACATTTCGACCTGAGTAGCAGATAGCCCGTTCGGCTGACCCGGGGATGCCGTCACGCGGCATCCCCGGCATTGGTGCAACCGAAATCCGGCCGATTCCGTCCGGGAGACATGATGCGAAGAATGCACGCCGGCGCCGCGTTGGCCCTGCTGCTGCTCATGACGGGCTGCGGCGGCACCGTCCACCCCGGCAACGGCTCCTCCGACGTCGCGTCCACCACGCTGCCGATCCCCACCGGCGGCGCGCCGACCGGCCTCAACCACGCCGTCCCCGACCCGTCCGTGGTCGACCTGCGCAAGACCCGGTTCGACCGGGTCACCGCCGGCACCGGCAACGAGCTGGTCGTGCAGTACACCGCCGGCGGCAAGGCCGACTGCGCCAAGCTGGGCCGGGTCGATGTGGCCGAGTCCGCCGACGCCGTCACCGTGACCGTGCACCTGGGCCGGCTGCCCGCCGCCCAGTGCGGCGGAGAGCAGCCCATGATCGCCGCGTCCTTCGAGACCACCGTGACGCTCAAGGCCCCGCTGGGCAGCCGCCAGGTCCGCGACGGCGCTAGCTAGCCGCGAGCCGGAACACGGGCCAGCCGATCTCGGTGCGCCAGGCCGCCGGATCCGGGTTGTCGCGGGGGCCGACGAGGTACGTCTCGTGCACGGGACCGTCGACGGCCAGGGCGTGGTCGACGACCCAGGCGCCGAGCCGGCCGTAGGTGACGCCGATGTCGTCGTGCGGCCCGTGATGGACGGCGATCGCGAGCTCGGTCGGCGGGAGGTGCACCGGGTGCACCCGCCCGACGGTGGGCGGATCGGCGACCAGGCGGTAGACCAGCACCGTGCCGCGGCCGTCGGTGAACAGGTCGTTGGCGTAGCGGCCGCCGGGCGGACCGAGCAGCGAACGGCCTGCGAGGGCGGTATCGAGCTCGGCCATGGCCTCGTCGTACCAGGACAGCACGTCGTCCTGCGCGACGACGTCTTCGACACCGGCGACCGTTCTGGCGGCGACGGAGCGCAGCTCCACCGGCAGGTTGTCGTCGTGCGGACGGAGCAGGCGTCGCAGCGAGAGGACGGCGGCGCGCGTGCGGGCCAGCTCGGCCTCCAGCCGGCGCAGGTGCTCGCCGGCCAGGCCGGCGCGCTCCTCGGCGTCCTCGGTGGCCAGGATCTTGGCCACGTCGGCCAACGGCACGTCCAGCTCGCGCAGCTGGTGGATCACCTGCGCGGTGGGGATCTGGTCAGCGGTGTAGTAGCGGTAGCCGCTGCTGGGGTCCACTGTGGTCGGTTCCAGCAGCCCGGACTCGTGGTAGCGGCGCAGGGTCCGCACGCTCAGGTGGGTCAGCTGCGCGAACTCGCCGATCGTCAATCCGCCGAACATGGCTCCACTCTGCCCGCTTGACCCTCTCCCCGCGGGAGGGCCCACCGTCATCGACATGAGCAATTCGACCGTGCCGGCGGTGATCACCCGCTACCTGGCCGCCCACAACGCCCGGGACCTGGACCCGGCCATGGCCTGCTACACCGAGGACGCCGTGGCCGTGGACGACGGCAACACCTATCGCGGCCCAGCCGAGATCCGCGCCTGGCTGGCCCGGGCGACGGCCGTGAAGTACACGACGACGCTGCTGTCGACCGACCGCGTCGACGACGAACACCATGTGGCGGTGCAGCACCTGGAGGGCGACTTCCCGGGTGGCGTGGTCGATCTGCGGTTCCAGTTCACGCTGCGCGGCGACCGGATCACCGAGCTGGTGATCGAGCCGTGAAGCTCGGACGCTACGGGGCCTGGCTGAACCCGATCGACGACGACACGGCCCGCACGGAGTACGCCGTGGAGGCCGAGGCACTGGGCTACGACACGGTCTGGCTCGGCCTCGGCACCCGCGACGAGAGCGACCTGCGGTTGGCCGAGCGGGTGCTGGACGCGACCGGCAAGGTCGTGGTGGCCACGGCGATCGTCAACATGTGGACCAACGACCCGGTGCCGTTGGCCCGGTCCTACCAGCGGCTGCAGGACCGGCACCCCGACCGGTTCCTGCTCGGTGTCGGTGTCGGACACCCGGAGTCGATCACCGGGTACTCGTCCCCGTACCAACGGATGACCAGCTTCCTGGACGCGCTCGACGCCGAGAAAGTGCCGAGTGACCGGCGAATCCTGGCGGCGCTGGGACCTCGGGCGCTGGGCCTGGCCGCCGAGCGCGCGGCCGGCAGCCATCCGTACCTGACGGTGCCGGCCCACACGCGGAGCGCTCGGAAACTGCTCGGCTCCGGGCTGCTTGCCGTTGAGCAGACGGTGGTCGTCGAGGCGGACGTCGACGAGGCCCGGCGGCGGGCCCGCGCCTTCCTGCGAGAGCCCTACCTGCGGCTGTCCAACTACGTCAACAACCTGCTCCGGCACGGCTACGACCAGGCCGACGTCACCGACGGCGGCAGCGACCGGCTCATCGACGACCTGGTCCCGCACGGCACGCCGGCCGAGGTCGCCGACAAAGTGGCCATGCAGCTGGCCGCCGGGGCCGACCATGTCGGCATCCAGGTGCTGCCGGCGCCGGGGCAAGGGCCGATGCCGGCGTTGCGGGCGCTGGCCGCCCAGCTGATCACACCCGCTGGAGCTCGATCACCGGAATGAGCCGGTCGGTGCGCTGCTGGTACTCGGCGAACTGGGGCTGGAGGGCGGCGTGCTTGGCGTACACGTCGTCGCGCTCCGCGCCGGTCAGCACGCGGGCCACCACGGGGAAGCGCTCGGTGCCGTACTCCGCCTCGGTCTCCGGGTTGGCCACCAGGTTGTGGAACCACGCGGGATGCTCGGGGCTGCCGCCCTTGCTGGCGAAGATGAAGATCCGGTCGCCGTCCACGTACGGCACCAGCGGCGTCACCCGCGGCGTGCCGGACTTGGCCCCACGGTGGTGCACCAGGACGATCGGGTAGCCCTCGGCGAAGCCGCTGCCCTTGCCGCCGTTCTGCCGGAACTCGGCGACGACCTGGCGGTTGATCTCGATGAAGTCGATCTCGGTCATGGGTCGACCATATGGCGCGCGCGATGGGTCGATCGATAGCTGAATCGCTCAGATCCATAGCCGATTGAGTCAGTACCATGGCCGGCATGGACCTGCTGGGTGACATGCTGGCGGTCGGCGGCGTGCGCGGCGTGCTCGGCGCGCGGATCGAGGCCGGCGGCGCGTGGGGCCTGACCTCGCTCAAGCTGCGCGGCGCGGCGTTCTACGCGATCACCTCGGGCACGGTCTGGCTGTGCGTGCCGGAACGGGAGCCGCGGCAGCTCATGCCGGGCGACGTGGTGCTGCTGCCGAGCGGAACTCCACACTCGCTGGGCAGCAGCCCGGACGTGGCGCGCATACCGCGTCCCGACTGCGAAGGCAGCGGCAGCGTGCTGCGGCTGGGCACGGGCGAGGTACAGACGCACATCCTCGCCGCCTGCTACGAGCACGACCCCACCGTGACCACGCAGGTCATGTCGGCGCTGCCGCCGGTGCTGCACATCCAGGCCGAGCACGGGGCTTGCCTGGACGACACCGTGCGGCTGCTGGCCCGGGAGCTGGCGCACCCGCAGGCCGCGACCTCGTACGTGCTCAACCGGGTGGTCGACATCCTGCTGGTGCAGGTGTTGCGGGTATGGCTGGCCGGCAAGCCCGACGAGGTGCGCGGCACCTGCCTCAGCGCGCTGACCGACCCGGTGATCAGCGCCGCGTTGAGCCTGCTGCACGACGAGCCGGCCCGGCCGTGGACCACGGAGTCGCTGGCGGCGACGCTGGCGACCTCCCGCAGCACGCTGACCCGCCGCTTCCAGTCCGTGGTCGGCGTAGCGCCGGCCGACTACCTGACCCGCTGGCGGATGGACCTGGCGGCGCTGCGGCTGCGCGACACCGACGAAACCCTCGACAGCATCGCCCGCGCCGTCGGCTACACCTCGGTGTACGCCTTCAGCCGAGCCTTCCGCCGCTCACGCGCGCAAGCACCCGGCCAGTTCCGCAGCGCGACCCGCGCGTCGTAGATGCGGGGAACGCTTGACCTTGCCCCTGGGGCAAGGTTCGACGATCGTCGGCATGAACACCAACGCACTGAGCGCCGTCGAAGCCCAGATCCGCGAGCAGGCCGCCGCCTACTGTGAATCCAACCACCTGCCCGGCTTCGTCGCCGGCGTCTACCACGGCGGCGAGCAGGTCGTCGTCGCCCACGGCACCGCGAACGTCGCCACCGGCGCGCCGATGCTGGCCGACACCGGCTTCCTGTTCGGCTCGGTCACCAAGGTGCTGACCACCACGCTGGTGCTCCGTCAGGTCGACCGCGGAGTGCTGGACCTGGACGACCCGGTGGTGCGGCACCTGCCCGAGTTCACTCTGGGTGACACGATCCTGGTCCGCCATCTCGTCTCGCACACCAACGGCATCGACGCCGACCTGTTCTTCCCCGACGACCGGGGCCGCGACGCCCTCCGGGCGTACGTCAGCGGACTGGCCGCCAACTGCGGCACGCTGTTCGAACCCGGTGAGCAACTCAGCTACTCCAACGGCGGCATGATCGTGGCCGGCCGGCTGCTGGAGGTGGTGACCGGCACGTCGTTCCCCGAGCTGCTCAAGCGCGACGTCTACGCGCCGATCGGGATGGCGGATGCCAGCACCTCGGCCGAGGAGGCGATCCTGCGCGGCACGGCGGTCGGCCACTTCCTGGACCCGCAGACCATGACGGCCAGGGCCACCGAGATGTTCACGCTGCCCGACACCTGGGGACCCGCCGGCGGCACGCCTATCGGCTCCGTCGCCGACCTGCTCGCCTTCGGACGCACCCACCTGTCCGGCGGCGTCTCCCCGACCGGAACCCGCGTGCTGTCGGCCGAGTCGACCGCGCTCATGCAGCAGGTCGCCTTCGACATGCGTACCCCGAACACGCCTCCGATGGGCCTGGGCTGGGTGCGGTACCCGTTCGGTGACACGACCGTCCTGGCCATGTCGGGCGCCTCGCCGGGCGGCGTGTCCATCCTCTGTGTCCTGCCCGAGCACGACCTGGTGTTCACCGCGTTCGGCAACACGTCGGGGGCGATCGTGCTCCACGACCAGATCCTGCGACACCTGCTCGGCGAGCACCTCGGCGTCCGGATTCCGCGGCTGGTCGCCGATCCCGCCGCGGCGGTCGACCTCACGCCGTACGTGGGCACGTATCGCTCCAACCAGCTCCGCGTCGAGGTCAGCGTCGTCGACGGCCAGCTCGAGGAGCGGACCACCTACGAGCCGGCGGACCCATCGCAGGAACGGATCTTCACCGAGTTCGTCGGTGGGACGACCGCGGCCCCGCCGCGGCGCCTGGTGCCGATCCGACCCGGCCTGTTCGCGCCGGCCGGCTTCCCGCTCGAGACGTTCGACGGCTACCTGCGCCTGTTGCTGGTGTCCTACCACGACATCCGCGACGGCCAGGCCCGCTTCCGCAACAACGGCGGCCGGCTGACCCGCCGGGTCTGAACCGGCCGGCCGACCGACACGAGGGAGGATGTCCGGCATGCTCACGATCGGCCAACTGGCGGACTACGCCGGGGTGACCACCAAAGCCGTCCGCCACTACCACGAGCGTGGCCTGCTCGCCGAGCCCGACCGTGACTCATCCGGCTATCGGCGCTACGACGCCCAGCACGCCCTCACCCTGGTCAAGATCCGGACGCTGGCCGGCGCGGGCGTGCCGCTGGCCCGCGTGAAGGACCTCCTCGACGCCGACCCGGACAGGCTCGCCGCGGCCATCGCCGAGATCGACCACGACCTTCAGGACCGCGTCGAGCAGCTGCGGCGGGCCCGCGCCCAGCTCGCCCAGCTGCGCGGCGGCGACCGGCTGTTCGTCTCCTCGGAGGTCGCCGACTATCTGGACGAGCTGCGCGGCCTCGGCGTCAGCGAGCGCCAGGTGAGCCTGGAGCGCGATGGCTGGATCCTCATGCACGCCGCCTCGCCCGAGGCCGTTGCCCGTTGGGTCGCGGAGAAACGCGAGCTGCTGGCCGACCCCGAATTCCGCGCCCTGTACCGCGAGCACGACGTCGCCTACGACTGGTCGCCGGACGACCCCCGGTTGTCCCCGCTGGCCGAGCGCACCCGAGCGTGGGCCGCCAGCCGTCGGACGTCCGAGGCCCCACGCGTCGACCACCCGAAGATCGCCCGGCTGACCGCGCGGACTCAGGCGGGCGCCTCATCGCCGGCGTGGGACCGGCTCGCCCAACTCATCAGGGGCTGATGTCACGGGACCGAACCCACGATCGTTCCCGTGACATCAGAAGGCCGGCCAGGGGATCGCTGGCCACTCGCCGGAGGGCTCCGGGTAGACGCCGGCGGCCAGCAGCAGGTCGGTACGGGTGATCAGGGCCGACACCTCGCGTCGCGTGAGGTGCTCGGACAGCTGCTCGGCGACGTCGCCGTCCAGCCCGGCCCGCAGCTTGCGCAGCGCCTCGACGGCCTCGGGCGGCAGCGGTTCGCCGAGCCAGCCCCAGAGCACGGTCCGTAGCTTGTTCTCGGCGTGCATGCAGATGCCGTGGTCGACGCCGTACACCGCGTCGGTCGCGGTGTGCAGCACGTGCCCGCCCTTGCGGTCGGCGTTGTTGACGACGACGTCCATCGCCGCCATCAGCCGCATCCGAGGGTGGTCGGCGTGGGCCAGCACGGCGGGGTCGCCGTACCGGTCGGTCGCGTGCAGCACGGCCTTCCAGCCGCCGGGCACCTCGCTGGTCGACACGATGTCGATCAGGTCGGCGTCCTCGTCGGTGTCCACCCACAGCTGCACCATGCCGGGCCCGAACGGGCCCGGCCGTAACACCGTGGGCGGGACCAGGTCGAAGCCGGCCGCGGTGGACACCAGGTAGGTGGCGACCTCGCGGCCGGCCAGCGTGCCGTCCGGGAAGTCCCACAGCGGCCGCTCGCCGTTGATCGGCTTGTACACGCAGTTGGCCTGCACGCCGTGCCGGCTGATGGTGCCGAACAGCGTCGCGTTGGACGCGTCGACCAGCCGGCCGGTCACCTCGATCCGGCCGCGCTGCACCAGCTCCAACGCCCCGGGGTCGGTGGGCAGCACCGCGGGCTCAGCTGTCCTCGGTGCGGCGGTAGCCGTTCTGCCTCGGGCAGACGTGACCACTGGGGTCGAGCGGCTCCTCGCACAGCGGGCAGGGTTTGCGGCCGGCGTTGACCACCCGGTCGGCGCGGACGGCGAAGGCGCGGGCGGCCGGCGGCGTGAGGAACACCCGGACCGCGTCCGGGCCCTCCTCGGTGTCGTCGAGCACGACCGCCTCGTCCACCTCGTCCTCGGTGGCGGCCAACAGCTCCACCACCACCGCGGTCGACTCGGCGTCCCACCCCAGCCCCATCGTGCCGACGCGGAACTCCTCCTCGACCGGCACCGTGAGCGGCTCGGTGTCGACCAGGTCGTCGGGCGGGCTCTCGGGCACCTCGGCGCCGAACCGCCGCTGCACCTCCTCGAGCAGCGAGCCGATCCGGTCGGCCAGCACGGACAGCTGCGTTTTCTCCAGCACCACGCTGACCAGGCGGCCGTCCTCGGCCGCCTGCAGGTAGAAGGTGCGGTCACCAGGTTCCCCGACGGTGCCGGCGACGAACCGGTCGGGCTGGCGGAATACATGAATGACACGAGCCATGGCGCTCATGACCCTAATCGATCCGGCTCGCCGGGGCCGCACGTCCCCCTCCGGTTTCACGGTGAGCGAAGGGCCCGCCCCCGACCGGGCCGGGGTTGGTTAGGGTCGTGCGGTGGTGAAGATCGCGTCGTACGGAACATGGGTGTCCCCGCTGGCCGCGCAGGACGTGGCCGCGGCGGGTGGCTCGGTGCAGTGGGTCGACCTGCACGACGGGGAGACCTGGTGGGCGGAGAGCCGGCCGGACGAGGGCGGCCGGGTGGCGCTGATGCGCTCGGGCGGCCCGGGTGCGGAGCCCCGGCAGGTGCTCGGCGCGCCGTGGAACGCCCGCAACCGGGTGCACGAGTACGGCGGCCGGC
Organism: Kutzneria sp.; assembly: GCA_035492655.1. Taxonomy (GTDB): domain Bacteria; phylum Actinomycetota; class Actinomycetes; order Mycobacteriales; family Pseudonocardiaceae; genus Kutzneria. The sequence continues at coordinate 4,338 of DATJJB010000817.1, read as the reverse complement.
CGTGGGCCTTCGTCGGCGACAAGATCGTTTTCACCCATTGGGTGGATCAGCGGGTCTACGTGGTGGACCCGGCGGACGCCGAGGCGACGCCGTCGCCGATCAGCCCGGAGCCGGCGCGCGAGCACGGCGCCCGCTACGCCGACCTGAGGTCCAGCCCGGACGGCACCGAGGTCTGGTGCGTGCGGGAGACGCAGGTCGGCGACGCCTCCGTGGAGGTGCGCCGCGACCTGGTGGCGCTGCCGCTGGACGGCTCGCAACAGGTGCGGGTGCTGGCCGCGAGCCACCACTTCATGTCCGCGCCGCAGGCCTCGCCGGACGGCCGGCACGTGGCCTGGCTGGGCTGGAACCACCCGGCGATGCCGTGGGACGGCAACGAGCTGTGCGTGGCCGAGCTGACCGAGGACGGCAAGATCGGCGACCACCGGGTGCTGGCCGGCGGGCCGGCCGAGTCGGTGTGCCAGCTGCGCTGGGAGAGCCCGGACTCGCTGCTGGTGCTGACCGACCCGCAGGGCTGGTGGAACCTGCACCGCATCACCCTCGACGGGACCGCGACCAACCTCGCGCCGTGCGAGGAAGAGCTGGGCGGGCCGCTGTGGCGGTTGGGCGGCAGCTGGTTCGCGCCGCTGGGCAACGGTCGGCACGTCATCGTGCGCGGCACCGCGCTGGCGGTGCTGGACGAGCGCAGCGGCACCGTCACCGACGTCGAGACGGACCTGCCGGTGTGGCACGGGCAGATCGCCGCCGAGGACGGTGTGGTCGTCGGCATCGCCGCCGGCCCGTACACCGAGGGCGTGGTGGCACGGCTGGATCTGGCCACCGGCGATCTGGTCGAGCTGACCGCGGGCGAGCCGCTGCCGCTGGACGAGGCGTACCTGCCGACGCCGCAGGAGCGGATCTTCACCAGCCCGGACGGGGAGCGCATTCCGGCGTTCGTGTACCCGCCGACCAACCCCGACTTCGCCGCGCCCGACGGCGAGCGGCCGCCGTACCTGGTCCACGTGCACGGCGGCCCGACCGGCAGCGTCACCGGCACGCTGAGCCTGAACTTCGCCTACTTCACCAGCCGCGGCATCGGCGTCGTGGCGGTCAACTACGGCGGCTCCACCGGCTACGGCCGCACGTTCCGGGAGCGGCTGCGCGGCCAGTGGGGCGTGGTCGACGTGCAGGACTGCGCGGCGGTCGCGCTCGCGTTGGCCGAGGAGGGCAGCGCCGACCGGGCGCGGCTGGCCATCCGGGGCGGCAGCGCCGGCGGTTACACCACGGCCGCGGCGATGACCATGCCGTCGCCGTTCGCCTGCGGCAACGCGATGTTCCCGGCCATCGACATGGTCGCCTTCGCCAGCGGCGAGACCCACGACTTCGAGTCGCGCTACCTGGACGGCCTGATCGGCCCGCTGGCGACCGCCCGCGAGCTGTACCTGGAGCGCTCCCCCAGCGAGCGGCCGGACCGGTTGACCGGGCCGATCCTGTTGTTGCAGGGCCTGGAGGACGAGGTCTGCCCGCCGGCCCACACCGAGGCGTTCGCGCGGGCCATCGACGGGCTGGGCATCCGGCACGCCTACATCGGCTTCCCCGGCGAGCAGCACGGTTTCCGCCGGGCCGAGTCGATCAAGGCGGCGCTGGAGGCGGAGCTGTCGTTCCTCGGGCAGGTACTGGACTTCGAGCCGGTCGACGTGCCGAGGCTGGCGCTGCACACGTGACGGAGCGAGTGCGCCCGGCGCGGCTGCGGGCGGGGGATCTCGTCGCCCTGGTCGCGCCGGCCGGGCCGCCGCCGGTCGAGGTGCTGCGAGCCGGCATCGAGATCGTGCAGTCCTGGGGGCTGCGGGTGCGGGTCGGCAAGCACGTGCTGGACCGGCATCCGACGCTGGACTACCTGGCCGGCACCGACGCCGACCGGGCCGCCGATCTCCAGGACGCCTGGTGCGATCCCGAGGTGGCGGCGGTGTTCTGCGTCCGTGGCGGCTACGGCTGCCTGCGGATGGTCGACCTGGTCGACTGGGACGCGATGGCCGCCGCCGGGCCGAAGGTGTTCGCCGGCTCCAGCGACGTGACCGTGCTGCACGAGCACTTCGGCGCCCGGCTGGGACTGGTGACGCTGTTCGCGCCGATGGTCGCCACGCTCGCCTTCACCACCGACGAGCAGGCCCAACGCCATCTTCACTCGACCGTGTTCGATCCTGAGACCGTTCGGCTGTTGACCCGGCCGGGTGCGGGCCCACTTGTTGCGGGCACCGCGTCCGGTGTGGTTGTCGGCGGCAACGCCAGCCTGCTGGCCGCCGGACTGGCCGCGCGGCCGCCGCTGCCCATGCCGGACGGGGCCGTCGCGGTGCTCGAGGACGTGACCGAAGATCCGTACCGGTTGGACGCGATCGTCACGAAACTGCTGCGTGCGGGCTGGTTCGACGGCGTCACGGGCATCGCGCTGGGGTCGTGGACCGAGTGCGGCGACCTGGCGCACGTGCGCGCGATGCTGCTCGACCGGCTGGGCGGACTGGGCGTGCCCATCGGGTGGGAAATGGGTTTCGGGCACTGCCCGGGCGCGCTGACCGTGCCGCTCGGGCTGGTCGCGGACCTGGACGCGGTGACCGGAACTCTCACCATGAGGTCGGCGGCATTGCGCTGACCGGGTGGTTTCTTTCGCAGATCGTCGAATGTCCGTGCCAGCGGCGAAGTCGAGGCCATTATCGGAGGTCGCCGCATCACCGCATCGACGTCGAAGGGATCACCATGGCTCTGCCCGCACTCACGGCCCAGCAGCGTGCCGAGGCGCTGGCCAAGGCTCAGCGCGCCCGCAAGGCCCGCGCCGAACTGCTGGCCGGCCTCAAGGCGGGGACCGTGCAGCTGCCGGAAGTGTTCGAGCGCGCCGAGACCGACGAGGTGGTCCGCAAAACGCGGATCATCGCCGTCATCAAGGCATTACCGGGAGTCGGACCGGTGCGCGCCGCCGAGCTGATGCGCGGCTGCGAGATCGCCGAGTCCCGCCGGGTCGGCGGCGTCGGCACCGCGCAGCGCAGCGCGTTGCTGGCCGCCGTCAGCTAGCCGGCCACCACGCCATCGTTCAGCACATTGTCGATCGACCACATCATCGAGCGGTCGCCGCCCCAGCACCGGTCCAGCCGGTCGCGGTGACCGGCCAGCGCGGTCGGAAAGTCCAGCTCGCCGTCGTGCAGCAGCGTCGCGGCGTCGAGCAGTTCCGGCAGGTCCGCCCGGATGCGGGCGGCCGACATGCTCGGCGTGCGGGGCCCTTCGTCGTCAACGGGCTCCGGATCCGGGCCGAGAGCGGTGTAACAGGGGAAGCGCCCGCGGTCCGGCAGGACGGAGTAGAACGGCACGCCATCGTTGAACCAGAACTCCGGCCAGCGGTTGCCCGACAGGCACAGCCAGGGGGTGCCGGTGGCCAGCGCGACCATGCCGAACCCGGTGTGCGGCGACAGGAAGACCTTCGACGCGCCGACCAGGCCCAGCTGGTCCCGTAGCGGCAGGTCAAGCGCCAGTCGCGCACCGGGCACGGCCGCCGCCAGCCGCTCGTACTCGTCCCGGCTGTAGGTCGTGCTGGTGCGGCCGTCCTTGGCCAGCCGGCCGAGCAGCCGGATCTCCGTGCCGGGGAAGCGTTCCGCCAGTTCGGTCAGGATCAGCCGCCAGGACTCGACCGTCGGGTACATGTGCCGGTCCGCGCTGCCGCCGGGCAGCACGGTGAACCCGTGTCGCTCGGTCCGCGGCAGGTCCAGTCGCAGCGGCTGCCTCGGCAGGTACGACACCGGCAGCTTGAAGCCCGCGAAGCCCTTGGCGCCGGTGAAGTAGGCGTTCGCCTGGTCGTAGTACGCCGCCAGCCCCGGGAAGATGTCCCGCTGCGCGGCCTGCGCCGACCGGTGGTCGTTGACCACGTAGTCCCAGTCCGGGGCGATCTTGGCCAGCTGGTCGCGGGTGTCGGTGGCCGGGTCGAACAGGTCGAGCTCGATGGTGTGCACCTCGTCGATGAACGGGCACCAGGTGGCCAGCTCCGAGGGCGTGTTCGCGTTCAGCACCACACCGATCCGCCGACTCGGATCCGCCTTGCGATGGCCGTTCGCGTAGTGCAACGCCTCGATCGCGTGGCCGATCTGCTGCGCGTAGACGAAGTTGACCAGAACCGACTCCATGTCGCCGATTCTGGCCACCCCGTCCAACGAATTACCGCTTGCGGGCCGCCATGTGCAGGTCCTGCTCGGGGCCGGCCTCCATGTGGGTGGCCAGCTTGAGCCGCTGTTGCTCGCCGCCGGACAGGGTGGTCAGCGGCTGCCCGAGGCTGAGGTAGCCGAGGCCGACGTCGGCCAGCTCGAACCGGGTGCCGGGCACCTG
>DATJJB010000816.1:0-14598 GCA_035492655.1 Kutzneria sp. | reverse complement strand
CGATCTCGGTGGCGACCGCGAGCGCGGCGGTGTGGTGCTCGACGGCATCCGGCAAGCTCTCGCCGAGGCCGTTGTGCGCCCAAGCCTGGGTGTGGCGGTCGCCGGTCTCCCGGGCGAGGGCCAGTGCCCGTCGGTAGTGCTGGGCCGCTTCGTCGGGACGGCCGCGTTGCCGGCAGAGCGTGCCGAGGCTGTCCTCGGTCCACGACTCGCGGGTGCGGTCGCCGAGCCGTCGGAACACGGCCAGCGCCTGGCCCAGGTGCTCAGCGGCGGCGTCGAGCCGGCCCAGGTTGCCCTCGACGATGCCGAGGCCGTTAAGGCAGTTGGCCTCGCCGCTCAGGTCGCCGATCCGCCGATACCGGCGCAGGGCCTGGCGGTAGTGCTCGGCCGCGTGGTCCGGGTGTCCCAGCCGCGACTGGATCTCGCCCAGGTTGGCCAAGGCGCAGGCCTGCCCGGCCAGGTCGTGCCCGCGTCGGGCCAGGCCCAGCGCTTGGTTGTAGTGCTCGGCGGCCGGCTGGAGGTGCCCCAGCCGCAGGTCGATGCTGCCGACCTCGTTGTGGGCCCGGACGGCGGTGTGGCCGTCCGGGCACAGCTCCATGGCCTGCTGGAAGAGCTCGGCCGCCACCCCGTACCGGCCGAGTTGGCTGTGCGCGGTTGCGAGGCTGATCAGCACGGTCGCGCGCTGGGACGTGTCCGCGACCTGGAGGGCGTGTCCGTGGATGGTCAGAGCTTCGGCGTGACGCCCGCCGTACAGGTACGAGAACAGCGTGGTGGACAGCTGGACGGTGTGCGTGGGCCAGCCGTGGTCGGCGGTGTGCACGGCGACGGCGACCAGGTTGGGCAGTTCGGTGTCCAGCCATGTGAGAGCGTCAGCCGGCGCGGTGTTCAGCGCATTCGTGGCTTCGGCCGACCTGGCCACGTAGTGGTCGAACAACCGGGTCAGACCCGTTCGGCGGCTCGAAGGCGAATCCTCTTCCCGGGCCCGGTCGGCCGCGTAGACGCGGACCAGATCATGGAAGGCGTGCCGGCCTGCTGCCGCTGACTGCAGGAGATGGTCCTCGTGGAGACGGGCCAGCCAGCCTGTCACCGTCTCGTCGTCGGCACCGGCCAACGCCGCGGCGGCCGAGAGGTCGAAATCCTGGCCAGGGTGCAGCGAGGCCGTCCGGAACATACGGCGCACGTCGGCCGGAAGGTGTTGGTAGGACAGGTCGAGAGCCAGTTCGACACCGGTGTCCAACCGCCGGTCCCGGTGCCGTTCGTCGAGCCGGTCGGCATGGTCGGTGAGGCTCCAGCCGGGCGCGGCGCGGACGTGTCCGGCGACCAGCTCGAGCGCGAGGGGGAGACCGCCGGTGCGGCGAACGATCCGGTCCGCGGCATGCCGGTCCGGACCGATCGGGATGTCACGTGCGGCCCGGCCGAGGAAGGCCAGAGCCTCGTCCGGAGGGAACACGTCGACCGTAAGCCGACTCGCCTTGAGCAGGGCCCGGCGGGCGGTCACGAGCACAGGACAGCCGGGGACGCCCGGCAGCAGCGGGGTGATCTGCTCCTCGTCCGCCGCGTTGTCCAGGATGATCAGCGTGCGGGTGCCGGCCAGCCGGCTGCGGTAAGCCGCGGCGCGCCCGGCCACGTCACGCGGAATCTGCCCGCCGGGCACGCCGAGCACCCGGAGAAAGCCCTCCAGGACGGCACCGGGGTCGGCCGGCGGCTGTGTGCGGTCCGGATGGACGCCGCGCAGGTTGACGAACAGCACTCGGTCCAGACGGAGCAGCCGCGCCGCGCGGATGGCCAACTGGGTCTTGCCGACGCCGGGCATGCCGTCGATCGCAACCGTGCCACCGCTTTCCAGTGCCTGACGCAGGTACACCAGTTCGGCGGCACGGCCGGTGAAGCTCGCCGCCTCCGGCGGCAGGGTGTCCTGGACCCGTACCTGAAGGGCGGCGGAGGCCAGCCCGGCGACGACCTGCAAGGCCTGCCGCCACTGGGTCACGTAGGCCGGATCCGGATGCAGCGCCTGGACTATCGCGGTGACCAGGTCCGGGTTCAACCGTCGCCGTCCGGTGCGGAAGCAGTCCACCACCGTGGTCTTCCCGACCAGCTCGCCCGATGGCCGCCCGGCCGCCGACCAGGCCGCGTTGACCCGCTCCTTGATCGACTCGTACGCCGGGTCGCCGGCCCAGATCTTCAGCAGCCGCAACCGTTCGACGAGTTCGTCGACGGTGGTCGCCGGCCCGGGGTCGGGCTGCATGGGGCCCAGTGTCGACCCCTCCCGCCGACCGCACCAGGGGCCGCGGTCGGATTTGGTCGGGATCGTCGTGCCGCGCCGCCCCCGGCCGGAGAGTCGGGTGACACCGAGAGAGGGGAACAGTTCCATGGTCATCACCCGTTTTCTGGCCCCGGTCATCGGGATGGCCGCCGTCGCGGCCGCCGTGCTCGTCCCGGCCACCGCGGACGCCGCCGGCTTCGCGCCCATCCGCAACGTCGACTCACACCTGTGCGTCCAGGGGCAGACCAGCGGCGAATCCTCGCTGATCGTGGCCGGGTGCAACGAAAGCCCGGCCCAGCGCTGGATCTTCGTGCCGGTGCCCGGCACCAACGACTGGCAGATCCTCAACCAGGGATCGGGCTTCTGCGTCTACATGAACGGCCCGATCGCCAACGGCTCGCCGGTGATCCAGACCGGCTGCGGCAACGTCAGCAACGAGAGCTGGAAGAACAGCACCCCGCCGGCGATCACCACCATCATGTCCAGGGCCGGCCGTCGCGACACCGACCTGTGCCTCACGCCGGAGTTCCCGGCCGCGGGCGCGCTCGTCGACATCAACACCTGCACCGGCTCCGCGAACCAGCTCTGGTCGATCGGGGTGTGACCGTGACGGCGCCGGTGGCGGCCGGCGCCGCTGCTCACGCGTTCTGCGCCCCGTTGTAGACGGACAGCGCGGCGTCGCGGTAGTAGGCGAAGTAGGAGTCGCCCCAACTGCCGAAGAAGCTGGCGGTCTGCATGGCCGAGCCGTCGCCCTGGTAGTTGACGATGAACGCGCCGCCGCTGGCCCCGCCGGACAGCCCCTGGCAGTTGGGGATCTGCACCCCGCCCTGCGGCCCGTCGTACGGTTGTCCCTCGCACCAGACGGCGTAGTCCTTGTCGGCCGGGATGCCCAACCCGTGCGCGTAGTTGTTGCTGGGCTGGTTGAAGCCGATGCCGGAGCTGCCGACGGCGTCCTGCACGTGCCGGTTGCCGTTGCCGCCGGTGGCCAGCACGATGAACGCGTTGTCCCCGCCGGGACTGGTGTCGTCGATGCGCCAGCCCATCGACCGCCAGTTCCACCAGCCCTGCGGGGCGCTGCCTCGGTTGTAGGACGGCGCGAAGCGGAAGTTGTCGTAGGTCTGGCCGGTGCTGATGTCCATCACGCAGTGCCGCGCGGTGGCGATCACGTCACGGTTGTTGCTGGTGACGACGTTGGCCGAGCAGAGGTAGTCGCCCTTGCCCGGCACCGAGAACACCAGCCGGCCGATGGTCGTCCACACGCTGCTCATCGGTTGAAAACCAGAGGGTTTCGTGGCGTGGACGAAGGTCGGCCGGCCGGTGTCGTCCCGGGTCGTGCTCGGCGCGCCGGCCGGCGTCGGCATGGGTTTGGCCTGGGCCAGGCGTTGTGGCGTCCAGTAGGCGTCAAGTGCGTTGGCGGACACGGTGTTCGTCGCAGTGCCGACTGCGGCATGTGCGGGAACCACGGTGACCAGCAGGGACAGGGCAGCGGTCAACAGCACCGCGGCGGTTCTGGGCACGATGTCAACCCCGTTCGTGAGCAGCGGTTGGACTCGTGGCGGCCGGACCATGGTCGCAGAGCAATCGGCGTAATCGTTGCGGCACAGGCGATTCCTGTCCGGTAACGGACATGGCTTGCCCGCGATATGCCTCTCGTGGTGTTCCGACGTGCATCTGAGTTAGGCGACCGGCTGCTCGAACTGTCCCGGTTCAAGTACCCGGCGGACACCACCGCTCTCGAGCATGGCGCGCGGCTGGCCGGTTATCTGGACGACGACGAGACCCTGCTGGCGGTGCTGCACGCGCGACAGTCCTTCGGTTCGACTGTCGCATGTGGACTTGTGCTCACCGGAAAGCGCTTCATCTTCATGCCGGAGACGCGGCATCTTGGCGAAGTGCGGCGGCTGTTGCCGGGCAGCGGCGGGGCGTTCGGGCTGCCGCTGACCGAGGTCACGGCCGTGCGCACCGAGGGCTCGCCGGAGGAGACGGACTGGCTGGAGGACCTGTTCACGCACCAGTCATCGCACGCCGGCCTGGTGATCTGCGCCAACGGTCTGGACGACCTGCACTTCGGTTCGGTCGTCCCGGTCGACGGCCCGACCCGGCTCGTGGCGCGGCTGCGGGAGATGGGCATCGGCGGCTGACGGGAAGTCTCGGCGGCCTCTGATCGGACTGGCCAGCAGGATGCCGGTGGACAGCGCCAGCAGCACCACCATCACCCACATGGTCGCGCGGGTGCCGACGGCCGAGCCCAGCACGCCGCCGAGCAGCCCACCCAGCGCCATCATGCTGGTGGACAGCACCGCCGAGCTGGCCGACACCCGGCCGAGCAGGTGCGGCGGGCAGTAGCCCTGCCGCCAGCCGGAGAAGACCACGTTGGACGCGACGATGCCAGCCACCAGCACGAATGAGCCGACGGCGAAGAACAGCAGGCCCGCGCCCGGACCGGTGAGGGGCAGTAGCAGCCCGAACGTGACCGCGCACAGCTGGCACGCCAGCACCGCGCGGGCCTGGCCGATCCGGCGGGCGATCGGCGCGGCCAGCATCGAGCCGATCAGGCCGCCGACACTGCCCACCATCAGCAGGCCGCCGATCAGCGCCGGGTCCGCGCCGACCTCGCGCAGCAGGAACACCGACTCGATGGCCTGGTAGCCGATCAGCGCCAGATTGGACACCGCGCCGTAGATGGTGAACGGCAGCAGGATCCGGTCGCCGGCGACGAACCTGAGGCCGTCGGCGATCTGCGTCCGCAGCGGCGTCCGCTCGGTGCGGGCCACCCGCGGTTCCCGAGTGCGGATCGTCAGCAGGCACACCGCCGACACCACGAAGGACACGGCGTCGAGCAGCAAACCGGTGACCACGCCGAGGAACTGTGCGATCAGACCGCTCGCGCCGGGACCGAGCACCTGGGCCGCCGATTGTCCGGCCTGCATGCGCGCATTCGCCGGCACCAGGTCCGCCTTGTCGACCAGGGCCGGCAGATAGGTTCGGTAGGCCACCGTGAAGAACACCGTCGCCACACCGGTCAACGCCGCCACCACGACAAGCTGAGCAATCGTCAGAAAGTCGAAGAACTCCGCCACCGGAATGCTCAGGTACAGCAGGGCCAGCACGAAGTCGCAGGTCAGCATCACGGCCCGGCGGGGCAATCGATCCACCCAAGCACCGGCCGGCAGGCCGATCAGCAGCCACGGCACCCAGGCCACCGCCGCGAGCAGACCGACGACGAACGTGTCGGCGTGCAGCGTGACCGCCGCGATCAGCGGAAAAGCGACGGATGTGACGCTGCTGCCGAACGCGCTGGTGGTCTCGCCCAGCCATAACCGCCGGAAGTCGCGGTTCACGGCTTCGCCGGGACGCCGTGGGCGAACACGAAGACCGGCTGGCGGTCCTGGCCGTCGTCCACGGCCTCGCGCCGGGACCACCGCTGCACCAGCGCGATCATCTCCTCGGCGAGCTCGGCCAGCTCGGCGGCGGACAGCCGTAGCCAGGACTCGGTGGAGAAGGCGGCGGCCTGCCAGTCCTGCGAGTAGCCCTCACGGCCGGCCATCGCCGCCCGGACCAGCGAGACCTGGTGGTCGAGGTTCAACGACTGGGCCGCCTCGGCCACGGCCGTCGCGGCCGGGTCGTCGGCGTAGTCGCGGGGCGACCAGCTCAGCGTCCGCGGCCGGGTCTTCCACCACCGCTCGCGCCGGTCGTTGGCCAGTTCCGGGGCCTCCTCGACCAGCTCGGCGGCGGCCAGCACCTTCATGTGGTGGCTGATGTTGCCGACCGCCTGACCGGTGGTCTCGGCCAGCGTGGACACCGTGGCCGGGCCGTGCACCTTGAGCACGTCCATCAGCCGCCGGCGCAGGGGATGGGCCATCGCGGCCAGCACCTTGGAGTCGAGCATGCTCCCAGCATGAATCAACAAGAGATGTTGCACAAGAGCTCTTGTGGAATCTCTTGGCAAGTCCCCAGGGCCCAGGTCGACGTTGGTCTGATTCGGTTCACCTGCCGTTCGTCTCCGGCGTTTACCTTGCGGTCCTCCGATGCGGCAGGAGGCGCGGATGGATCTCTCGCTCCTGGTCGTCGTGGTCATCGTGACCGCGCTGGCCTTCGACTTCACCAACGGTTTCCACGACACGGCCAACGCGATGGCCACCTCGATCGCCACCGGGGCGCTCAGCCCGCGCATGGCGGTCGGCGTCTCGGCCGTGTTCAACCTGGTCGGCGCGTTCCTGTCGGTGCAGGTGGCCAAGACCATCTCCAGCGGCATCGTGGACGAGACCAAGATCAACAGTGCCATCATCTTCGGCGGGCTCGTCGGGGCCATCGTGTGGAACCTGCTGACCTGGCTGCTCGGGCTGCCGTCCAGCTCGTCGCACGCCCTGTTCGGCGGCCTGATCGGCGCCACCTGGATCGCCGCGGGCTCGGACGCGGTGCACTTCACCACCGTGATCGAGAAGGTGATCGTGCCGGCGCTGGCCTCGCCGATCATCGCAGGCGTGGTCGCCACGGCCGCCACCTTCCTGGCCTACAAGGTCACCGCCAAGGCCGACAAGACCGAGCGGGCCAAGGGCTTCAAGGCCGGCCAGATCATCTCGGCCTCGCTGGTCTCGCTGGCCCACGGCACCAACGACGCGCAGAAGACGATGGGCGTCATCACGCTGACGCTGATCGCCGCCGGCACGCTGCCGGCCGGCGCCAACCCGCCGGTCCTGGTCATCCTGGGCTCCGGCCTGGCCATCTCGCTGGGCACCTTCCTCGGCGGCTGGCGGATCATCCGCACCCTGGGCAAGGGGTTGACCGAGATCGAGACCCCGCAGGGCTTCGCCGCCGAGGCCAGCGCGACGGCCACCATCCTGGCCTCGTCGCAGGTCGGCTTCGCGCTGTCCACCACGCACGTGGCCACCGGCGCGATCATCGGCTCCGGCGTCGGCAAGCGGCTGTCCGAGGTCCGCTGGGGCGTCGCCGGCCGGATGGCCACGGCCTGGCTGTTCACGCTGCCGGCCGCGGCCGTCGTCGGCGCCATCGCCGGCCGCACCGCGTCGCTGGGCAACGTCGGCACGGTCGTCGTGGCGCTGGCCGCGATCGCCGTCGCGGTCGCGGCCTACCTGCTGTCCCGCCGGCAGCCGGTGTCCGCCGGCAACGTCAACGACCTGCCGTCCGCCACGCCGGCCACGGCCTCGGTCTGAGGGAGCACACCATGACGATCAATTGGGGCGGTCTCGGCACCGTGTTCCTGGTCGCGATCGTGGCCTCGGTGTTGTTCGTCGGCCTGTTCTCGGTCGGCATCAACTCCTGGACCCGGCGCGGCGAGGCGGCGCTGAACAATGTGGTGGCCATCGGCTGCTTCGTGCTGTGCGCCGGCATCGTCGGCTACGGCCTGTACGCCATCGCCTTCAAATAAAGGGCTTTCCGACGGTGGCCCCGCCGCTGGTCGAAGCGGAGGGGCCACCGTCGTGCTCAGCCGGTCGCGTTCAGCAGGTCCAGCGCGCTCTGCTGCCGGGCCGCGTCGGACTGGTCGAACGGGCCGGACCAGACCAACCCGTACCGGTCGAATCCGTTGCGGTCACTGGCATACGCCGAATCCGCCTGGCGTTTCAGGTAGTTCGTGTACGGATGGTCGGACAGCGTCGCGTTCAGCACCGCCAGATCCCGGGCGAAGACGCCCTTGAAGGTCGGGCCGTCGGCGCCGCCGCCACCGGGCTGCTCGCCCGGATCGTGCAGGATTCCGTTGGGGTTGAGCGCGGTGCTCGTCGTGGACGCGTTGGCCAGGGTGCGAGCCTGGTCGAGATAGGCGGTGTTCCCGGTCGCCTTGTACAGCTCGGCCAACGCCGCCAGCGGCACGCCCTGGTTGTAGGACCAGGTCGCCTGGTTGTTGTTGGTGCAGGTGGTGGTCAGACCGTCGTTGACCAGGTTCTGGCCGTTGATCATCCCGCTGCCGCGGAACCAGGTCCACCCGGCCCTGGCGCGCTGGAGGTACACCGAGTCGCCGGCGATCCGGTTGTGCAGCGCGGCATTCAGCTGGATGTAGAGCGAGTTCGGGATGGCGTTCTTGTACGTCTTGGCCGAACTCCACCACACGCCGCCGCCGCACGTGCCGTCCCAGTAGGAGTAGACGTGGTCGGCGTCGAACCGGGCGGTGTTCAGATAGCGGCTGTCACCGGTCAGGTCGTAGGCGGCGACCCAGGCCAGGCCCCACCAGAGCGTGTCGTCGTTGTAGGCGTTGGTGAAGTTGCCGCCCTGGGCCGAGAGGTTCTTGTCGTACGTCCGCGCGATGGCGTAGGTGTAGCTGCCCATGCCGGAGGCCCGGATGTTGCCGATGATCGCCGTGAGGGCGTTGGCCGAGTTCCACCAGCCGGTCGTGGCGAACAGGCCGGTGCCGTTGTCGTAGTCCTCCATCAACGCGGTCGCGGCGGCGGTGCGCCGGTCGTAGGCGTTCCACGTGGTGCGGCGCCAGTCGGTGCAGGTGATCGCCGTGCCGCCGGTCGGCTGGGCGCAGGCCCGGAGCAGGCCGACCCCGTTGTTGTTCCAGTCGTCGACGTTGAACATGAGGGTGCGCCAGCCCGGATAACCGGTCGGCGTCCGAGTGTCGCCGATCTTGGAGCCGGCGGTCCAGCTGCGGCCGGCGTCGAAGGACCGGTCCAGCCACAGCTCGTCGCCCGGGGAGCTGTTGGTGAGGGCGCCCCAGCCCATGTCGTCGGAATCGCTGAGATGCAGGGATAGTTGACGGTTGCCGGCCGCCGTGGCGGTCACGGCCGACCGGTCCTGTGCCGCCAGTGCGGGATCCCGGCCGTCGCAGTACTTGTCGCAGATGGTGACCTTGGGCGTGACCGTCGGGCCGTTCGACGGCGGCGGGGCGGCGGTGGTGGGAGCAGGGGTTGGTGGCGCCCCGGTGGACGCGACGGCGGCCGGGGCGGCCAGGACGGTGGCGGACAGGGCCATGGCCCCGAGAACCAACGTGGCTCTGAGCATGGAACCTCCCGGTGTGCAGGGTTGCCGGTCGGAAACGTGCTGGTGGGAGCGCTCTCAACGGCGAATGTAAGGTTCGCGTGAGCTCGGCGTCAATGATTGTCCTCGGATGTGTCCGGTTGTCGGCCGATGATCGGAATTCGGTGGCCTTCGGCGCCCGGCCTCCGTCAGGCTGACCTGATGGAGACCGATCGCCTGCTGCTCCGCCCGGCTGAACCGTCCGATGTGGACGATCTGCGGGCGCTGGACGCCGACCCCGAGGTGATGCGGTTCCTCGGCGCCGACGGGGCGAGCTCGGTGGGGCTGATCGGGCGGACCGGCTACTGGGTGGGTGTGGAGAAGGCCACCGGGGACTTCGTCGGCTGGTTCGGGCTGGGCGAGGAGCTCGGCTACCGGATCCGCCGCTCGAAATGGGGCCTCGGCTACGCCACCGAAGGGGCGAAGGCCGTGCTGGGCAAGGCTTTCGCCGACGGTGTCGAGCGGGTGACCGCCCAGACCATGTTCGTCAACGCGGGATCGCGCCGGGTCATGGAGAAGCTCGGCATGCGGCACGTGCGGACGTTCCACGTGGACTGGGCGGACCCGCTGCCCGGCTCGGAGCAGGGCGAGGTGGAGTACGAGATCACTTCTTGGCCAGGTGCGACAGGAACTGCTCCACCGCATGGGCGGTAGCCACGGTCCGGGCGCTGGCGATGGCGTCGAAGGCGTGGTGGGCGTAGGGCAGCTCGGCATAGCCGAAGGTCGAGCCCAGCTCACGGGCGCGGGTGGCGAACTCGCGGGCCTGGTTGACCGAGACGATCTCGTCGCGATCACCGTGCACCACCAGCAACGGCGGTGAATCGGGCGTGAGGCGGTGGATCGGCGACGCGGCGCGGAAAGCAGCCGACTCGGGCTCGTCGTCGATCATCACGCGATGCACGTGGTCGCGCAGACCCGAGCTACCGTCGTCGTTGTACGCGGACAAGTCGTATACGCCGTACAGCAGGGCGCCGGCCTGCACGGACGTGTCGGCCTCCTCGAAACCGGGTTGGAAGGCCGGATCGTTGCCGGTCACCGCGGCGAGGGCGGCCAGGTGGCCGCCGGCCGAGCCGCCCGTGACGGCGATGAACGACGGGTCGCCGCCGTAGCGTTCGATGTTGTCCCGGACCCAGGCGATGGCCCGCTTCACGTCCACGATCTGTGCCGGCCAGCGGTTCTTCGGGCCCAGTCGGTAGTCCACGGCCACGCACACCCAGCCGTTGTCGGCCAGGTGCGCGAGCAGCGGCAGGTTCTGCTGCCGGCGGTTGCCGCTCGTCCAGGAGCCGCCGTGGATCTGGATCAGCACCGGCGCGCCGGTCACGCCCGCCTTGCGCCAGATGTCGAGCGCCTGGTCCTCGCCGTACCGGATGCCGTCCGCGACGATGAACTCCGCGCGGCGGTACTTCTGCGGCAGCGCCGGCGTCGGGGCCCACAGCTCCACCGCGCCGCGACCCAGCGCCTCGTCGACCGCGCCCTGAAGGTGCCGGCGCGTCTCGTTGGCCGGCTTCTGCAGCGCTGCCAGGCCAACCGCAGCGCCCGTCGACACTGCTAGCGCTGCTAGACCGATCTTGCTGCGATGCGCCCCGAGCACCGCCGCCAGCCCGGTCGTGCCCAGCTGGGCCGCCGCCGACGGCACCGCCAACTCCGTGCCGACCACACCGGCCGCCATGCCGACCAGGTGCCAGGGATAGCGCCGCCAGGGCGCCTTCCGGGCGATCACGTTCAACGCCACGCCGCCGACACCCGCCGCGACCGCCAGTGCGGTCCCCGTCCTGCTCATGCCCACTCAACGAAGCAGCACCGCCGCCCCTCCGCCACCGAGCAGTGAAACCGATCACACAACCCCACGCCCCAATATCGCGCCACGCCCGGCTTGTCAAGACCTTGGTGTTCGGAAAGGACCATTCCTCTCGTTGGATGTGAGGAATGGTCCTTTCCAAACAGTGGCTGGATCGCTCAGGACGCCGTCAGCGCGGTGTCGTCGAGCACGAAGGTGGTCTGCTCCTCGTAGTCCTCGGCGCCGGTGAACTTGATCGTCACGGACTGGCCGGCGTAGGCCGACAGGTCGACGGTGTGCTGCTGGTAGCCGGACGCCGCGTCGAGGTTGGAGAACGTGGCGACGGTGCTGGAGCCGACGGCTACGGCGAACGTGTCGTACTTCGAGCTGGTGGTGGTCTCGGCGGTGTCGACGTGCAGCCAGAAGCTCAGGCTGGCCGAGCAGCCGGCGGGGATGGCCACGGTCTGGCTCTCGGTGTTGGTGGTCGCCACACCCTGCCCGTCGAACGCGGCGGCCCGGGTGCCGGTGTGCGGGGTCGCCGCGGTGCCGATGGTGGCGTTGCCGCTCCACGACGTGGTGCCGCTCTCGAAGCCGGGGTTGGCCAGCTCCTGCCCGGGCGAGGCGCAGTTGCCGCTCGGCGGAGTGGTCGTGCCGGACCCGGCCAGCCACGCGGTGGCGTTCAGGGCCAGGGCGGCGTTGTCGGCCGTCGAGTCGGTCCAGCCGTTGTACAGCGTCTTGCCGGACTCGCCGGTGCCGTCGTCGATGGGGGAGCTGTCGTTCCAGATCGCCACCCGGCCCTGGCCGAAGGTGCTGGTGACGAAGGTGGCGTTGGTGTTGCCGGGCGACGACGTGCTCAGGTAGAGCAGGCCCTTGACGGCCGGGTTGTCGGCCGGCTTGAGCGTGAACGTGGTGCCGTTGGCGATCAGGCTGTGCTTGACCGTGCCGAACGAGCCGTTCAGCACCGGGTTGGTCGAGTCGCTGATGGCGACCGGGTGGTCGGTGCTGATGTTCTTCAGATCGACCGAGAAGCCGAACGGGTCGGTGTTGTCGACGCCGTTGCTGGTCATGATGTCGTTGATGATGGCCGGCGAGTCCCAGCCGTCGTTGTTGCGGTCGCTGCCGGTGTGGTCGGAGATCAGGAACAGCCCGCCGCCGTGCTGCACGAAGGTCAGCAACGCCGTCTTCTCCGAACTGGACAGCCGGATGTTGGGCTCGGGCAGCACGAACTCGTCGAAGTGGCTCAGGTCAAGTGCGCTTGACGTGTTGCCGTAGGTGATCGTGTTGCCGGCCGGCAGAGTGTCCAAAGTGTACTGACCGGTCTTCTGTAGCGCGATGCCCCACGAGGACAGCGCACCGGTCCAGTCCTTGTCGCTGCTGGGGGTTGAGTCCTGTTTGAGCGGATCGGGCTGGCTGGTGCTGATGATCCAGTCCGCGTTGCCGGCGGTCTCGGCCTTGCTGGCGTCGAAGAGGACACGATGCGTGGTGGCAGCGTGGGCGGTCGCGGCGATGCCGGGTAAGACGGCCGCGGTCAGCGCGGCGGCCAGTGCCGCGCCGGTGATCGGGCGCATGGGTGCGTACCTCCGGTGCAGGGGGTCGGGGATGTCGCTGCCTGAGGATCTCCCGCCCGCGCAGCGGGATCAACGATTCAATCTTCACTTCACGCACCCGTCATCCATTAGCCTCCGACCGTGGACGCGGTGGTTTTTGATCTGGACGGGGTACTGGTCGACTCCGAGCGGACCTGGGACGAGGTCCGCCGATCGGTCACGGCCGAGCACGGCGGCACCTGGGACGGGGAGCACACGACCCGGGCGCTGATGGGCATGAGCACCCCGGAGTGGGCGGAGTACCTGGCTACGGCACGTGGCGTGCGGCTGCCGCCGGACAAGATCGCCCAAATGGTGGTCGACGGCATGGTCGCCCGCTACGCCGAGGGGCCGCCGCTGCTGCCCGGCGCCGTCGAGGCGGTACGGGCCGCGGCGGCCTACTGCCCGGTCGCCATCGCCAGCTCGTCGCCGCCCGCGTTGATCACCGAGGTGGTGCGGGCCACCGGCCTCGGGGACGTCGTCACGGTGGCGCTGTCCAGCGAGCAGACCGGCGCCGGCAAGCCCGCGCCCGACGTGTATCTGGCCGCCGCCAAGGCTTTGGGCGTCGACCCGACGAAGTCCGTCGCGGTCGAGGACTCCACCAACGGCATCAAGGCGGCCCTGAACGCCGGCATGATCGTGGTCGCCGTGCCCAACGAGCACTTCCCGCCCGACCCCGCGGTGGTGGCGCGGGCGGCGGAGGTGATCACCGGGGTGCGTGAGCTGCCGGTGATCCTTGATCTTTTGTCAGCACGGTGACAATCCCGCTGTCGGCCGATCCCGCACCGTGATGAGTTGGCCCTATCCTGGCCGCTTGCGGAAATTGACCCTGCGTGAACGAGCGATCATGGAGCTCGACCGGGTCGTCGCGTGGCTGGAGACCGGTGCGGTCGACCCTGTCCGCGTGCTCGGCTCCGAGGACGAGCGTGACTGGATGCTGCGCATGTGCGCCGCCCTGCTCGCGCTGCTCCACGAGCACGAGGTCGACGAGACCGGCCGCTGCACCCGTTGCCGCGAGCCGCGTTCCGGGCTGCGCATGGGCCGTCGGGCCTCGTCGTGCGCCGTGCTCGATCACGTGATCGCCGCCTTCGGCGGTTCCGTCGAGGCCGTCTGGACCCGGGTTCTCAACTCCCTCGGCGCCGACATGACCGAGGACGACGTCCGCGACTGGCTCGCCGCGCCGCCCATCCCCGAGGAACCCGAGCTCGCCCTGTTCAACGTCGACGTCATCGGCGGCTACGGCTTCGGCGCCGCCGACTTCCACCTCGACCAGGTCAAGTCCCTGCCCGAGACCCCAGAGGATCCCACCGAGCCGATCTCCGGCTGGTTCCGCCGCCCCTACATCTACGCCGACGACCCCACCGAGCCCGGTTCCGCGCTGCGAGCCGTCAACTCCTACCGGCAGCAGGCCAAGGTCTGGCGCACCCCCGAGGAACTGGCCCACGAGTCCGACACCGCCGTCCTGCCCCGGCTGGAGTTCGCCGACACCGTGCCCATGTACCTGCCGTCGTTCGGGCCTACTGTTAGGGCGTGACCGGCGAGGGGGACGCGGTGCGAACCGTGATGAGCGAAGACGTCTGGGTGCACTACGGGCAGTTCTACGTGCACAGCACCGACGACTGGCCCGATCTGGGGGAGTGTTTCGCCGGCCAGCGCAACGGCCTGTGCGGTGGCGCGATGCCCGGCCACCTGTTCCTGATCACCGGCTCGCACACCGGTTATGTCGGCCTCACCGTCGAACTGCACGAGCAGGCCCCGGTGCTGGACGAGACCTGGGAGGAGATCGTCGAGGTGTCGTTCCGCCCGCTCGGCGACACCCAGATCCTCGGGTGGGCCGGGGAGTGGGCCTCGGAGCTCGATCTGGCCGACGTCGACTACCGGGTCCGCTACTGCGGAACACGTATGGACGACGGCCACGAGCAGGACGGTCGCGACGAGGACGAGCCCGAGCTCGACCGCTATCTGCTCCAGTTCTGGCCGAGTCCGCCCGCGCCGGACCAGGT
>DATJJB010000815.1:0-4592 GCA_035492655.1 Kutzneria sp. | reverse complement strand
CGCGGAAGCCTGCTGCACCAAGAACTCGGTACGGCGGCGCGGCACGAAGACGGTCGGCTCGACGGCGATGCGCAGCCCGCAGAACTCGGCCCAGCCGACGATCTGCTCCAGTGGCTCTCCCCCGACGCGTCTGTCCACCATGGACTGAAGCTCGGCCGGTGACGAAGCGGCGGACAACAACAGCTCGGCCTCGTCCTCGGCGAACACGCAGCCCGCCGCCAGAAGCGTGGTGACGATGTCGATCAGGCACTCCCCTGGCACGAAAATGGTCGGCACACAGTAGCGGGTCTCCCCTACGCTGCGGCGCATGCAACAGGTGATCTCGCGCGTCGGCCTGCGTCAGGGCAGCAAGTCGCCGTGGCTGCTGACGTATGCGGACGGCAGTCGGGCGGTGCTGCGCGATGAAGGCCCGTTCGACACGGAGATCGCGGCCCTGACGGTGGCGGCCGAGCACGGCGTGCCGGCGCCGCGGGTGCTGTCCAGCAGCGAGACCGAGTTGCTGATCTCGGTGGTGCCGGGCAGCAGTCAGATCCCGACGGAGCTGCCACCGGGCCGGCTCGAGGCGATCGGCGCGGCCGCTGCGGCGCTGCACAGTGTGAAGTTGGCTCCCACCAAGGACTTGCCGGCGCGGCATCGACCGATCGAACTGGTGGACTTCGACGACCTCCGTGCCCGTCTGGACGCCTCTCCCCTGCTGATGCGGGCGGTCGAGGCGGTGGCGTCCCTGCCGGAACCGCCGCATCCGACTGTGCTGGTGCACGGGGATCTGTGGCAGGGCAACACGATGTGGCTGGACGGCGACCTGGTGGCGATCATCGACTGGGACTGCGCCGGTGTCGGTCATCCAGGTGTGGACCTCGGTTCGCTGCGCGGCGACGCGGCGCTGTTCTACGGTCCGGAGTACGCGGATCGGGTGCTGGACGGCTGGCGCGCGAAAACGGGTGCGGTGGCGCCGGACGTGGCGTACTGGGATGTCGTGGCCTCGCTGAGCACCCCGCCGGATGTCGGTTTGTGGATCCCGAACGCGGTCGACCAGGGCCGGCCCGATCTGGACGGTCCGACCCTCAACGCGCGGCGGGACGAGTTCCTGGCGGCGGCGCTCAACCGGTTGTGATGCGGCGGACCAGGTCGTTGATGCGCTGACGCCAGCCGTCGAGGTCGGCGTCAGCTTCGGAACTCACGGTCCGGGTGAGCTCCAGGCGCGCGCCGTGGCCGGTCCCGGCGGACAGTTCGATGTGCGCGTCGATTGCCAGGTCTCCCAGTGCGGCCTGGACGACGTCGGCCGGTCGGGTGAGCTGGCGTTCGAAGCGGACCTGGTAGCCGTCGCCGGTCGGGGTGACACTCCCCTGGTCCAGGCCGAACTGGTGGATGAGTTGCTCGTGGTGTTCGTCGGAGGGCCGTTCCATCCGGACCTCCTCCCCGTTCACCGACGCGACGAGTGCGTTGAGGCAGACGGTCCAGCCGGAGCCGTAGCTGGCGGCGGCGGGGCGGTCGTCGAAGACGTGGGTGAACACGAGCCGGCAGCCGTCGCCGTCGGGGGTGAGCTCGAAGTGGATGAGGTCGTCGCTTTCCCGGTGCATCTCGGGCGGGGCGTGTTCGGAGAAGGCGAAGACCTTGGGCGGGTCGAGCTGGGTGACGACGGCGTGCATGCCGTCGAAGTCGATGCGGCCGCCGATGCGCAGGTCGATGGCCAGGGCGCGGATCGGGTACCAGGTGTTGAGCTGCTCGGGGTCGGTGATGGCCCGCCAGACGGTCTCCACCGGGTGCTTGAGGTGGCGTTCGAAGCGCAGCGCCGGGCGGCCGTCGGTGTGGGTGCCGAGTGTCGGGTCCATGGCCGCGAATATAGCTCTACAGGAATATGCTGGCAACGGCATGGAACCGAAAATCGGTCGTCGCGACGCCGTGATCCGGGTCAGGATGCGGCCGTGACATGGACTGTCGAGGCGCTCGATCCGAACGGGCCGGTGGGTGCGGGCCTGCTGCGGGAGTACTACACCGACATCGTGGCCCGCTACTGGGGACGGCCGGCGCTGGCGGCCGAAGTCGACCAGGTGCTGGCCGAAGAGCCCAGTGACGATCTGGTGCCGCCGACCGGCCTGCTGCTGGTGGCGTCCTTCGACGGCGAGCCGGCCGGGTGCGGCGGGTTCCGGGTGCCCTCCCCCGGTCTGGCCGAGCTGACCCGGATCTTCGTGCGTCCGTCGCTACGGGGTCGAGGCGGCGCGGCCGTGCTGCTGGCGGAACTGGAACGGGCGGCCGTCGGCGCCGGCCTGACGACCGCCCGCTTGGACACGCGGAAGGACCTGGTCGAGGCGCGTCGGCTGTACGCGCGCCACGGGTACGTGGAGGTCCCGGCGTTCAACGACTCGCCGTACGCGGATCACTGGTTCGGCAAGAGCCTGGTCTAGGCGGCGATCGCCTTGTTGCCGAGGCGCAGGGTGATGCCGTGGGACTTGAGCAGGCGGCGGAACCACAGCAGGGAGACCGCGATGCCGAGGGCGACCATGCTGTAGGAGCCGGCGGTGCTGACCATGAGGAAGCTGCCGACGGTGGCGCTGGCCAGGGCCCACAGCGTGGTGACGCCGTTGGTGATGAACACCAGCGCCCACAGGAACGAGACCTGGCGGAAGAACTTCTGCACATGCGGGTGGCCGGTGACCACGGTGGGGAACGCGCAGAAGTCGTCGGCCAGCTTGGCCAGCAGCGGCCGGTTGAGCGGCAGCGTGGCCAGCAGGATCGCGGCGAAGGCGAAGTTCTGCACGGTCGGCTGCAAGAAGTAGAGGAAGACGCTGCCGGTGAGGTAGCCGACGAGCGTGCGCACGCAGAGCAGTGCCGTGGTCACCCACAGCACGGCGGGGATCTCCTTGCGCAGCAGGACGCGGCGCGCGAGCGCCGCCAGCGACCAGCCGAGGGCGGCGAACAGTGCGCCCTGCAGGCCGACGATGGTGAACATGATGTAGAAGAGGCCAAGCGGGACCAGTGTCGACTCCAGCAGGTGCTGGGCGCCACGCCGGACTAAGGCCAGTGGTGCGGGGAGGTGGACCGTCATGTGCTCGGGCATGTGTGGTCGGCCGTCTCGCAGTGGGGGTGTCGGGGTGGGCGGAATGCTAGCGGACGCGGGTGCTGGGTTCCTGTGAGGGAGGACGTTCAAACCCGGATTCGGGTTCACTGATCCGGTCAGCCGATCTCCGCGTAGGTAGCGGTGTGCCGGACAGTGGTGAGTTGATCGACGGGCGCTACCGCCTGGTGTCGTGCATCGGACGCGGCGCCATGGGTGCGGTGTGGCGTGGCCGGGACGAGCGGCTGAACCGCGACGTCGCGCTGAAGTTGGTGACGGTGCGCGGCCTGTCCCCCGACGACGCCAGTGAGCGGGAGGCGGTGGCGCGGGCCGAGCGGGAGGGTCGGATCACCGCGCGTCTCCAGCATCCCAACGCGATTTCCGTGCACGACGTGGTGGAGCACGACGGCCGGCCGTGTCTGGTGATGGAGTACCTGCCCTCGCGGAGTCTGTCCGACGTCGTGGAGGGCAAGGGTGTGCTGTCGCCGACGGAGTTGGCGACGATCGGCTTCCAGGTGGCCTCGGCGTTGGCCGCGGCGCACGAGTTGGGCATCGTGCACCGGGATGTGAAGCCGGACAACGTGCTGCTGGCCGAGGACGGCACGGCCAAGATCACGGATTTCGGGATCGCGCGGGCGTCCGACGACGGGGCGGTGACCGCGGTGGGCATTCTCGCGGGCACCCCGGCCTACCTCGCGCCTGAGGTGGCGACCGGGTCGGAGAGCAGTCCGCGTTCGGACGTGTTCTCGCTGGGTTCGACCTTGTACGCGGCTTTCGAGGGCAAGCCGCCGTACGGGATGGACCAGAACACGATCGCGCTGTTGCACCAGGTCGCCTACGGGGAGATCACACCGCCGACGCGCGGCGGCGCCGTGGCCGATCTGCTGGTGGAGATGTTGCGGCGGGATCCGGAGACGCGTCCGACGATGGTGGAGGTGGCGGACCGGTTCGAGCAGATTCTGGCCGGTTCGTCCCCTCTGCCGGCGCCGCCGATGACGCCGCCCATCGCGCAGTTGATCGCGCAGCCGGGCACGCAGCGGATGCCGGCGCCGCGTCGGGGTTCGCCGGTGGGTCGGTGGTTGGCGTTGGCCGTGCCGGTGGCGGCGGCCGTGGTGGCGGTGGGTCTGGTGGTGGCGCAGCAGTTCGCCGTGCATCCGGTGGCGGCGCCGAAGCAGCCGATCGGTGCGACGGCGGTTCCCGCGCCGGCCCCGACCACCACCAGCGACGCGGCCGACCCGGTGTCGTCAGCGGCGGGCTGTTCGGCGCGGTATGACCTGATGAACAGCTGGTCGACGGGGTATCAGGCGGCGGTGACGATCACCAATCTGACCGGTTCGCAGCTGACCGGGTGGCAGGTGAGCTGGCGGCTGCCGGGCGGTCAGCGGGTGCAGAGCCTGTGGAACGGCACGTTCTCGCAGCAGGGTTCGGTGTTGGTGGTCCGCAACGCGTCGTGGAACGCGGTGCTCGCCGCCAACACCTCCACCAGCTTCGGCCTGGTAGCCGGCTCCCCCAACTCCTCCCCCGGCCGCCCCCAGCT
>DATJJB010000814.1:0-17318 GCA_035492655.1 Kutzneria sp. | reverse complement strand
CCCTCCCGTTCCAGCGGCATGACCGACAACCGGGCGGCCGAGGCGGCGACTGCGGAGCCGTGGTCACGGCGAATGAGGTGCAGGCAGAGATCGAGGCCGGCGGCCGCGCCGGCCGAGGTCAGGAACTGGCCGTTGTCGACGTACAGCACATCGGGATCGACATCGATCAACGGATACCGCGAAGCCAACTCGGCGGCGGCGGCCCAATGGGTGGTGGCGCGCAATCCGTCCAACAATCCAGTAGCGGCAAGGATGAACGCCCCGGAGCAGATCGACGCGATCCGGGCGCCACGCGACGCCGCCGCCACGAGCGCGTCCACGACCGAAGCCGGCACGTCGAAGGACTCGGTCCCGGGCAACATGATCGTGTCGGCGGTGGCCAGCACCTCCAATCCCGCCGACAGACGCAGCTCGAACAGACCGGTGGAGATATCCGGCGACGGCCCGCAGACGACCACCCGGTAGCCGGGCGTCCGCTGGAACACCTCGATGGGCGTGGCCAGATCGAACGGGATGACGCCCGGCAGGGCCAGCACGGCGACGGTGTGCACGCCCCCACGGTAGCTGGCCGGAATCCGTTGGTACCTGGCGATCCAGCCACTGTCTCAGCAGGCGAATGATGGGGCTGAATGAGTGAAGCAGCTCAGAGGGAGGACCCACCCGCCGTGACGAAGATCTTGCTGACCATCCATATCATCGCCGTGATCATCGCCATCGGGCCGGTCGCGGTGGCCGCCAGCATGTTCCCTCCTACCGCCCGCAAGGCCCTGGCCAGCGGAAACGATGCGGACATGGCCACACTGCGGCTGCTCAACCGGATCTGCAAGGTCTACGCGCTGGTGGCCATCGCGGTGCCGGTGTTCGGCTTCGCCGTGGCCGGCATCCTGCACGTCACCGGCGACCTGTGGATCATCGTCTCGATCGTGCTGACCGGCCTCGCGGCCCTGGTGCTCGGCCTGCTGGTGCTGCCGTACCAACAGCGCGTGCTGGACGGCAAGCCGACGCCGACCGCCCAGCTGGCCATGTACACGGGCCTGTTCAACCTGCTGTGGGCCGTGGTCACGGTCGTGATGATCTTCCGGCCGGGCTCCTCGCTGGCCAGCTGACAGAGGTCTAGACCTCGACCCTGGTTGTGCCCCGAGCACAACAAGACGGCCGTTCGATACTTCCGGGCGCACGATGACACCCCGGTTGGCGTAGCCCACCGTGGTAAGCGACACACCAACAAGCCGTGCGCCCGGAAAGGACCGAACATCGTGCGGATCGCCGTCCCTCGCGAGATCAAGAACCACGAGTACCGCGTCGCGCTGACCCCGGCCGGGGCGCACGAGCTGGTGACCCGTGGCCACGACGTGTTCGTCCAGGCCGGCGCGGGCGCCGGCTCGTCCATCCCGGACGAGGACTACCTGGCCGCCGGCGCGAAGGTGCTGGCCACGGCCGAGGACGTGTGGGCCGAGGGCGAGCTGGTGCTCAAGGTCAAGGAGCCGATCGCCGCGGAGTACCCGAAGCTGCGCGCGGGCCAGACCCTGTTCACCTACCTGCACCTGGCCGCCGACCGCCCGCTGACCGACGCGCTCATCGCGTCCGGCAACACCGCGATCGCGTACGAGACGGTGCAGACCGCGAACGGCGCGCTGCCGCTGCTGGCCCCGATGTCCGAGGTCGCCGGCCGGCTGTCCGCGCAGGTCGGCGCCTACTCCCTGATGCGTCCCTCCGGCGGCCGCGGCGTGCTGCCCGGCGGCGTGCCCGGCGTCCGGCCGGCCCGTGTTGTCGTGCTCGGCGGTGGCGTGGCCGGCGTGAACGCGGCGACGATCGCCGCCGGCATGGGCTCCGACGTGGAGATCCTGGACACCAACGTGGACCGGCTGCGCCAGATCGACCACGAGTTCCACGGCCGGATCCGCACCGTCACCTCCAACCGCTACGCGCTGGAGCAGGCCGTGCTCGAGGCCGACCTGGTGATCGGCGCGGTGCTGGTGGCCGGCGCGAAGGCGCCGAAGCTGGTCAGCAACGAGCTGGTGTCGCGGATGAAGCCGGGCTCGGTGCTGGTCGACATCTCCATCGACCAGGGCGGCTGCTTCGAGGACTCGCGGCCGACCACGCACGACGACCCGACCTACACCGTGCACAACTCGGTCTTCTACTGCGTGGCCAACATGCCGGGCGCGGTGCCGAACACCTCCACCTACGCGCTGACCAACGTGACCCTGCCGTACGCGGTCGCGCTGGCCGACAAGGGCTGGGAGCAGGCGCTGCGCGACGACAAGGCGCTGGCACTGGGCCTGAACGTGCACGACGGCAAGCTGGTCAACGAGCCCGTCGCGGTGGCGCACGGGCTCCCGCACACCCCGCTGAGCACCGTGGTTGACATCTGAGCCAAGCTCGGCATTCGGGAACAGGCCGGTCGTGCGAACAGCGCGGCCGGCCTGTCGTCTGTTGATGGACTGTTGAAAGACCCCTCACATCGTCTGTTCCCATCTGAGCGTTACACGTCTAGCGTCGGTGACCACTTGGGCGCGAACCCTGCCTCGAACCAAGGAGTCACCACATGTCACGACGCTTGCGCGCACTCGCACTGGCCGCGGCGCCCCTGCCGCTACTGGCCGCGGCGGCCATGGCCGGCACCGCGGCCGCGCAGACCGTGCCGCTCGTTTCCGTTCCCGGCAACGTTTCCCCGGCGCTGGCGCACAGCCAGCGCGACGGCGCGGTCGACGCCACCAGCACGATGTCGGTGTCCGTCGCCTTGAAACTGCGCAACAGCAGCGAACTGGACAAATTCATCGCCGACGTGAGCAATCCTCACTCGCCGCGGCACGGCCAGTTCCTCACGCCGGCCCAGTTCAACGACCGGTTCGCGCCAACGCAGTCGACTGTGGACAGTGTGTCCACCTTCCTGCGCGGACAGGGACTCTCCGTGACGAAGGTCAGTGACAATCGACAGATCGTCACCGCCGCCGGCACCGCCGCCCAGCTCCAGCACGCGTTCGGCACCTCGCTGAGCCGCTACACGGACACCGCGCAGCACCGCGACTTCTTCGCCAACGACTCCGCGCCCAAGCTGCCGGCCGATGTCGCCGCCGCCGTGCAGGGCGTCGTCGGCCTGGACAACCACGCCGTCAAGCACACCAACAACACCAAGGGCCGCAAGCCGAACGCGCCGTCCGGCTACAACCCGACGCAGCTGCGCGGCGCGTACGACACCGGCTCGCTCGGCACCGGCTCCGGCCAGTCGGTCGCGCTGTGGGAGTTCGACGGCTACCAGGCCTCGAACATCGCCCAGTACAGCAAGCAGTTCAGCCTGAACTCGGCGGCGCCGAAGACGGTGTCGGTGGACGGCGCCAGCTACGACTCGCAGCCCGGTCAGGGCCAGGGCGAGGTCGAGCTGGACATCGAGATCGTCAACGCGATGGCCCCGGCCGCGTCGACCTACGTGTACGAGGCGCCCAACAGCGACCAGGGCGAGGTCGACATGGCCAGCCAGATCGCCAGCGACAACAAGGTCTCGGTGGTGTCGATCTCGTGGGGCTCGTGCGAGCCGGACACCACGGACGCGGCCATCACCGGCACCAGCAACGGCATCAAGCAGGCCACCGCCGAGGGCATCAGCTTCTTCTCCGCCTCCGGTGACGACGGTTCCAAGGACTGCACCCGGAGCCAGACCGGCAGCGGCGTGGACGCCGTCGACTACCCGGCCTCCGACCCGAACGTCACCGGCGTCGGCGGCACGCACCTGACCGTCAGCGGCAGCAGCTACGGCTCCGAGTCGGCGTGGAGCGGCTCCGGCGGCGGCACCTCGACCAAGTTCGACGCCCCGAGCTGGCAGGCCGGCGTCAACGGCAAGCGCACCGTGCCGGACGTGTCGTCGGACGCCGACCCGAACAGCGGCTACGCCATCTACTCCGGCGGCAGCTGGCAGGTCTACGGCGGCACCAGCTGCGCCGCCCCGATGTGGGCCGGCTTCGCCGCGCTCTACGGCACCAAGCTCGGCGCGGCCAACCAGGCGCTGTACGGCCTGAAGGGCACCGGCTTCCACGACGTGACCTCCGGTAGCAACGGCACCTTCAAGGCCGGCCAGGGCTACGACCAGGTCACCGGCTGGGGTTCCTACGACGGCGCCAAGCTCGCCGCCGCCCTCAAGGGCTGATCTATAAACACGGCGAAGGCCGCCTTGCGCGAGCAAGGCGGCCTTCGCGCACTCCAGCTCAGCCGACGAAGCCGGCCAGCCGGTCCACCACATCGACCGGCGACGGCATGGCGTGGATCTCGGTTCGCATCCGCCGCGCGTTGGCCTGCCAGTCGGCGTCGACGAGCAGCCGCTCGATCAGCGCGACGTCGACCTCGTCCACCGATGCCCGTTGGCCGAGGCCCTGGGCCTGCACGGTGTCGGCGTTGAGGAACTGGTCGGCGCCCTGCGGCACCACGATCTGCGGGATGCCGGCGTCCACTGTGGTCATCGTGGTACCGGCGCCGCCGTGGTGGATCGCGGCGTCGCAGGTGGACAGCAGCGCGCCGAGCGGCAGATAGCCGACGGCGCGGATGTTGCCCGGCAGCTCGCCCAGCGAGGTCAGGTCCACATCGCCGAGCGCCAGCACGAACTGCGCGTCGACCTTGCTGGCGGCCGCCACGATCGGCTCCAGCGCGCCGAGACCGAAGTGCGGCACGACGGTGCCGAGCGTGATGAGCACGCGGCGTTGGCTCGGGCGATCCAAAAGCCATTCCGGCAGCACCGAGCCGCCGTTGTAGGGCACGTACCGCATCGGCCACGCGTCCTCGGCCGGGCCGACGCTCGGCGGCGTGACGCTGAGCCGGACCGCCGACTTCGGCGCCTCGGCCACGCCGTGCCGCTCGAAGTGCTCGCGCAGCTCGCGGTAGGTGACCTCCCGCATGTCGTCGAAGCCGCGGTCGCGGCCCATGCCCAGGTCCAGCGTCACCAGCGGCACGCCGAGCTTGCCGGCGGCGAGCTGTCCCGCGGCCTGCAAGGGCGTGCGCAGCACGACGTCCGGCTGCCACTTGTCGGCCACCCGCACCACGGTCTCCAGCGTCGGCTCGGAGACCGTGGCGAACATCTGGAGCGCGAGCTCCATGGTCCGCCGCAGGTCGCCGCGCGCCTCCTGCATCTTCCCGAAGTGCTCCACGCCGAAGCTCTGGAACACCTGGGCGTAGTCGGTGCCCGGTGACGCGTCGACGACCTGGAGCCCGGCCTCGGACACCGCGGACACGTGGCCGCCGGTCGCGTAGAGCACGTCGTGGCCGGCGGCCCGGGCCGCGTGGGCGAACGAGATGGTCGGCAGCACGTGGCCGAGGCCGGGGGACGTGGTGATCAGAATGCGCATGACGATGTTCTCCTCCCTGTGCCGACCATTTAACTCTCCCACTAAGAGATTTGTCCACCGAAATACTTAGTGAGCCGCTCGGCCACCGCGGCCGGCGACGGCATGGCGTGCATCTCGGCCCGCACCCGTGCGGCCTCGACCCGCAGCGACTCCTCGGCCAGCAGCCGCTCGATCACCGGCCCGTCCAGCGCGTCGGTGGCCACGTCGAAGCCGCAGCCGGCGGCGGCCACCGCGGCCGCGTTGATCGGGCCGTCCGCGCCCTGCGGCACCACGATCTGCGGCACGCCCGCGTCCAGCGCGGTCAGCGTGGTGCCGGCGCCGCCGTGGTGGATCACCGCGGTGCTGGTGGCCAGCAGCGGGCCGAGCGGCACGTAGCCGACCGACCGCACGTTGTCCGGCAGGTCCAGCCCGGACGCGTCGACGCTGCCCAGGGCCAGCACGAACTCGGCGTCGATCTTCTCCGCCGCCGCGGCGATCCGCTCCACCGGTCCGAGGCCGGTCATCATCGGGGCCACCGTGCCCAGCGTGACGGCGATCCGCGCCCGCTCCGGGCGGGCGGTCAGCCAGCCCGGCAGCTGCCCGCCGCCGTTGTACGGCACATACCGCATCGACCAGCCCTCAGGCTGCTTGAAGCTCGGCGGCGCGACGTCGATGTGCACGTCCGGCTTCGGGATGGCGTCCACGCCGAAGCGCCTGAAGATGTCCACCTGCATGCTGCCGAACAGGTCGAGCATGCGCTGGTTCTGCGCGACGCCGATCGCGTGCGACACCGTCCTCGCCCCGGCCGCTTCGGCCGCCAGCAGGGCGATGACGTGCATCGACTCGTAGACGACGACGTCCGGCCGCCATTCCTCGGCCAACCCGACCAGGCCGTCGACCATGGCCTCGGCCAGGCCGTTGAACATCCGGAACGCCGGGTGCTCCCGCACCTCCTCCGGCGTGGTGGGGAACGCGCGGCCGGTCGTAGAGCTGCGGAACGCGTTGGGACCGTTGGCGCCGACCACCGAGCGCATGTCGAGGCCGGGGGCGACGTCGTAGGAGTGCAGGCCGGTGGTGGCGACCGAATCCATGTTGCCGCCGGTGGCGAACAGCACCTCGTGGCCGGCGGCGCGCAGCGCCCACGCGGTCGTGACGAGTGGGAAGAGGTGGCCGGCTCCGGCCAGGGCAGTGACGAGCACGCGCATGGTTCAGCCCACCAGTTCTTCTAGTTGGGAGACAAGTTCGGCCGGCGCCGGCATGGCGGCGATCTCGGCCTGCACCTCGACGGCCGCGGTGGCCAGCGAGGCATCGGTCAACAGCCGGACCAGGTCGCCCGCGTCGACGGCGCGCTCCTCGGTGTCGACCTCGAAGCCGACGCCGCGCTTGGCCACCTCGTGCGCGTTGTGGAACTGGTCCGCGCCCTGCGGCACGACCAACTGCGGCACGCCCAGCGCCAGCGACGTCATGGTGGAGCCGGAGCCGCCGTGGTGGACCACCGCGGTGCTGGTGGCCAGCAGTGCGTTGAGCGGTGTGTACGACACCGGCCGCACGTTGGCCGGCAGCGCGCCCAACTGCGCCGCGTCGGCGTCGCCCAACGTGACGACGAACTCGGCGTCGATGCCGCCGGCCACGTCGGCCAGCCACTGGAGCGGCCCGAGGCCGGCGAAGCCGGGCAGCACCGTGCCGAGCGTGACGACCACCCGCGGCCGGTCGGGCCGGCGGAGCAGCCAGTCCGGCAGCTGGCCGCCGCCGTTGTACGGGACGTAGCGCATCGACCAACCGGTCTCGGGCGTGCCCATGCTCGGTGGAGCGACGTTGAGCAGGGCGCGGCGCGAGGGTGCGCCGTCCACGCCGTGCTGGTGATAGGTGTCGGCCAGCGCCTCGGCGATCCGCGCGCTCCGGTCGGCCGGGCTGAACAGGCCGAACGACTGCTCTACCGCGGGCACCCCGAGCTTGGCCGCGGCCAGCGGGCCCGCGCCCTCCATCGGCGAGTGCAGCACGAGGTCGGGCCGCCAGCTGTCGGCCAGCTCGACCACGGTGCCCGCGACCGCGACGGACAGCGGCGCGAACAGCTGGATCGCGATCGAGCTGAGCCGGTCGAACTCGCCGCTGCGCGACGCCTCCTTGATCCGCTGCTGGATCGCCTTGACGTCGACCTGGTCGCGGGTCGCCTGCACCAGCCGTTCGAACCGCGCGCTGTCGGCGGTCTCCACGACGTGCAGACCGGAAGCGGCCAGCATCGGCACGTGTTCGGGGCTGCGGCCGGACATGGCCAGCAGCACCTCATGGCCGGCGGCCCGCAACGCCCAGGTGATCGGCACCATCGGCAGCATGTGGCCGAGACCGGGTGACGCGGTGACCAGAACTCTCATCAGGAACCCCCCGTGACGAAAGAGATGGGATACACCCACAATTTAGCGGCCAAGCGAAGGTCACGTCGAGGAGGGTGCGGAAGTGCGCCGGCATGCGCCTTAGACAACACTGGAGAAAAAGAAGAGCGGCCCGCTCAACCAGCCTGGGGGTCACTGGGAGCGGGCCGCCGAGAACAGCTTAGGGTCTCGACCGCCGATTTGCCTCATGTTTGGGCGAGATCCGTCGAAAAAATCTTCGCCGCCGCCACTCGAACGGGTGAACGAGCGTGCAAACGGGTGAAACCCTGCCTCGCAGACTGTGTGAACTGGCCCGATCGGCCGATGTGAGACGGGTGTGTGCCGCCAGCCTGACAGTCACTCGCGTGGCACCCCGTGGAGCCTGACGGAGATGCCTGATGAGTGAACCCCGTTGGTGGGTGGCCTGCCTGGACCCGTTCGGCCGGGACCGGTCGATGACGGTGCTGGTGGAGCACGACAGCGTGGTGCTGGTGGCCCCGCCCGGCGCGACGGCGGTGCTGTCGCCGCAGCAGACGCGGCGGCTGCACAGCGCACTCGACCGGGCGGCTGGGGATCTGGGGTTGAGCGAATGAGCACTGTGGACGACGGGATGCGGCGCGCCGTGCTGCGCCGCCTGGCCGCGCTGGACCAGGCCGCGGAGCAGACCAACGCGGGCGGCGCGCTGGCCCCACTGGCCCGCGCCGAGTTGCAGCGGCTGGCCGACGGCTGGCGGCTGCTGCTGGAGGTGCACACCGCCGACGAGGACGGCCGCTGCCGGGCCTGTCCCGGCCGGCTGCGCAAGCGGCGCTGGCCGTGCAAGGTGTGGCTGCTCGCGCACCAGCACCTGATCGGCGCCGGCTCGGCGCCGCCCCCGCCGCAGCGCGGCGGGCTGCTCGGCCTGTTCCGCCGCGGCGGCCGGCACGGCAAGCACTCCAACGGCACGCCCGTGCAGGGCGTGCGCACGCCGCCGCTGCCGGCGACCGCGCGGCGCAGCATGGAGCTTCCGCCGGAGATCCCGGCCGAGGCGCCGTCGGAGATGACCGTGCGGCTGCCGGTGATACGCGCGGCGCTGCCGCCCGCGCCCAGCTACACGCCGATCACGCCGCCCAGTGCGCCGCCGGCCATCGCCAGCTCCGGGCCGTTCGCCATCGTCGACGACCCGACCTGGCCCGCACCCAGCGAGTACCTGGACCGGCCGGACGCCCCGGCGCTGGCCAGCCTGGACCCGATCGGCGCGTTCGGCGGCGTGCTGCCCGCGCCGCCCCAGCACGAGCCCGAGCCGGTCGCGCCGCCGATCGAGCCGCTGGAGGACACCATGGTGGTGGCCGAGGCGCCGCGGTTCGAGCTGCTGGGCGAGCCCGACGCGGAGACCGAGGAGATGCGCCGGGTGCTCGAGGACTACTGGCAGGGGTCGACGGCCACCACGTAGCCCGCGGAAATGCAGGGAAGGACGCCTTACCTGCATCCAACGCAGGTAAGGCGTCCTTCCCTGCAAGATGGGACCGGTGAGCTGGCTGACGTCACCGGGACATCTGCTCGTCTGCGACCTGGACGGAACGCTGCTGCGGTCCGACACCTCGCTGTCCGACGCCGCCCGCGACGGGCTCAACCGCCTCGTCGCGGCCGGCGTCGCGCTGACCATCGCCAGCGCGCGCAGCACCGCCGCCATGCGGCCGATGCTGCCCGGCGTGGACGTGCCGCTGCCGGTGATCGAGCACAACGGGGCGTACATCTCCGACCTGCGCACCGGGCAGCACCTGGTCACCAACGCGCTGGACGCGGCCACCGCCGGCACGGTCGTCGAGCTGCTCGGCGATCCCATCGTGACCAGCTGGGACGGGGTCCGCGATCGGGTGCACTTCGGCGCCGACCTCAACGGCGGCGCGGGCTGGTTCATCGGCGAGAAGCGCCGCTACCAGGACCCACGGCTGACCGAGACCGCCGACCTGAGGGCGGTCGCCGACGCCGAACAGGTCGTCATGCTGTGCTCGTACGTGCCGGACGAGGACGCCGCGGCCGTGGCGGCCCGGGTCCGGGAGGCGGTGGGCGAGGCCGCCCGGGTGTGGGCCGCGCTGAACTCGTACAGCCCAGGCTGGTCCGAGGTCGTCGTGCAGAGCCCGTTGGCCAGCAAGGGCGTGGCCATCCTGGAGCTGCGGCAGCGGCTGGACCTGCACGGTGAGATCACCGTCTGCGGCGACCACGTCAACGACCTGCCCATGTTCGCCGTCGCCGACCGCCGCATCGCGCCGGCCAACGCCCAGCCGGCGGTGCGCGCCGCCGCCTCGGTCGTGACGGGAACCAACGACGATGACGGGGTCGTCACATATCTGACGGATCAGCTCGCGATCTCACGGCGCGCAGCCGCCGAATAGGGTATGACCAGGGCACGCACCGGCACCGGGAGGAACACGTGCACGACGGCAGTGGCCGCATCGTGGTGCAGGGCCTGAGCAAGCAGTTCGGCCCGATCACCGCGGTCAACAACCTCAGCTTCACCGTCGAGCCCGGGTCGGTCACGGGCTTCCTCGGGCCGAACGGCGCCGGCAAGACCACCACGCTGCGCATGCTGCTGGGCCTGGTGCGGCCGACCGCTGGCATCTCGACGATCAACGGCCTGCCGTTCGAACAGCTCGGCAACCCCGGTCGCGTGGTCGGGGCCGTGCTGGAGGCACAGGGCTTCCACCCGACCCGGTCGGCCCGCAACCACCTGCGGGTGTACGCGGCCGCGATGGGCGTGCCGGACCAGCGGGCCGACCAGGTGCTGGAGCTGGTGGGCCTGGCCGAGGCCGGCCGACGGGCCGCCGGCGGTTTCTCGCTGGGTATGAAGCAGCGGCTGGCGCTGGCCACCGCGCTGCTCGGCGACCCGCAGGTGCTGGTGCTGGACGAGCCGGCCAACGGACTCGACCCCGAGGGCATCGCCTGGCTGCGGGCCTTCCTCCAGTCGTTCGCGCGCACCGGCCGGACCGTGCTGATCTCCAGCCACCTGCTGGCCGAGGTCGAGCAGACGGTGGACCAGGTCGTGATCATCAGCCGCGGCCAGACCGTGTACTACGGCTCGCTGGACTACCTGCGGCAGTCGCAGCAGAGCCGGGTGCTGGTGCAGGCCGCCGACCCGCAGGCGCTGGTGGCCAAGCTCCAGGAGGCCGGCGTCAACATGGTGGAGCAGACGCCGGACGGCCGGCTGGCCATCACCGGCGTCGACCGCAAGACCGTCGCCGACCTGGCCATGGCGGCCAGCATCGCGCTGTACGACATCCAGCAGGAGACCGTCGACCTCGAGCAGCTGTTCTTCCGGCTGACGCAGGGGCAGTACACCGGCCAGCAGCCGGGTTACGGGGCACCGCCGCCCGGATATGGACCGCCGCCCGGCGGCTATGGACCGGGTGCGCCGGGATACCCGCCGGCCGACCCGAACCAGCTGTACACCGGGCAGCAGCCGTCGGCCGGTTACGCCGTCCCGCAGGGCACGCCCCCTCAGGGGTACGCCCCGCCGCAACAGGGCACGCCACCGCAGGGATACGCCGCCCCGCCGCAGGGCACGCCACCGCAGGGATACGCCCCGCCGCCACCCGGCTACGACCCCAACCAGCCGCCGAGCTACGCACCGCCGCAACAGCCCGGCACCCCGCCGCAGGGGTACGCGCCGCCGGCGCAGCAGTACCCGGGTTTCGCGCCGCCGCCGGGCACGCCGCCCGTCGACCCCCAGCAGCAGTACCAGCAGCCCGGCCAGCAGTACGGCGGCCAGCCCTATGCGCCGCCGCAGGACCAGCAGCAGCCGCCCGCCGGCGGTTGGGGAGGTAACGCCTGATGGGCCGGCTCATCTCCGCCGAGTTCCGCAAGATCCTCACCACCAAGATGTGGTGGGCGCTGCTCATCCCCACGGTGGCCATCGCCGCGCTGTGGAGCATCGCCGGCAACTACCTGATCGGCGCCCTGATCGACCAGATCGACAACTCGGTCGTGGCCTCGCAGCTGCGGCTGAACTTCAACAACCTGCCGTGGTCGACGCTGATGTTCGCCCGCACGGTGAACATCAGCGCCATCTTCCCCATCGTGTTCGGGGCGCTGGCGCTGTCCAGCGAGATCAACCGGCGGACCATCACCACCAGCTACCTGACCGCGCCCAACCGCGGCAGCCTGCTGTCGGCCAAGCTCGTCACCTACGCCGCGTGGGGCATGCTGTTCGGCGTGGTCATCACCGGCGTGGCCAGCATCGGCATGGCCATCGCCTCGCGGCCGGAGCAGCTGCCCGACGCGGTGAGCTGGCTGGAGATCGCGGCCTCCGGCATCGTCTCGTGCATGCTGTGGACGCTGCTGGGCATGGGCGTCGGCGCCCTGTTCGGCAGCCCGATCGCGTCGATCATCTCGCTGCTGCTCTACACGCTGCTGGTGGAGAACCTGATCGGCCTTGCGCTGCCCGACCACTGGCCCGGCATCCTGATCAACGGCTCGGCCAACGGCCTCACCGGCTCGGTCGCCTCCCAGCTCGTGGTGGACAAGGTGCCCAACATCGGCGCGCTGATGACCGGCGAGGCCCAGGAGCTGTTCACCAACCTCATCCGCACCGCGGCCGGCGCCGGCGGCGCCTTCGACTGGTGGATCAGCGGCCTGATCTTCGCCGCCTGGACCGCCGTCTTCGCCGTCGCCGGCTGGCTGATGAGCAAGACCCGCGACATCACCTGACCCTCAAATGTCACCTGCGCGTCGGACTTGCCTCCATTCGGCACCTCCGGTCCGCATGTGACATCGGGGGCATGATGAAGGCCGGACACCGTAGGTTATTTCTGTGTCCGAACAAACGGGATGGGTGCGGCGGTTGGCCGCGGCGTGCTGGCGGCATCCGGTCGTGGTGGTGCTGTCGCTGGGCGCGGCGGTGCTCGGCGTCGGCCAGCAGGCGGTCGCGCCGCTGGTGGTGCGGCTCGCGGTGGACGACGCGGTGGCCGGCACGACCACCCGGCTGGGCTGGCTGATCGGCGCGCTGGCCGGCATCGAGGTGTTGACCTTCGTCACCGCGTTCCTGCGGCGCTACCTCGGCGGACGGCTGGCCCTGGACGTGCAGCACGACCTGCGCGGGCAGGTGTTCGCGGCGGTGCAGCGGCTGGACGGCGGCAAGCAGGACGAGCTGCGCACCGGCCAGGTCGTGTCGCGCTCGATCAGCGACCTCAACCAGGTCCAGGGCCTGGTCATGATGGTCCCGTACGCGCTGGGCAACATCGCCTTCGTGCTGGTGGCGGTGGGCGCGATGCTGTGGCTGTCGCCGTTGCTGACGGTAATCGCGCTGATCGTGGTGCCGGCTGTGGTGTACGTGGCGCTGCGCAGCCGCAAGACGCTGTTCTCGGCCACGTGGCACGCGCAGCAGCAGGCCGCCGACGTCGCTCAGCACGTCGAGGAGACAGTGACGGGCGTCCGCGTGGTGAAGGGCTTCGGCCAGGAGGGTCGCGAGATCCGCGGTCTGGAGGCCCGAGCCCGCCGGCTGTTCGCGTTACGGATGCGCGCCGCCCGGCTGACCGCGCCGCCGACGGCGACGCTGGGCGCGATGCCGCTCTTCGGCCAGATCGCCGTGCTCGGTCTCGGCGGCTGGCTGGCGTTGAACGGCCAGGTCACGCTCGGAACGTTCCTCGCGTTTGCCAGCTACGTGACCGGGTTGCTGGGCCCGGCTCGCTTCCTGGCTTCGGCGATGGTCACGGCGCAGGTCACGAAGGCCAGCGTGAACCGCGTCAACGAGCTCATCGACTCGCAGCCGGATGTGCGCGACGGCGGTGCGGACGTGCCGACCGGCCCGCTGTCCGTGCAGTTGGACGGCATCACGTTCGGGTACTCGCGCCGGGAACCGGTTTTGGCTCACGTGAGCCTGAACGTTGAGCCAGGCGAGACGCTGGCACTGGTGGGCACTGCCGGTTCCGGCAAATCAACCGTGTCGCTGTTGCTGCCCCGGTTCTACGACGTGCACTCGGGCACGATCCGCGTCGGCGGTGTCGACGTGCGGGACTTGAAGCTGCACTCGCTGCGCAACGCGGTCGGCGTGGTGTTCGAGGAGGCGTTCCTGTTCTCCGACACCATCCGCGGCAACATCGCGTACGGGCGGCCGGAGGCCACCGAAGCGGAAGTCGAGGAAGCCGCGCGGGCGGCCGAGGCGCACGAGTTCATTCACGCGCTGCCCGAGGGCTACGACACGAAGGTCGGTGAGCGCGGCCTGACGCTGTCCGGAGGACAGCGTCAGCGCATCGCGTTGGCTCGCGCCCTGCTGTCGGCCCCACGTGTGCTCGTGCTGGACGACGCGACGTCGGCGGTCGACGCCGTTACCGAGGCGGCGATCCACGACACGCTCAAGGCCGTCACCGCGCAGCGCACGACGCTGCTGATCGCCCACCGGCGTTCCACGCTCGCGCTGGCCGACCGCATCGCGGTGCTGGACCAGGGCCGCGTGGTCGACGTCGGCACCGAGGAAGAGCTCAACCAGCGTTGCGCGCTGTTCCGCGAGCTGCTGGCCGGTCCCGGCGAAGCGATCGAGGACGCGACCACGAGCGCGGATCTGGAGTCCGCCGAGCTGTGGCCGGAGGTCGCGCCCGAGCAGCCCGACGTGCCGGACCTGGTACCGCTGCCCGAGGCCACGGAGCAGCCGCTGCTCAGCCCGGAGACCGGGGCCACGGACCGCAAGTTCGGCTTGCTGTCGCTGCTACGGCCGGTGCGCTGGGCGCTGCTGCTCGTCGGCGCGCTGGTGACGGTCGACGCCCTCAGCTCCATGGCCCTGCCGGCGCTCGTGCGCTACGGGGTGGACGACGGCGTCACGCGCGGCGCGCTAGGCGCGTTGTGGATCGCCACGGGCCTCGGCGCCGGCATCGTCATCATCAACTGGCTGAACGCGCGCGTGGAGACGCTGCTGACCGCACGCGTGGGCGAGCGCCTGCTGTACGTGCTGCGCGTGCGCAGCTTCACGCACCTGCAACGGCTGGGCCTCGACTACTACGAGCGCGAGCTCGCCGGCCGGATCATGACCCGGATGACCACGGACGTCGACGCGCTGTCGACGTTCCTCCAGACCGGCCTCGTGACGGCGGCGGTGAGCGGTCTGACCATCGTCGGCATCGCGGTGGCGCTGCTGGTCACCGACGTCGGGCTGGCCCTGGTGTCGATGGCAGCGATCCCGATCCTGGCCGTGGCGACCTACTTCTTCCGCAAGGCGTCGTCCGAGGCGTACGCCCAGGCGCGCGAGCGGGTCAGCGTGGTGAACGCCGACCTGCAGGAGAACGTGTCGGGGCTGCGCGTCACGCAGGCGTTCACGCGGGAGCAGCACTCGGCGCGTGAGTTCGGGGAGCGCAGCCTCGCCTACCGGACGTCGCGGCTGCGGGCGCAGCGCTATATCGCCGTGTACTTCCCGTTCGTGGCGCTGCTTTCCGGCTTCGCGCAGGCGGCCGTGCTGGCCGTCGGCGCGTACCGCGTGGCCAACGGGGACCTGAGCGCCGGCGCGCTGCTGGCGTTCCAGCTGTACCTGGGTCTGTTCTTCGCGCCGGTGCAGCAGCTGTCCGGCGTGTTCGACGGCTACCAGCAGGCGATGGTCGGGTTGAAGCGCATCGGTGAGCTGCTGAGCACCCGGTCGTCGATCGTGCTGCCGGCCGAGCCCGTGGCCGTGCCGGCGACGCTGCGCGGCGACATCGAACTCCGTGACGTGACCTTCCGCTACGAGGGCGCCGCGACGCCGGCACTCGATCGCGTGAACCTGCATGTCCGGGCCGGCGAGACCGTGGCGCTGGTCGGCCGCACCGGCGCCGGCAAGTCGACGTTGGTGAAGCTGGTGGCGCGGTTCTACGACGTGACCGGCGGCGCTGTCCTCGTGGACGGCGTTGACGTGCGCGAGTACGACCTGGACGGCTATCGCGGCCGGCTCGGCGTCGTGCCGCAGGAGGCGCACCTGTTCGTCGGCGACGTCGCCGACAACGTGCGGTACGGGCGGCCGTCGGCTTCACGCGATGAGGTGACATCGGCCGTGCGGGCCGTCGGGGCGCTGCGGCAGGTCGCCGGTCTACCGCAGGCGATGCACCAGCAGGTCGGCGAACGGGGTCAGTCCCTGTCGGCCGGGCAGCGGCAGCTGGTCGCGCTGGCCCGCGCCGAACTCGTCGATCCGGCGGTGTTGTTGCTGGACGAGGCCACCGCGGCACTCGACCCGGCCACCGAGGCCGTCGTGTTGGCGGCCAGCGAGCACCTCGCCGGACGCCGCACCACGTTCGTCGTCGCGCACCGGCTCGCGACCGCGGCTCGCGCGGACCGCATCGTGGTGCTGGAGCAGGGCCGCATCGTCGAGCAGGGCACCCACGCGGAGCTGCTGGAAGTCGGCGGACGGTACGCCACCATGTGGCGTACCGGCGCCCACCTGGCCGACGACGCCGCCTGAGTCAGGCATTGCACGCCACAACAGTTGCGATCACTCGAAAGTGCACGTGCTGGGCGGTGCGGGCAGACCAAACGTGGTTCCGGCCACAATTGTTCCCGGTGCAAGTGCATGACTTGAACGATCAAGTACCCTAAGCCATCCTCAACACCCCCGGTCAGACGGCCGCACCGGTGGGATGATCTGTATTGATCATGTGATCCACCTGACGTTGTGCCCGCTCGGCTGTGTGTGAAGCGACCTGCGTGGAGTACTAGCCTTGCTGGCGGAGTGAGTCAGTACAAATAGCGAGATAGATAGAGGCGAGCGCCAGCCGTGTCCAGCTCCAGCTCTGCGTCGCAGTTCGGCCCGAACGAGTGGCTGGTCGAGGAGATGTACGACCAGTTCCTCGCCGACCCGTCATCCGTCGACCCGGCGTGGCATGACTTCTTCGCCGACTACAAGGCGACGCAGCGCACGGCCGCCGGCACCACCGCGGTCAACGGCACCACGGCCGCCACCGCGACGGCGACCACCACCGCGCCCCCGTCCAACGGCCACGTCGCCGCCCCGCCGGCCGCCCCGGCCCCGGCCGCGCCGGCCCAGACGACCCCGGCTCAGACCGCGCTGCCGAGCACCAAGCCGACGCCGGCCGCCGCGGCCACCGCCGCGCCGGTGAAGCCGGCCGCCGGCTCCGAGGTCAAGGTGCTGCGCGGCGCGGCCGCGGCGATCGCCCGCAACATGGACGCCTCGCTCACCGTGCCGACCGCGACCTCCGTGCGCGCGGTCCCGGCCAAGCTGCTGGCCGACAACCGCATCGTCATCAACAACCACCTGAAGCGGACCCGCGGCGGCAAGGTCTCCTTCACCCACATCATCGGGTACGCGCTGGTCAAGGCGCTCGACTCGTACCCGAACATGAACAACTCCTACGGCGTGGTCGACGGCAAGCCCTCGGTCATCACCCCGGAGCACGTGAACCTGGGCCTGGCCATCGACCTGCCGGGCAAGAACGGCCAGCGGTCGCTGGTGGTCGCGGCCATCAAGAACTGCGAGTCGATGACGTTCACGCAGTTCTGGCAGGCCTACGAGGACCTGATCCGCAAGGCCCGCAGCGGCGGCCTGACCGCGGACGACTTCGCCGGCAGCACCATCCAGCTGACCAACCCGGGCACCATCGGCACCAACCACTCGGTGCCGCGGCTGACCGCCGGCCAGGGCGCGATCCTCGGCGTCGGCGCGATGGAGTACCCGGCGCACTTCCAGGGCACC
>DATJJB010000813.1:0-4635 GCA_035492655.1 Kutzneria sp. | reverse complement strand
CGACACCGAGAGCGGCCGCTGGGCTCGGGCACTGTGCCGGTCGGCCGGCTTCGAGCCGGACGTGGCCTTCGACTCCACGGACATCGTCACGCACATCCGCCTCGTCGAGACCGGCCACGCGGTGGCGATCCTGCCCGACCTGGTCTGGGCCGACGGCCCGCCACCGGGGCACGAGCTGGGTCACCGCCGCATCTACACGTGCGCCCGGGAAGGCACCCGCCAGCGGCCGGGAGTCGTGGCGGTGCGGGCCGGTCTGCGGCGGGTCTACTCGAACCGGGTCGGGTCGCCTGCGCCGTAGCGCACGATCTCCGGCGTGCCGTCCGAGAAGTCGATCACGGTGGTCGGCTCGGTGCCGCAGTCGCCGGAGTCGATCACCGCGTCGACCGTGTGGTCGAGCAGCTCCTTGATCTCCCAGCCCTGGGTCAGCGGCTCCTCCTGGTCGGGCAGCAGCAGCGTGCTGGACACCAGCGGCTCGCCCAGCTCGGCCAGCAGGGTCTGGGTGACGACGTGGTCCGGGATGCGCACGCCGACCGTCTTCTTCTTGGGGTGCATCAGCCGGCGCGGCACCTCCTTGGTCGCCGGCAGGATGAACGTGTAGCTGCCCGGCGTGCTGGCCTTGATCGCCCGGAACACCGCGTTGTCCACGATCACCAGCTGCCCGAGCTGCGCGAAGTCGCGGCAGACCAGGGTGAAGTGGTGCCGGTCGTCGAGGTGGCGGATGGACCGGATGCGGTCGAGGCCCTCGCGGTTGCCCAGCTGGCAGCCGAGCGCGAAGCACGAGTCCGTGGGGTAGGCGATCAGCCCGTCCTCGCGCAGAATGTCGATCACCTGGCCGATGGACCGCTTCTGCGGGTTCGCCGGATGCACGTCGAAGTACCTGGCCATGGCGATGATCCTAGGTGTGCACCGCCGAGTCGCGCTCAGCGGACCACACCAGACGCAGCGCGAGCACGTCCGTCCCCACCGGACTTTCCCTGGTTACCAGGTCTTGCACGGTCCAGGCGCCGGGAATCCGGGCCACCATGGCCGTCAATGCGACGGCGGCCTGGCGGCGGGCCAGGTGCGCGCCGAGGCAGA
Organism: Kutzneria sp.; assembly: GCA_035492655.1. GTDB lineage: Bacteria > Actinomycetota > Actinomycetes > Mycobacteriales > Pseudonocardiaceae > Kutzneria. Next base: position 3,558 of record DATJJB010000813.1, on the reverse strand, counting down.
AGTGGATGCCGTGGCCGAAGGACAGGTGCGGGTTGGGGGAGCGGCCGGCGTCGAACCCATTAGGCTCGGCGAACACCGCCGGATCGCGGTTGGCGGCGGCCATGGAGACGACGATTCGTTGGCCTTTCTCGAAAATCTCGCCGCCGAGCGTGCCGGCGCGTGTGCTGAAGCGGTCGGTGCCACCGGCCGGCGGCATTAGGCGGAGCACTTCCTCGATCGTGGACGGTACGAGCGCGGGATTCTCGCGCAGCGCGGCCAGCGCCGACGGGTTCTCGGTCAGACACAGCACCATGTTGACCAGCAGCGTCTTGGTCGTCTCGTGCCCGTTGACCAGCAGCAGTCCGGCGAGGTTGACGATCTCGTCGGCGGTGAGGCCGCTTTCCCGCAGCCCGGCGACGACACCGTCGGTCGCCGGCACGGTGCGCAGGTATTCCCGCAGCTCAGCGACGGCTTGCTCGAAGGCAGGCCGGGCCTCGGGCTGGCCGAAGAACGTGGTGATCGCGTCGGTCCAGCGCACGAAGTCGGCCTGGTCGCTCACGCCGAGCAGGGCGGCCAGTGTGGCGATCGGCAGCGGGTGGGCGAACCCGGTGATGAAGTCGGACGCCGGCGTCAGCCGGTCGAGCAGGTGGGCGGCGCGGGCCTCGATGGCCGGGGTCAGGGCGTCGACGGTGCGGGGCGTGAAGGCGCGGCTGACCATGCGCCGCAACTCGTGGTGCCGGGGCGGGTCCATGGCCGACATACTGTGCAGCACCGGGTTGTCCCGGTGCGGGACTTCGCTTGCGCTGTACCGGATCTCGTCGGACGAGAACACGTCGTGCGTGGTGAGCACCTCGTCGACGAGGGCGTGACTTCGGACGAACATGCCGTGAAGTCTGGCTGCGTCAGGCCGATCGGGATTGGAGAAAACGGCCGTGCAACGCGGTCGGCGACTGGCCGGTCGCGGCCCGGAACTCGGCGATCAGGTGTGGCTGGTCGTAGAAGCCGCACTGCTGGGCGATGTCCGCCCACGACGGCTTCGCGCTGGCCGCGGCCCGCTTCAGTGCGGCGTGCAGGCGGACGACTCGCCCGTATGCCTTGGGGCGCAGGCCAACGGCGACGGAGAACCGCCGTCGCAGCTGCCGCTCCGACAGGCCGACCGCTGTGGCCAGGTCGTCGATCCGGGTCGCCGGATCGTCATGCAGCATTCGTACGGCCCGCTGCACGGCAAAGTCGTTGTCACTGACGGAGAACTGGCCGAGGAAGGCGACCGCCGACCTCATGCGGGACGGCGCGGAGCCCGGCGCGACCTGGCCGAAAGGCATGCCGCCCAACGGAACCTCGTCGGCGGCAAGCCCGAGCGACCGGCACGCTCCAGGTCGGAGGCGCAAGCCGACCAGGCCGCCCGGCGGCAACGGCCCCGACCTGACGCTCACCTCCGGGCCGGCGAGCCACAGCGAGCCGTCGGCGAACACCAGCAGGTCGACGGCCGGGTACGGCAGCGGCAAGGGTGCTGAATCGATCCAGCACCCCGCTACCAGAGCATTCGCCGACACGGGGTCAGCCTAGGGCGGCCAGCGCCTGCCGTGCGAGCCAGTTTTCGGCGTCGTCCCAGGTCCAACCGTTGTCCCTGACCAGCGAACGCCAGGCGTGAAACCCGAAGTGGAACCACAGCATGTCGGCCGTCCGCTCGACGTCCTCGACGAACCCCTTGTCCCGCAGCACCTTCGCCGTGTCCAGCAGCCGCTCCCGGTACTGCCCGGTGGCCAGCGCCCACAGCTGCGCCGCGTTCTCGTGCACCGGCATCGCGGCGAAGATGATGTCCACCGCCTGGGCCTGCGACTCGTTGCCCAACCTGGTGCCGCGAGCCAGCACACCCAGCGCCGTCGGCAGGTCCTCGGCGAGCCGGATCGCCTCCACCGTCGCGTCGGCGCCCGAGTCCTTGATCGCCTCGGACAGCACCTCGTCGAGGATGTCGGACTTGCTGCCCGCGCTGGAGTACACCGTCTGCTGTGCGACGCCCGCCGCGCGGGCGATGTCGGCCACTGTGACGCGGGCGTATCCGTTGGTGGCGAACAACTCCGCCGCCGCGCGCAGGATGTCCCGCCGGGTCTCGGCGGCCTCCTGCTCGCGGCGCGGGGAGTGGTAGCGGCGGGCCGTCGTCACCGGACGGCCGACCTCAGTTCCGCGGCGACCTCGGTGGGCGTGGGCATGACGGCGATCTCCTTCGCGAGCGAGGCCGCGGCCTCGCGGTAGCGGAACTCGTCCACCACTGTACGCACGGCGGTCGCGACCTTGGCCGGCGTCCCTTCGTGCACTGTGACACCAGCTCCGGACGCCGCGATCTGCGCCGCGTTGAAGGCGTTGTCCGCGCCGGCCGGCACCACGACCATCGGGATGCCGCGGGACAGCGAGCCGAGCATCGTGCCGGCGCCGCCGTGCGTGAGCACCACGTCGACGCCTGCCAGCAGCGCGTCCAGCGCCGTGAACCCGACGAAGTGCACCCGGTTCGGGTCGACGTCGTACTGCGACGGATCCGTGGCCAGGCCCAGCGTCGCCACCACGTCGAGGTCCATTGTGGACAACTCTTGCAGCAGCGGGGTCAGCGTTTCCGGCTGGTTGAACCACGTGCCGAACGTCACCAGCACACGCGGCCGCGACGAGGTGTTCGGCGGCACCTCCGTGCCGCCGCCCCGGTGCGCCTCCGGCCGTAGCGCCCGCCAGCCTGCCGGGTGCGGCCAGCCTTCGGCCTGCAGCGACGGCGGGCACGGGTCGAGGAACCACCCGTCCGCCGGCAGCGGCAGTTGCCGCGCCGCGTGGGCCGCCTTCGCCCGATCGTCCAGCGCGTCCAGCAGGAACTGCGGCACCGCCGGGCCGAGCGCCATCGTCGCCATGGGCACGTTCCGGTCCGCCGCCACCAGCGGGCCCAGGTAGTCGAAACGCTCGCGGATCACCAGGTCCGGCTGGAACGCCGCCCCCGCCGCCAGCGCCTCCTCACCGCCGAGCTCGATCCGCACGTCCACGAAGAACGCCGCGATCCCTTGCGGTGTCGGGTTCGTGAACGGGTTGTCTCCCGTCCGCTGGATCGTCTCCGCCCCGAGCACGTCCGGCATCGGTCCGGCCGCGTGCAGCGGGATGCCCTCCTCGTTCAGCACCCCCGCCACCCCCGCGCCCGTCATGAACGCCACTTCGTCGCCCTGCGCCCGCAGCGCCCGGGCCAGCGGCAGCAGCGGGAGCAGGTGGCCGTGTTGAGGAATGCTCGACAGCAGAACTCGCATATTCGCCAGATTACACATCTGATGAATAGATGGGTCGCTTGGTGACTGTTGGGCCGTGTCTGCTGCCCGATCTGCCGTTGAGGTCGAGCGGCGATCAGACCGTTCAGCTGCTGGGTCTCGTTGCTGGACCTACTAGCATCGGAACCATGAGACGGACCTCGTTCGCGCACTGGCCGTGCTCGGTCGCCCGCACCATGGACCTGCTCGGCGACTGGTGGACGCCGCTGGTCCTGCGCGAGTCGTTCTACGGCATCCGCCGCTTCGACGAGTTCCAGCAGGCGCTGGGCATCGCCCGCAACACCCT
>DATJJB010000812.1:0-8244 GCA_035492655.1 Kutzneria sp. | reverse complement strand
CACAGCGTGAGGGCATTCCGTTCTCACTGTCCACGATGGGCACCACGTCCATAGAGGACGTCGCTGCCGCCGCGCCCGACGCGCGCAAGTGGTTCCAGCTGTACGTCTGGCGTGACAAGGGCGCCGGCCGTGAGCTGCTGGAGCGCGCGTGGGCCGCCGGCTTCGACACCGTCATGCTCACGGTCGACACGCCCGTCGGCGGCGCGCGGATGCGCGACGTGCGCAACGGCCTGACGATTCCCCCGGCGTTGACGCTGCGCACCTTTCTGGACGGCGCGACGCACCCGGCGTGGTGGTTCAACCTGCTCACGACCGAGCCGCTGACGTTCGCCTCGCTGACCGAGTGGGGCGGCACTGTCGAGGAGCTCATCAACTCGATGTTCGACCCGACGCTCAACTTCGACGACCTGGACTGGGTGCGCGAGCTGTGGCCGGGCAAGCTCGTGGTCAAGGGCATCCAGAACGTCGACGACGCCCGCGACGTCGTCAAACACGGGGCCGACGCCGTGCTGCTGTCCAACCATGGCGGCCGTCAGCTCGACCGCGCTCCGACACCGCTGGAGCTGCTGCCGCAGGTCGTGGACCAGGTCAAGGGGGAGGCCGAGGTCTGGCTGGACACCGGCATCCTGTCCGGCGCGGACATTGTCGCCGCCCGGGCCATGGGCGCCGACCTGTGCCTGGTCGGCCGCGCCTACCTGTACGGGCTGATGGCCGGCGGCGAGCGCGGCGTGCAGCGCACGGTCGACATCCTGCGCAAGGAGATCGTGCGGACGATGCAGCTGCTCGGCGTGCGTGCCGTCACCGACCTGCGCCCCAGCCACGCGCGGCTCCGGTAGCGCCGTGCTCGAGTTCAGACTGCTCGGCCCGGTCCGTGGCTGGCGTGACGGTGAGGAGCTCCAGCTCGGCCCGCCGCAGCAGCGCACCGTGCTGGCGATGTTGCTGCTCAGCGACGGCAAGCCGCAGACGCCGGAGCAGATCGCCGATGCGTTGTGGGGCGTCGACGCCCCGTCGTCGGCGGTCGCCACCGTGCGCACGTACATCCACCGCCTACGCCGTGTGTTCGGCGACGACCAGCAACTGCTCGTGCACGACAACAGTGGCTACCGCCTAGACCTGCCGCTGACGGCGACTGACGTGGGCAAGTTCCAGGAGCTCGTGGACCGTGCCGGCGTAGCGCTCGACGATGGGCGTGCGGACGACGCGGTGCGCGACCTCCGTGCGGCAATTTCGTTGTGCAGTGGCGCGCCGTTGGCGGCGCTGCCCGGCGAGTACGTGGAGGCCGAGCGCGCCCGTCTGCGGCAGCGCCGGCTGACCGTGCTGGAGGACCTGTTCCGCGCCGAGCTCGACCTGGGGCGGCACGCCGAGATCGCCGACCAGTTGCAGGTGCTCGCCGCCGGTGAGCCGCTGCGCGAGTCCATGCACGAACTGCTGGTGCTGGCGCTGTGCCGCTCGGGTCGACAGGCCGAGGCGATGCTGGCGTACGACCAAATCCGCCGGCAGCTGCGCGAAGAGCTGGGCGTCGACCCGAACGCGCGGCTGCGGGCGCTGTACGACCGGATGCTGCACGGCGACCCGGAACCGCCAGTGCGACAGGCGTTGCCGCTGGTGTCGCCGGCGCAGCTGCCGGCGGACCTGCCGGTGTTCGCGGGACGGTCCTCGGCGTTGGCGGAGGCGCACCGCCGTCTGCCCGACGGCGACGGCGCGCCGGACCGCACGGTCGTCACCGTCATCCAGGGCATGGCCGGCATCGGCAAAACGGCGTTCGCGCTGCACTGGGCCCATGAGGTTGCCTCACGATTCCCCGACGGCCAGCTGTATGTGAACCTGCGCGGCTACGACCCGGTCACCGTCGACCCCAACGACGCCGTGCGCGACTTCCTCCAGGCGCTCGGCGTGGCCGCCGCGCAGGTGCCTACGGAGCCCGCAGCTCGGCTCGGCCTGTTCCGAAGTCTGCTGGCCGAGCGGCGCTGCCTGCTGCTGCTCGACAACGCGCGCGAGTCCGCCCAGGTGCTGCCGCTGTTGCCGGGGCGGTCACGGTCGCTGGTCATCGTCACGAGCCGGGGACGCCTTGACGGCGTCGTCGCCGCGACCGGTGCGCGGCCGATCACCCTGGACCTGCTCAGCCGTGACGACGCCGTCGACCTGCTGTCGCAGCGCCTTGGCGCGGAACGCATCGCCGCGGAACCTGCCGCCACGGACGCGATCGTGGACCGCTGCGCGCGGCTGCCGCTGGCACTGTCCATTGTGTGCACGCGAATCCTCGCGCAGTCGAGCGAGTTTCCGCTCGCCGACATCGTGGCCTCGCTGTTCGGCCCACGGTTCTCACTCGACGCTTTCGCCGCCTCCGACCCGAGCGTCGACATCCGTGCCGTGCTGCGGTCCTCCTACACCTCGCTGTCGGACGGCGCCGCGCAGATGTTCCGGTTGCTGGCGCTGCATCCTGGGCCCACCGTCGGCGTGCACGCGGCCGCCAGCTTGGCAGCGGTGTCGGTGCGTGCGGCCGCGGCACTGCTGCGTGAGGTCGCGGACGTACACCTCGTGACGGAGACCGCGCCCGGTCGCTACGGCTGGCACGACCTGCTGCGCGCGTACGCCACGGAGCTGCTGGAGACTACCGCCGAGCGCGAGGCGGCGTTCCAACGCCTCGCCGACCACTACCTGCTCACCGCGGACTGCGCTGCCCGCAAGGTGTCGGCGCAGAACGACGGGCCGCCGCCGTGCGACCCCGTGGAGGGCGCCGTGTCGGCGGAGCTCGCCGACCAGGAGCAGGCGGTGCTCTGGTACATCACGGAGCGGCAGGCGACGATGCGCGTGCTGGAACTCATGGCCGCGCACGGACTACACGAGCACGCGTGGCGTTTCGCCTGGGCGCTGCGCCAGTTCCAGGATCGCCAGCAGCACTGGTACGACCTCATCGACGCCCATGGCATCGCCCTGCGGTCGGCGACGGAGGCCGGCAACCCGATCGGCATGGCGTACGCCCATCGCGGGCTGTCGCGCGCCGAATGCCGGCTGTCGCGCCTCAAGTCCGCGCGCGAGCACATGACCGAGGCACTCGCCCTCTTCGAGCAAGCCGGCGCGACGGCGGCGCTGGCGTACGCGCTGCGGCAGTACACCTGGGTCGAGGAGTTGGACCACGCCCCCGAGCGGGCGCTGGAGCACGCGACCCGCGCGCGTGACCTGTTCCGCGCCGTGGGTTGGGGACCCGGCGTAGGCGTCGCGACGATGACGATGGCCCGGTACTACAGCATGCTCGGCCGCGACGGGGAAGCCGTGCCGCTGGTATACGAGGCGCTCATGCTGCTACCTCCCGGCGACAATGCCGAGCTGGTCGGCGCCTGGGAGGTGCTCGGCGAGGCCTACTACCGGCTCGGCCAGTACGAGGACGCGATCGGCGCCCACCGGAACGCGGAGAAGGTTTTCGCCGCACTCCGCGCCGACGCCGACCAGGTCTCGGTGCTGCTGCGGATCAGTACCTGCCTGCTGGCGCTGGAGCGGCGCGACGAAGCACGCGAGGTGCTCCGCCGCGCCGCCGCCATTCAGCGCACGCTCTGCCCGGCCGCGATGTGCCCGACGATCCGGGTCGAGGACTGGGCCCAGTTGCTGACCGTCGAGCAGTGACCCGTCACTCGACGAAGATGTCGACCGACGGCCGCATCCCCGCGCACACGCGCAGCACCTCGTGCACGACATGTTCCTCGAATTTTGCAAACTTCTCGAGATTGACGGATTGCTCGTCGTCGATGACCGGGTAGGCCCGCTGCGTCAGCGCGTAGTCGAAGCGCGGCGCCCACTTGCGCGCGCCGAGCCGGGCGGTGATCGAGCAGTTGTCCACCAGGTAGGCGATGCCGCGGGCGTGCATGTACGGGTTGAGCGAGTCGACCGCCTCGATCACCGACTCGTTGGCGATCTCCGAGTACGGGTGGCCGAACTCCAGCAGCGCGTCGATCTGCGCCATCATCACGCCGATGAACACGCCCGCGGTGAACGGGTCGAGCGGGATCTCGTCCGGCACCCGGTCGGCGCGCACCTTCTGCCCGACCCGCCACATGTCGGCCTGGTCGATCTTGCCCATCGGGAACCGGGGCAGCCGTTTGCCGGCCAGCACCACGCTGCGCACCTCGTCGCCGGAACGGACCTCGTCGTAGATCTCGTGGATGAGCTCCAGCCCGACCGGGTAGCTGACTGAGTACGCCTCGGCGAACACCTGCTTCTCGGCAGAGTCGAGCATTCTGAAAACGCCGAGCATTCCGTCACGCGAGATGATCCGGGAGATCGGGCCGGTGACCGACTCGGCGGAGTGCCGGAACGCTTCCTCGTCGCTCATGCCGTGGTCACGGAACCGTCGGTAGAGGCTCTCCACGATGCCGTGCAGGCCGCCGGCCAGGATGCCCCGCTCGCCCGACAGATCCGAGAGGTACTCGGATCGCAACGTGGTCCGGAAGGTGTACGGCGCGCCCAGGCCGATCGACCAGCCCAGCGCGCGGTCGACCGCCCGGCCGGTGACGTCCTGGTGCACGGCGAAACTGGCGTTGATGCCGGCGCCGTTGACGTCGCGGCCCTGGAGGTACAGGGCGCGGACCGAGGCGCCCATGCCCTTCGGGCAGACGGCGATCACGTCGACATCGGCGGGAAACGCGCCGCCGACCAGGTCGAGGTGGCCGAGCAGGAAGCCGTGCGACAACCCGAGCGTGGTGCCGGGCTTGAGCGCCGCGAACACCTCTTCATAGGTCTCGGCCATCGCGCCGTCCGAGATCAGCAGGATCACCATGTCGGAGCCGCGGATGACGTCGTACATCTCGCCGAGCGTGCCGCCCTCCGGCGAGAAGCCGGCCTGCACGGCGGCGTCCCACGACGCCGAGCCACGCCGCAACCCGACGGCCACGCGCACGGCGTCGCCCAGCGAGTCGCGCAGGTTCTGCGCCTGCGCCGAGCCCTGCGGGCCCCAGCCGATCACGCCCAGCTGGCGCACACCCTCGAACGCCGCCGGCAACCGGTCGAACAGGTGCCGGCCGCCGCGCACGATCGGCTCCTGCCGGTCCGCGACGGCGATGTACTCCTTGTCGAACACTTTCGTGTCGAAATCCAGATCCATGACGGTTCTCCTCACGCGCCGACGCGGGCGGGAAGTTCAGTGGAAACGTGGCGGGTCTCCGGCAGCCCGAGCAGGCACAGCAGGCTCACCACGGCCGAGCCCGCGACGTACCAGCCGACGGCGGACGTCCCGTTGGCGGCGGCCAGCGCCGCTGCGATGGTCGGGGCGAGCGCGCCGCCGAGCACACCGCCCAGGTTGTACGCGAACGACGACGCCGAATACCGGTAGCGCGCGTCGAACAGCTCCGGTAGGAACGCGCCGAGCGGCCCGTACACCCAGCCCATCGCGGCCAGTCCCAGTGCGAACGCGACGCCGATCGACAGCGCGGTGCCCGCGCCGAGCAGCGGGAACATCACCAGACCGATGACGCCCGTGAACACACAGCCGACGATCAGCACCGGCTTACGGCCGAAGCGGTCGCCGGCCAGGCACGACAGCACCGTGGTCAGTGCCATCGCCCAGATCGCCGCGACCAGCAGGCCCAACGCCTCCGACTTGGGCAACTTGAGCGTGGTGGTGACGTACGACAGGCAGAACGTCGTGGTCACGTAGAAGACGACGTAACAGGTGATGATCGTGCCGCCACCCAACAGCAGCCGCAGCGGCGCCTTGCGCAACATGTCCACCAGCGGCAGCCGGCTCTGCTCGCGCCGGCGCACTACCTCGGCGAACACCGGCGTCTCGGACAGCCGCAGCCGCACCACCAGCCCGACGATGACCAGCGCCGCCGACGCCAGGAACGGAATCCGCCAACCCCACGAGCGGAACGCGTCGTCCGACAGCGACGCGGACAGCGCGAGGAACAGCCCGTTTGCCGCGAAGAAGCCGATCGACGGGCCGAGCTGAGGGAACGTCGCGTACCTGGACCGCCGGCCCGCAGGCGCATTCTCCACGGCGAGCAGCGCGGCGCCGCCCCACTCGCCGCCGAGTCCGATGCCCTGCAGGAAGCGCAGCAGCACCAGGATCACTGGCGCGGCGACGCCGAGCGTGGCGTAGCCGGGCAGCAAGCCGATGGCCACAGTGGACAGGCCCATGGTCAACAGGGACGCGACCAGGGTCGCCTTGCGGCCAACCCGGTCGCCGAAGTGACCGAACAGCAGGGAGCCGAGCGGCCGTCCGATGAAGGCCACCGCGAACGTCGCGAACGACGCCAGCGTGGCGTTCACCGGCGCCAAAGTCGGGAAGAACGTCGCGTTGAGCACCAGCGCCGTAGCCGTGCCGTAGATGTAGAAGTCGTAGAACTCGATCGCGGTGCCGATGAAGCTGCCGACGGCGATCCGGCCGATGGCGTGGGTACTGCTCACCCGGGCCATGCTGGGACAACGCCGATGATGGGGCAACCCAACTGCCCGATCGGGTAGCCGAACCGTGCCGCGGCGCTGGCGGCTACGCGACGTCTACGGGTCGTATATGCGCCGCTGTTAGTTTCCTCGCTGAAAGATTTGTCCGGTGTCGACGGTCGAGGGGAGTGCGCCGATGGCCCACGACGGCACGCTGGTCGGTCGGACCCGCGACCTGGCCCGCATCGACGAGCTGCTCCTCGGCGACGGCACCGCACTGCTGCTGTCCGGCGAGCCCGGGGTGGGCAAGTCGGTCGTGCTCGACGCTGTCGCCCGCGCCGCGGCCGGCAACGGCGTGCGTGTGCTGCGCGCCGACGGTGTCGAGTTCGAGGCCGACATGGCCTTCGCCGGCCTCAACCAGCTGCTGCTGCCGGTCATGACTGCCGCCGACGGACTCGATGGGCCGTACCGCGACGCGCTGCACGTGGCCGTCGGACTCGGCGACGGCGTGTCCCCAGGGCGGATGGCCGTGTCCAACGCCGTGCTCATGCTGCTGCGGACCGTGGCCGTCGACCGCCCGTTGCTGCTGGTTATCGACGACCTGCAGTGGATGGACCGGTCCAGCGTCGGCGTGCTGGGTTTCGTCGCCCGCCGACTGAGCGGCACTCGAGTCAGCATCATCACGGCGTCGCGCCTCGGCACCGAGGGTGTCTTCCCCTGCGGCACCATGCCCGAGTACCAGCTGCCGCCGCTCGACGACCAGTCCGCCCGTCTGCTCGTGGGCGCGCGGTTCCCCGGACTGGCCGAGCGGGTGCGGCAGCGTGTGCTGGACGAGGCCCGTGGCAACGCACTCGCGCTCCTCGAACTCCCGGCGGCGCTGACCGGTCCACAGCAGACCGCACAGGCCAGTCTGCCCTCCGTGCTGCCGCTCACCGACCGCCTGCGTGCGCTGTACGCGTCGCGCATCGCCGGGCTGTCCGCCGCGTGTCGACGCCTTGTGCTGCTGGCGGCGCTCGACGGCACCGGCGAGCTGCAGGTGGTACTCCAGGCAGCCGACTCACGTGACGACCTGGCTTACCTAGCCGAGGCCGAGCGTGACCAGCTGATCGGCGTAGACGAAGGCAGAGGACGGCTCGCCTTCCGACACCCCCTGATCCGTGCCGCCGTCGTCGAGGCGTCCACCAGCGCGGAACGCCGCGAGGCGCACCGGGCGCTGGCCGGCGTGCTGGAGTCACAGCCCGACCGGCTCGCGTGGCACCTGGCCGAGGCCGTCCTGCGCCCCGACGAGCATGTCGCCGAGCTGCTCCAGCAGACCGCGCACCGCATGCTGCAACGTGGCGACTCCGTCGGGGCCGTAGTGGCGTTGACCCGGGCCGCGCACATCAGCCCACCCGGTCAGGGGCGTAGTCGGCGCTTCGCTGAGGCCGCCTACATCGGTGCCGAGGGGGCCGGCGTGCTGGCCCACGCCTCCGAACTCCTGGCCGACGCCCGCCGCGCGGGCCCCGAGACGCTGCACGCCGCCATCGCTGCGGTCTACCTGCTCATCAACGATGACGGCTCCATGGATACCGCCTACCGGCTGCTCGTCGGCGCCATCGAAGCCGACCATGACGACGCCGCCCTGGCCGACGCCCTGCACGCACTGCTGCTGGTGTGCTGGTGGAGCGGGCGCGAGGAGTTGTGGCGGAGCTTCCACGCGGCAGCCGAGCAGCGGAAGTCCGAGCTGCCGTTCGTGCTGCGGTTGACCAAGTTGACGTACCCCGACCCGGCGCGCACCGCCAAGCTCGCGCTGGCCGACGCCGACGACCTCGTCGCCGCGGCCCACGAGGAGACCGATCCGGCGGTCATCGTGCGCATCGGCGTCGCGCT
>DATJJB010000811.1:0-2241 GCA_035492655.1 Kutzneria sp. | reverse complement strand
CTTCATGCTCGCCGAGTACGTCAACATGGTCACCGTCTCGGCGGTCGCGACCACCCTCTTCCTGGGGGGCTGGCGGGCTCCGTGGCCGGTCAGCACCTTCTGGGAGGGCGCGAACCACGGCTGGTGGCCGATGCTCTGGTTCGTCGTCAAGGTGCAGTTGCTGCTCTTCTTCTTCATCTGGCTGCGCGGCACGCTCCCCAGGGTGCGTTACGACCAGTTGATGAAGCTGGGCTGGAAGGTCCTCATCCCGGTCTCGGTGGTCTGGCTGATGCTGGTCGCGACGGTCCGGGCGCTGCGCAACGAGAACTACGACTTCCAGTCGGTCGTGCTCTATGTCGGTGGCGCGGTCCTCGCCGTGCTGCTCGTCTCCCTCGTCGTCGATGTCTTCCGGGACCGCGAGGAGAAGCGACAGGAGGCGGCCGGGAAGCTGGCGCCACCGGCCGAGTTCGACCCGATGGCGGGCGGTTTCCCGGTGCCTCCGCTGCCCGGCCAGAGCCTGCCGCCGGTGCCGCGCCGTCGTTCCAGGCATGATCGCGAGCTGATTGTCAGTGGCGGACCCAATACTGACAGTGACGGAAAGGAGGCCGGCGATGCCTGAGTTCCTTGGCCCGGTCGCGGGCTTCGGCGTGACCTTCAAGGCCATGTTCAAGAAGCGGCTGACCGAGCAGTACCCGGAGGAGAAGAAGCCCACAGCGCCGCGCTTCCACGGCCGTCACCAGCTCAACCGCCACCCGGACGGCCTGGAGAAGTGCATCGGCTGCGAACTGTGCGCCTGGGCCTGCCCGGCCGACGCGATCTATGTCGAGGGCGCCGACAACACCGACGAGGAACGGTACTCGCCCGGCGAGCGGTACGGCCGCGTCTATCAGATCAACTACGCCCGCTGCATTCTCTGCGGGCTCTGCATCGAGGCCTGCCCGACCCGGGCGCTGACGATGACGAACGAGTACGAGCTCGCCGACAGCAGCCGCGAATCGCTGATCTTCACCAAGGAGCAGCTGCTCTCCGGGCTGGAAGAGGGCATGGTCGACTCGCCTCACGTCATCTACCCCGGGATGGACGAGCAGGACTACTACCGCGGTCTGGTCACCGAGGCCGCACCCGGGACCGAGCGCCAGGTGGCGCGGAGCAAGGGCGAAGTGCCCGGCTCCGAGCCGCCCCCGGCCGGGGCCGGCGCGGGCGTGAGTGTTCCGGCCACCGGGGGCACCACGCCCGCCGGGACAGGAGGCGAGGCATGAGCACCACCGCTACGCTCGCCGCGGCGGCGAGCACCACCTCGACCGGCGAGGCCGTGCAGTTCTGGGTGCTGGGCGTCGTCGCGCTGCTGGGCGCGCTCGGGACGGTCCTGATGAAGAGGGCCGTGCACAGCGCGCTGTCGCTGGCCGGCACGATGATCGTGCTGGCGGTCTTCTATCTGGCGCAGGGCGCTTACTTCCTCGGCATCGTGCAGATCGTCGTCTACACCGGCGCGATCATGATGCTCTTCCTGTTTGTGGTCATGCTGGTCGGCATCACGGCCGCAGACTCGCTCAAGGAGACCATCAAGGGCCAGCGCTGGCTGGCAGCCGGCTGCGGTCTCGGCTTCGGGATCCTGCTGTGCGCCGGCATCGGCAATGCCTCACTGGGCGCATTCACCGGCCTGGGCCAGGCCAACGCGGGCGGCAATGTCCAGGGGCTGGCCGGCCTCATCTTCACCAAGTACGTATGGGCATTCGAGATCACCGGCGCGCTGCTGATCACCGCGGCCGTGGGAGCCATGGTCCTCACCCACCGTGAGCGCACCGAGGAACGCCGCACCCAGCGAGAGCTCGCCGTGCGTCGCGTGCGGGAGGGCACTCAGGTTTCCCCGCTGCCCGCGCCCGGCGTATACGCCCGGCACAACGCGGTGGACATCCCTGGCCTGCTGCCCGACGGCAGCACCTCTGAGCTGTCCGTGAACGCCACGCTGCGTGGACGCGGCCAGATCCGTGATGTCTCGGGCGAGGCGCTGACCGGCGTGGCCGAGTTGGAGACGCGCGCCCGCAACTGGCTGGAACGGGTCACCACCGAAGCGGAGGAGGACGCCCAGTGAATCCGGTCAACTACCTCTATCTGTCGGCACTGCTTTTCACCATCGGCGCGGCCGGAGTGCTGATCCGGCGGAACGCGATCGTGGTCTTCATGTGCGTCGAGTTGATGCTCAACGCCTGCAACCTGGCGTTCGTCACCTTCTCCCGGCTGCACGGCAACCTCGACGGCCAG
>DATJJB010000810.1:0-12065 GCA_035492655.1 Kutzneria sp. | reverse complement strand
TCTACTGCCTGCGCAACGACCTGGCGCAGACGGTGCTGTGGTACAACGCCGCGCTGATGACCCAGTGGGGCTATCAGGTGCCGACCACCTGGGAAGAGTACGAGACCCTGGGCAAGAAGGTCGCCACCGAGCACCCGGGCTACCTCGTCGGCGCGGCCGGCGACACCTTCACCCCGGAGATCTACCTCTGGGCGAGCAAGTGCGGCGCCAACCAGATCACCGGGCCCAAGGCGGTCACGGTGAACACCACCAGCGCCGCGTGCACCCGGATGGCCTCGCTGCTGGACAGCCTGATCGCCGCCAAGAGCATGTCGGTCAGCAGTGTGTTCTCCTCGGACTTCGACAAGAACGAGGCCGACAAGATCCTGCTGATGCCCGGCCCGTCCTGGTACGGCGGCTCGCTGTTCCAGGGCACGTTCAAGACGCCCAAGGGACAGGTCGGCATCGCGCCGATGCCGCACTGGGCCGACGACCAGAGCCCGTCGGCCGGCAACGTCGGCGGCGGCACCTGGCTGCTGTCGGCCCACTCGGCGCGTCTCAAGGCCGCCACCGACTTCCTCACCTGGGTCACCACTTCGGACGACTACCAGGGCAAGGTCGCCGTCGGCTATCCGGCCTACGCGCCGGCGGCCAAGACCTGGCTGGCCGCCCAGGCCGCCTCCGGCTACTACGCGAACGACGTCACCGGGCCGTTGCAGGCCGCCGCCGGGCAGGTGTGGCCGGACTGGGGTTACGGCCAGTTCAGCCAGGAGGCGATCTGGGCCGCCACCGTCACTCCCGGGCTGACCGCCGGCAAGACCATCGTCTCGATGCTGCCGGCGTGGCAGAAGTCGATCGCCGACTACGCCCGCTCCGACGGCTACCAGGTGACCGGATGACCGCGGTCGAAGCCCGGCCGCGGCGCAGCCGCGCCGCGCCGGCCTTCGTCGCCGGCTACGTGATCCTGCTCGTGGCGTTCGGTGTCGTGCCGACGGTGTATGCCATCTACTTCGCCTTCACCGACTCCGGCGGCGCCTTCGCCGGCTTGGCCAACTTCGCCGTCGGCGCGGCCGATTTCCGCTTCCTGCCGGCGATCGGCCACGTCGCCGGGTACCTGCTGTGCTGGCTGGCCGCCCTGGTCGTGTTCGTGGTCGCCCTCGCGCTGCTGCTGCACCGGCTCGGCGCTCGGGGCGTCAGCCGCACACTGCGGTTCCTCTACTACCTGCCCGGGGCGCTGGCCGGCGCGGCCAGCGTGCTGGTCTGGCTGTTCCTGCTCGACCCGGCGGTCAGCCCGATCGGCTTCCTGTTGCGAGCCCTGGGTTATCAGACCTTCGGCCAGGTCATCGCCCCGGGCAACCTGCCCGTGCTGTTCGCCGCCATCGCCTTCTGGACCGGGGCCGGCGGTTGGATCGTGGTGATGTACGGGGCGCTCAACACCATCTCCCCTGAGGTGCTGGAGGCGGCGCGGATCGACGGCGCCGGCGCCTGGCAGACCGCGCGGCGCATCCAGATCCCGTTGCTGCGCAAGTGGATCGTCTACATGGTGATCCTGTCGTTCGCCGGTGGCACGCAGCTGTTCGTCGAGCCGCAGCTGCTCTCGCAGGCCAGCGTGGGGGTGGCCGGGCGGGACTACTCGCCCAACCAGCTGTCCTACGACTTCGCCTTCCAGAACGACAACGTGAACACCGCGGCGGCGATCTCGGTGGAGCTGCTGGTGGTCGGACTGGTGGTGGCCGCCGTTTTCGTGGTGCGGTCGGGGTTCTTCGATGCGGACTGAGCGCGCCGTTCCCACCCTGCTCAGGGCGACCGTGCTGGGGCTGTTCGCCGTCTTCTTCATGCTGCCGGTGATCTGGCTGGTGCTCGCGGCCACGAAGACCGACGACCAGCTCGTGCACGACAACCCCCTGTCGTTCGGGTCGTGGTCGGCGCTGCGGGCCAACTGGGACGCGTTGACCGGCTACCAGAGCGGCGCGATCCTGGTGTGGCTGCGCAACTCGGCTGTGTACTCGTTCGTGGCGCTGGCGATCACGCTGTGCGTGGTCGTGCCGGCCGGCTACGCCCTGGCGGTGACCGAGTTCCGTGGCCGGCGCACGCTGCTGGTCGCCACGCTCGTGGTCATGCTGATGCCCAACGCGACCCTGGTCGTGCCGCTGTTCCTCGAAGTCAACGCGGTGCACCTGATCGGCTCGATGTGGTCGATCATCCTGCCGTACGCGTGCTACCCGTTCGGCGTGTACCTGGCCTACATCTACTTCGGCGCCGCGCTGCCGCGGGAACTGCTGGACGCCGCGAAACTGGACGGCTGCTCGGAGTTCGCCGCCTTCCGGCACATCGCCCTGCCGCTGGCCGCGCCGGTGGTGGCGCTGGTCGGCTTCTTCAGCTTCGTGGCCAACTGGACGAACTACTACCTGCCGTACGTGCTGCTGCCCGGCAGCGACCAGGTCCCGGTGCAGGTGGGTCTCGGCACGCTGCTGGACAACGTGCCCCAGTTCAATCCGACCGCCGGCGCGCTCGCGGTGCAGCGGCCGGAGGTGGCGCTGGCGACCCTGCTGGCCATCACCCCGGTGCTGCTGGTCTTCCTGTTCTCCCAGCGATTCCTGGTGGCCGGCCTGTTGGCCGGCGCGACGAAGGACTGACCTCATGCATCCCGTGATCACGGCCTCGGTGCCGCTGCTCGAACCACCGGCCTGGGCCATCGCCCAGCGGGGTCTGTTCGACCTGCTCGACCAGGCCTGGCGGCAGTTCGCCCACGACTACACCGGGCCCGACGGGCGGCTGAGCTACCGCGACCGGCTCACGTCGCGGGACGGGGTGGACGACTTCTACGAGTCCTTCTTCAACTGGCCCCAGCTCTACCTGCTCGGCGGCGCCGACGACCTGCTGGCCGAATCCGAACTCCACTGGCACGGCGTCACCCGGCAGCTGACCGAGCTCGGCATGCTCCAGGACGAGTACGAGCGCGGCTACGACTGGTTCCATCAGGGCGAAAGCCTGCTGCTGCTGTACTTCCTGTGCATGGCCGCGCCCGACCGCTGGCGGGAGCGCGCGCTGCGCTTCGCCGACCTGTACGTCGATCCCGCGCACGGCAACTACGACCCGGAACACCACATCATCACCCGTCCGCACAACGGATCCGACGCCACCCGCACCGGACTGTTCGACGGGGCCTGGTATCCGTGGTTGCCGCACGAAGCCGAGACCTACGGCTTTCCGCTGAGCTGGTTGCTGCCACCCGGCGCCGACGAGCCGCCGCGCGACCTGGATCCTCGGCTCGGCCGCGAGATGGCCGAACGGCTGGGCGTCGGCGACACCGCGGTCAACCTCGCCGCCGCCGGCCTCGTGCACAACGCCCTGCTCCTGTCCGGGGAACGGAAATACCGGAACTGGATCGCCGAGTACGTCGGCGCCTGGCGGGCACGCGCCGAGGCCAACGGTGGGATCCTGCCCGACAACGTGGCCCCGGACGGCACGGTCGGCGGGCTGCTGGAGGGCCGGTGGTACGGCGGCCACTACGGGTGGTCCTGGCCGCACGGCTGGTACAGCATCGGGCACGCCGCGATGGTCGCCGCGGCCGCCGCGGTCGAGGCGACCGGTGACGAGAGCCACCTCGACCTCGTGCGACCGGCGCTGGACGTGGTCATCGCCAACGGCAAGACCATCGCCTACGACGATGCCGACTCCAGCCTGAGTTCCAAGTGGACGGTCCAGCTCGGTGACGACGTCGGTGTGCCCACACTGCACGTGCCGTTCCGCCACGACGACCGGGGCTGGTTCGACTTCAACCCGATGCTGATGGCCGTGCCCACGGCGTTGTGGCACCACAGCGCCGCAACCGGCGACCGTCAGCGTCTGGACCGACTGCGCGCCGCCAGCGGGCACGACTGGCGCACGGTGCGGTCGTTCCGGAGCAAGGAGGAGGCGGGGCACGAGGAGCCCTGGCTCGCCTACCTCAGCGGCGACAACCCCGGCTATCCCGAGCAGATCCTGGCGGCCGCGCAGGCGCAGGTGCGTCATCGACTGACGCGGATGGCGCGGTATCGGGGCCGGGAGGTGCCGGAGGCGGACATCCATCTGTGGCAGCAGTCGAATCCGGTCGTCACCGAAGCGCTGGTCCAGCTGACCTGGGGCGCGCCGCAGGTGATCTACAACGGCGGCCTGCCGCAGGCCCGAGTGCGTTACTACGACGGCGATGCCCGCCGCCCGGGGCTGCCGCCGGACGTCGCCGCGCTGGTCTCCGACATCGATCCGGCGGCGACCGTGGTGGAACTGGTCAATCTGGACGTGCGGCAGCGGCGGACCGTGATCGTGCAGGCCGGCGCGTTCGCCGAGCACACCATCCACACGGTGCGCCACACGGTGTGCCACGACGAGTCGTGGATCGGCGGACTCTACGACTACGGGCACCGGCAACCGCGGATCACCGAGGAATCCACGCGGGTCGACGGTCCGTGGCTGGCCGTCGAACTGCCCGCCTCCACCCGCGTCCGCCTCACCATGAACCTCACGTTGCGGACCGACGCCGCCGGCTATCGAACGCCTTTCGACGAGTCCGGCGACGACTGCGCGCGATGAAAGTTTCAGTGTCGGGGGTTGCCGCCGCCCGCTGTTGTAGAGGGTGACCTGCCGGGCGCGTGAAACATTCATCAGCTGTCCTGGATCCATGGAAACCGTTGGGATACAACGAGGTCAGGTTCCCACGGTGACAAGGAGACAGCGCATGCGACGGTACCGTACCTCGGCCCGCGCGCCCGGGTGGACGAGAGTGGTCAGGCTCGTGGTGGCGGCACTGACGGCAGTGGTCGCACTGATCGCCGCGACGCAGCCGGCCATGGGCGCGCCGCCGCGCGCCGCCGCCGACAATCCGTACCAGCGGGGGCCGGACCCGACCATCAGCATGATCGAGTCCAGCCGGGGCCCGTTCGCCACCGCGTCGGCGAGCGTGGCGCCGGGCAACGGCTTCAACGGCGGCATGGTCTACTACCCGACCGACACCAGCCTCGGCACCTGGGGCGCGCTCGCGATCGTGCCCGGCTACACCGCGCTGTTCGCCAACGAGGAAGCCTGGATGGGCCCCTGGCTCGCGTCCTTCGGCTTCGTGGTGATCGGCGTCGAGACCAACAGCCGCACCGACTTCGACACCGCGCGCGGCACGCAGCTGCTGGCGGCGTTGGACTACCTGACCACGAAGAGCCCGGTGCGCGACCGCGTCGACCCGAGCCGGCTGTCGGTGCTCGGCCACTCCATGGGCGGCGGCGGGGTCGTCTACGCCACCGAACACCGCCCGGCGCTCAAGGCCGCCGTCGCGCTCGCGCCGTTCTCGCCGTCGCAGAACATGGCGACCGACACCGTGCCGACCATGGTGATCGGCGGCCAGAACGACACGGTGGTCACACCGTCCTACGTGGACAGTCTGTACGCCACCATGCCGGCCGCAACGCCGAGCGACTTCGCGCAGATCGCCGGGGCCGACCACGTCTACTACACGCATCCGAACAACGTCGAGATGAAGCTCCTGATCCCGTGGCTCAAGACCTTCGTCGACAACGACACCCGCTACACCCAGTTCCTCTGCCCGACGCTGCCCGACCCGGGCACCATCTCGGCCTACCGGCCCAAGTGCCCGTACGTGCCCGGCGGGCCGCCGCCGAGCGGCAGCACAGGGCCGTTGCACGCCGTCGGCGCGGGCAAGTGCCTGACCGCCAACGCCACCATCCAGGGCTGCGACGGCAGCGCGGGCCAGGTCTGGACGCACACCGCCACCAACCAGCTCACCGTGGTCAACGGCGGCTCGACGATGTGCCTGGACGCCGCCGGGCAGGGCACGAGTCCGGGAACCATGGTGCAGCTCTGGACCTGCAACGGGCAGGCCAACCAGCAGTGGCAGGTCAATGCCAACGGCACCGTCACCGGCGTCCAGTCCGGGCTCTGTCTTGACGTCAGCGGCGCGGCCACCGGCAACGGCGCACGCGTGCAGCTCTGGACCTGCAACGGGCAATCCAACCAGCAGTGGCGGCTCGGCTGAGCGTCCCCCGAAGGAGCAATCCGGCATGACCTTCACACGAGTTCTGGCGGCGGCGACAGCGGTTCTCGCCGCCGCCGCCATCGCCGTGACCGCGCCGGCCGCCGCCGCGCCGGCGGCGTCGCTGACGCAGGTCACCAACTTCGGCAACAATCCGAGCAATCTCCAGATGTACGAGTACGTGCCGAACAGCGTTCAGCAGCACCCGGCGATCCTGCTGGCGCTGCACGGCTGCCAGGGATCCGGCCCGTACCTCTACTCGAGCACCCAGTTCGCCGCTCTCGCCGACCAGTACGGCTTCATCGTCATCTACCCGTCGGTGACCCGCAGCTACGACTGCTGGGACGTGTCCTCGCCGAGCTCGTTGACCCACAACGGGAACAACGACCCGGCGGGCCTGGTGTCGATGATCCAGTACGTCGAGCAGCACAACGGCGCCGACGCCGGCCGGGTCTACGTGACCGGCGAGTCCTCCGGCGCGATGATGACCAACGTGATGCTCGGCGACTATCCGAACGTGTTCAAGGCCGGCGCGGCGTTCATGGGCGTGCCGTTCAGTTGCTTCGCCACGACCGACGGCTCGCAGTGGAACTCCCAGTGCGCGCAGGGCCAGATCACCAAGACCCCGCAGCAGTGGGGCGACCTGGTGCGCGGTGCGTACCAGGGTTACACCGGGCCGCGGCCGAAGATGCAGCTGTGGCACGGAACCGCCGACACCACGCTCAACTACCACAATTTCGGCGAAGAGATCAAGCAGTGGACGAACGTGTTCGGCCTGAGCCAGACGCCGACGTCCACCGACACGCCGCAGTCCGGGTGGACGCGGACCCGTTACGCCGATGGCAGCGGGACCGTCGACGTGGAGGCGTACAGCATCGCCGGGGTCGGGCATGCGTTGCCGCAGAACGGCATGGCCGCCTACGCGATCCACTTCCTTGGGCTGGACGGTGGTGGCACCCAGCCGGCCGGCGGGGCACTGCACGCGGTCGGCGCGGGCAAGTGCCTGGACTCGTCGACCACAGCCGGCACCCAGGTGCAGATCCAGGACTGCAACGGCGGGGCCAGCCAGGCGTGGACGCACACCGCCACCAACCAGCTCACGGTCACCGCCGGCGGCTCGACGATGTGCCTGGACGCCTACGGCAACGGGACCTCGGCCGGCACCAAGGCTGTCGTCTGGCCGTGCAACGGGCAGACCAACCAGCAGTGGCAGGTCAACACCAACGGTTCCGTCACCGGCGTCCAATCCGGACTGTGCCTCGACGTCGCCGGCCGCGCCACGGCCAGCGGTTCGCCCGTCCAACTGTGGACGTGCACCGGTGCTTCCAACCAGCAGTGGACTCTCGGCTGATCTCCCGCACAAAGGACCGGGCCCGGCGCGTTGCGCCGGGCCCGGTTTTTCGATCCCCCGGGACAGCCGCCCGTGCTCCCGGGTGACCGGATCACGGGGTCAGCCGAGGGTCCACTTCTGGCTGGCCTGGCCGCCGCAGCTCTGCAGCTGGGCCAGAGTTCCGTTGGTGGTACCCGAGTTGACCAGGTCGAGGCACAGTCCGGACTGGACTCCCTTGATGGTGCCGTCGGCGTTGACGGTCCACTGCTGGTTGGTCTGGCCGTTGCAGTTCCAGATGATCACCTTGGTGCCGGGCGTGGTGCCCTGCGCGTTGGCGTCCAGGCAGCGCATGCTGTCGCCGCTGTAGACCGTGAGTTCGCCGGCCGGGCTGCGGGTCCAGGTCTGGTTGGCGCCGCTGTTGCAGTCCCAGATCTGGACCTGGGTGCCGGCCGTGGTGCTGTTGTTGTTGACGTCCAGACAGCGGTTGGCGGCGTTGTTGCGCACCGCCGCCGTGGTCGATCCGCCGCTGCCGGCGGAGTAGCCGGCCGCGGCGATGTCGGCCTGCACCGCGTTCTCCGTTGCGTCAGAGGGGAAGCCCGAGACCACCGCGCCCTCGAAGAACTCGCCGACGCCGCCGTTGCTGTTGTCGCCGCCGGTGCCCAGCAGGATCGAGGCCTCGGTCTTCATCGGCGAGTAGCCCCTGGGCAGCGCACCCGAGTACGGCGTGGTCAGGCCACCGGCGGTGGCGTTGCCGTACTTGAGGGTGAAGTTGCTGGTGCCGTTGTTCTTCTCCCACGCGCTGACGAACGGGAAGTGCACCCCGGGGTTGTTCGGGTCCTTGTTGGAGCCGGTTCCGGTGTGGTACATGCCGTTCTCCAGGTCGGCCTCGACCCACGGGCCGCTGCCGACGCAACTGCCGAACCAGCACGCGGTGCCCCACTCGATGGCGTTCATGGTGGCGTTGCCGGTGTCGTTGTGCGAGGTCTCGCCGCTGCCGTAGTCGAAGCAGCACTGGCCGTTGACGTAGTTCGACGACGTCACCATGTAGACGCCCTCGGGGTGGGAGCCGGTCGGCGCGTTCTTGGCCACGTCGATCCGGTACCCGGTGCCGGGCGTGTTCTTGATGCCGTAGGCGGGATGGCCGCCGACGGTCACCGGCAGCGCCATCGCGTTGGCCCCGATGTCCGAGCCGCTCGGTCCGGGCCCGTGCCAGAAACCACCCCAGGAGATGGGCAGGTCGTTGTGGTTGGTGCTCTGGTCGTAGATCTTCGTGATGGTGCAGGAGGTGCTGGCGCAGAAGGTGACCTGCGGCGCGGAGTCGGCGACGCCGCCGGCCGCGAGCACGCCGATGTCGAGGGTCTTCTTGTCGGAGTTGCGCTGGATCTGGTACAGCGGGCCGTTGTAGGCCGCGAACAACGCCCGGGTGGTGCTGTGGGCCGCGACGCAGGGCGTGCCGCCGGCCGCGTAGATGTCACAGGCCAGGCTGGTGGCGGCCTGCGCCGGAGCCGGTGTGGTGGTGTTGGTCGCGAACAGTGCGCCGAACACGAGCGCGGCGGCCAGGCCGGCCCGTAGGAGCAGCTTGCTTCCCATGTGTCTCCCTGGTCAGACGGCGGTGATGGTCCACTGGTTGTTGGTGCTGTTGTTCGGAGCCCACAGGACGACGGCGTCGCCAACGGTCCGGTCGCCCGCGCCGTCCAGGGCGGTGCCGGTGCCGCGGTTGATGATCTGGTAGAGGCCGTTGCCCATGCTGTTGAGCCGCCACTGCTGGTTGTTGCCGCCGTTCGACGACGCCTGCACGGGCGTGGCTCCGTTGGCCGTGTTGCCCCCGCTGTCGATGACCAGGCCGTTGGTGCGGTTGACGATGCGGTAGTAGCCGCCGCCGGCGTCGACCAGCTGCCACTGGAGGTTGTTGCTGCCGTCCCAGTTCCACTGCTTGACCCGGGAGCCGGCGGCCACGCTGCCGCCGCCGTCCAGCACCAGACCGGTGGTGCCGTTGGCGATCCGCGCCCAGCCGGTGGGCACCGGGCCCGAGCCGGGTGTCGGGATCTGGCCGGTGAAGGTCAGCTTGACCACGTAGGCCAGCGCGTCGAACGGTGGGTTGGTCGACGGCATGGTGAGGTGCAGCCCGGAGCCGTCCTGGGTGCGGGTTGGCAGGTCGACGTAGGTTCCGGCGGTGGGGCCCAGCAGCTGTGCGGATTTCAGGTTGGCCAGGCTCACCTGGTTGGAGCCGAGGGTGGTGATGGTCAGGGTGCTGCCCTGCCACCCCATGACCGTGGCGTACAGCACGGTGTTGTCCTTGCTGCGGGTGAAGCGGATGTCCCGGCTGGTGCCCTCCTTCGGGCCGCTGCCGCCCATCTGGGTCGGGCCCTCGCCGTAGACCGTCCAGGCGCGGGTGGCGTAGATCGACTCGCCGAACCGCTTGAGGTGGTCGCCGATGCTGAGCAGGATCGTGCGCTGCTGGTCGGGGATGGTGCCGTCGGCCTGCGGGGCGATGTTCAGCTGGAGGTTGCCGTTCTTGCAGACCCGGTCGACCAGCGAGTGCAGCAGCGACTTGGCCGTGTAGTAGCTCAGGCCGACGGTGTAGCACCAGCTGGTGGGGGAGATGCTGTCGTCGGTCTGCCAGTACGGGAACTGCAGGCTGGTCGGGCCGCCGCGCTCGAAGTCGTAGACCTCGCCCTTGTTGTCAAGGCCGTCCTTGTAGGTGGCGACCACGTCCCGGTTCCAGGCCACCGCCTGGTTGTAGTAGTGGGCCAGGAAGGCCAGCCGCCTCGACTCGTCGACCAGGCCGAGGTCGAAGTCCTGGTAGACCAGGTCGGGCTGGTAGCCGTCGATGACCTCCTGGAGCTTGTCGTACCACAGCTGGTTCTCGGCGGCCGCGCCGTTCTGACCGAACAGCCGGCGCAGCGACTCCGTGGACTGGTACGGGACGTACTGGTAGTACCCGTTGAAGTGGTAGGCGTGGTGCAGCGCCGCCACCAGCTTCAACCCCTTGCCGCGGATGGCGTTCGCGTGCAGCTGCAACAGGTCGAGCTTGGGGCCGGTCTTGACCGAGTTCCACTCGTTGACGGTGCTGTTCCACATCGAGTAGCCGTCATGGTGTTCGGCGACCGGGCCGGCGAACTTCGCGCCCGCGTCGGCGAACAGCTGCGCCCACGAGTCGGGGTCGAAATTGCCGCCCGCCGACGCCAGCTTCGGCGCGAACTGCACCCAGTTGCCGGCCTTGTCCCGAGCGCCGTTGATGAAGTTCTGGTACGGCCACGCCGACGGGTCGCCGTAGACCGCCTTGTGGTGGTTGTTCTCGTTCGACCCGTTGTTGTACATGTTGCGCGGGTACCACTCGTTGCCGAACGCGGGGACGCTGAACACGCCCCAGTGGTAGTAGATGCCGAACTTGGCGTCCTGGTACCAGTCCGGCGCCGGCGGGTGCTGGTCGACCGAGGCCCAGGTCGGGCTGTAGCTGCTCGGGCCGGCGGTGGCCCAGACGATGCCGGGCCGCGTCAGCCCGGCCGCCGCGGCGACGCCGGCCACGGTCAGCAGCCTTCGACGGGTGAACCGATGGGACATGGCGGAGCCTTTCAGCCGAGGGTCCATTGCTGGTTGCTGCCGTGGTTGCAGGTCCAGAGCTGGACCTTGGCGCCGTTGGCGGTGCTGTTACCGCTAACATCGAGGCAGAGCCCGGACTGCGCGCCGGTGATCGTGCCGTCGTCGTTGACGTGCCACTGCTGGCTCGTGGCGCTGCCACAGGGTTGGATCGCGACCGGACTACCGGAGGTGGTGTTGGCGGCGGTCGCGCACATCGTGGTGCTGCCGCTGTAGACGGCCAGCTGGCCACTCGCGGTGCGGGTCCAGGTCTGGTTGGCTCCGCCGTTGCAGTCCCAGATCTGGAGCTGCGTGCCGGGCGTGGTCGTGTTGTTGTTGACGTCGAGGCACTTGCCGGCGCCGACTGCTCGCACCGCCCCCGTCGAGCCGCTGCCGCCACTGGCGAACCCGGCGGCGACGATGTTGGCCTGCACGGCGTTCTCGGTCGCGTCGGACGGGTAGCCCGCCACCATCGCACCTTCGTAGAAGGTGCCCGCGCTGAGGTTCGCGCCACCACCGGGCTTGCAGCAGTCCCCGCCGCTGCCCAGCACGATGGCCCCCTGCTTCTTCATCGGGTTGTAGCCAGGCGGCAGCGCGCCGTCCCACAGCGTGGTCAGGCTGCCGGCCTGTGCGTTGCTGCCCTTGAGCGCGAAGCGGGTGGTGCCGTTGTTCTTCAGCATCGCGGTGACGTACCGGTTGGTGAAGGCCCGCTGGTTGGGGTTCCACTGTTGGCTGCCGCCGGGATAGAGCCCCCATTCGAGGTCGGCCTGGACCCAGGGGCCGGCTCCGCTGCACCCGCCGAACCAGCAGGAGGTGCTGAAGTTGATGGCATCCATGGCCCCGGCGGCGTCGGCCTTCCTGGTCGTCTCGCTGTTGCCGTAGTCGAAGCAGCAGCCGCCGTTGACGTGCGTGCCGCTGGTGACCATGTACATGCCCTCGGGCGCGGTGCCGGTCGGGATCCCCGTCAGATGGCCGTCACGCCAGTAGCTGTTGCCGGGGTTGATGTACAACGAGTAGGCCTTGCTGCCGCCGACCGTCAGCGACTCGGTGGTCGCCTTCGCGGGACTGCTCTGGGGCGAGCCGGGAACCGCGCTCGATCCCTGGTACCACATGTCGTTGCCGTGGCCGGACTGGTCGTACACCACGGTGGTGACGCAG
>DATJJB010000809.1:0-3236 GCA_035492655.1 Kutzneria sp. | reverse complement strand
CTGGGCCAGCAGCTCATGCAGACCGCGTGGCTGCCGGGCGAGTGAGTTGACGCTTCACGTAGCGGTCGACTTCGGCACGTCGAGCACGTGCGTGGCGGTGGCCGTCGACGGCAAGGAGCCGCAGCTGGTCGTCCTGGAGGGCGGCACGCCGGTGATGCCGTCGGCGGTCTTCGCCGACCGCGGCGGCACGCTGTTCGTCGGGCAGGAGGCGGAGCGGCAGGCGGCGGTGGATCCGTCGCGCTACGAGCCGAATCCCAAGCGCCGCATCGACGAGGGGCAACTGCTGCTCGGCGACACCGTGCTCAACGTGCTGGACGTGGTGCGAGCGGTGCTCGTACGGGCCACCAACGAGGCCCGGCGGTTGGTCGGCGGCGCGCGGATCGACTTGCTGGTGCTGACTCATCCCGCCGACTGGGGCGCGGTCCGCACCCGAATCCTGCGCCAGGCCGGGCAAGGACTCGGTGCCGAAGTGGCGCTGGTGCCGGAACCTGTTGCGGCAGCGGTGTTCCACTCGGCGTCGACGGCGATGCCGGACGGAACTGCGTTGGCCGTACTGGACTTCGGCGGCGGCACCGTGGACGCCAGCGTGGTGCGGCGGCGCGGGGCGTCGTTCGAGGTGCTGGCGACCCGCGGTGAGCCGAACTTCGGCGGCGCGGACATCGACCAGGCGTTGCTGGAGCATGTCGGCACGCTGGTGTCGGGGTCGGATCCGCAGGCGTGGCAGGCGTTGATGGAAGGCCGCGAGATGGCCGACCGCCGGCGGCGGCGCGTGCTGCGGCAGGACGTGCGTGGGGCCAAGGAGACGCTGTCCCGGCACGCCTACACCGATGTGCCGATGCCGCAACCGTTTCCGGACGCCCACGTCACGCGGGCCGACCTGGAGCGGCTGATCGGCCCGCAGTTGGGTCGGGCGGCCGACCTGGTGGCCGACACGGTGAAGGCGGCGCGGCTGACCGCCGGCGAGCTGAGCACGGTGTTCCTGGTCGGCGGCTCCAGCCGGATCCCGCTGGTGGCGCGGCTGGTGCACGAGCGGGCCGGCGTCATGCCGACGACGCTCGACCAGCCCGAGACGATCGTGGCTCGCGGTGCGCTGCGGGTCGTCACTCTTGATCCACATCGGACGGGTGCCTTCCCGGGGGTTCGACCGCTCAGCCCGATGCACCAGCCGCTGGAGACACCGCGCACGGGCTACCCGGCGGTGCCGGTCGGCGGCGCGGGGCCGATGCCGGCCGGGGCCGTCGCCGACGTCACCCGGCCCGCGCCGGCCAACTTCCCGCAGGTGCCCGTAGCCGTGGCGAAGAAGCGCGGCAAATGGCTGCCGTGGATCGTGGTCGGTTCCGTGGTGCTGGTGGTCGTCGCCGGTGTGACGGTGTTCCGCCTGGTCACCGGCGGCCCGGACGGCAAGGACGTGGCCCAGTACGACTACCGCTTCACCGCGCCGGCCGGCTGGAGTCAGACCGGCGGCGACGCCTCGTTCCGCGAGGTGCAGCTCAAGCCGGACGGGTCCACCGGCAAGCAGGTGATCTCCGTGCAGGAGCGGGCGCTGAACTACGACGCCAGCGCCCAGCGCGACCAGGCCATCAGCCAGGTGCGGTCGGCCGTGGAGCAGGCCGGCGCCGACTTCTCCGATTTCTCGGACGCCGCGAGCTTCGGCGGCAAGGATGTCCTCTACTACCGCGAGCGCGTCGACGGGGCATCGGTCGACTGGTACGTGGTCCTCAAGGGCAAGGCGCAGGTCAGCGTCGGCTGCCAGTACCCGCCCGGCGACAAGGACTCCGTGACGGCCGCCTGCCAGCAGGTCGTGAGCACGCTGGCGGTGCAAGCCTGAGGAGGAGACGCCGTGTCCATCGGTGACGCGATGAGCCAGTTCCGGTCCGAGGTCGACTCCGCCGTGGCGCGGGGCAGCCGGGCCGCGTCCGAGGCCAGGGCGCGCAGCGCGGCCACCAAGGGGCAGACCCGGGAGCTGGTCGGCAAGGTTCGGGCCCGCGAGGCCCGGCCGGAGCCGGCCGACCTGACGTCGCCCGGGCTGCGCCGGGCGGCGGCCTCGTTCCGTAGCGACGAGGGGCTGCCGGTGGACCGGCTGCCCGAGGGCACGGAGCTGCTCGCCCCGCGGGTCGGCCCGACTACTCCCAGTGCTCCGAAGCCACCCGTGGCGGCGAGCCGACGCCCCCTTCCGAGTGACGACGACGAGGACTTTTCGCAGGAAGGAATCATGTTCCGCGGCTAGTTCCACCCGGGCCCGTTTACTTGAGCAACGGTTTGCCAAGAAGTCGCGACGGGGTGGAACCGACCGTGGCACTGTCGTCGTCGCAGTAACCGTACGAACGAAGCACCTCAGTACTCACCCGATTGAAGGGGGCACGTCCGAATGTCTGGCATGGGGACCAACATCGCCGAGATGGCGAGCTGCGCCAAGGACATCGAGAACGTCGAGCAGGAGATCAACGCGACGGTCAACAAGCTCAACAGCGACCTCACTCCGCTCCAGTCCAGCTGGAAGGGCCAGGCTTCCACGGCGTTCCAGCAGCTCCAGGAGCGTCTGATGGAGGACGCCAAGAAGCTGAACCAGGCCCTGAACGACATCTCCACCGCGATGCGGACGGCGTCCGGCACCTACGCGCAGCAGGAAGAGGAAGCCTCGCACGGCATCAGCAGCATCACCAGCCGGCTGGGTGGCTGACCTCAGCTTTGTAGTTTCGGCCACGGCCGGAAACGCGTCTTTGGCATTCGCGGCTTTGTCAGACTTCAATCAGGGGAGAACATCGTGAGTGACGGCATCATCAAGGTCACTTTTGCGGAGATCCAGCAGGCGTCGCAGGACGTCACCAACGCGGCCAACACCGTCGGCGGCCACCTGGACACGCTGAAGGGCAAGATCGCGCCGATCGTCGCCGACTGGACCGGCGAGGCGGCCGAGGCGTACCAGAACGCCCAGCGCAACTGGGACTCGGCGGCCAAGGACTTCCAGGAGACCCTCCAGGCGATCGGCATCGCCGTCCGTCAGGCCGCCGACGGCTACGTGGGCGCCGAGGGTTCCGCCAAGAAGCTCTGGGGCTGAGACCTTCGTCACGCCCGATCGTGTGGCCCGTGGACCCCGGGACGACCCGTCCTGGGGTCCACGTACGCGTTCCGACCACCCGTTTTGACCCTCACGGGTAGAGGCGGGTATCTTCTTTTGTTGTTGTGCGGTTATGCGGCGCGAGGCTTGCTGCCGCGCGTGCTCCAGCAGTTCATGA
>DATJJB010000808.1:0-8007 GCA_035492655.1 Kutzneria sp. | reverse complement strand
CAGGCCAGCACGAGCCCGACCGCGATGGCGATGAGCAGCGGCACATGGGCGAGCGTGAGCAGGAACGCGATGACCACGAGCAGCCCGATCCGGGCCGCCGTGTACAGCGCGATGTCACGGCCGAAAGTGCTGGTCTCCACGGCTGTCCAGGTTACTCGGCCCGGACGCCGAGCTCCTCAGGGCTGTTGGGCCGGCCCTCGAACCGGGTGGACAGTACGACGGTGGTGTTGGTCCGGGCAACGCCGTCGATCTTGCGCAGCCGCCGCAGGGCCCGCTCCAGGTCGTCGACGGTGGCCACCCGCACCTTGACCACGAACGCCTCGTCGCCGGCCACCGCGTAGCAGGACTCCACCTCGGGCAGCCGGGCCAGCGCGGCCGCCACCTCGTCGTCGTCGCCGGTGTCGGACACGTGGATGCCGACCAGCGAGGTGACGTCCAGGCCGACCAGCCGGGGGTCGACGACCGCGTGGTAGCCGGTGATCACGCCGGAGGACTCCAGCTTGCCGACCCGCTCGTGCACCGCCGACGCGGACAGGCCGACCTGCCGGCCGAGATCGGCGTAGGTGGCCCGCCCGTTGGTTCGCAGGGCGGCGATGATCTGACGATCCAGGGCGTCCATCCGAGAATCCTAGGACTGTGTTTGTGCCGCGCGTTCCGCGCGGGGCGAGGCCGCTCGAACCCGGTGCCTTCGCTTGCCGGATTTAGCCCGCCGCGTTGGTTCGGGTGGCGGGGCGCGTCGGGTGGCGGCGGGCGAAATCCGCCAACCGCTCCAGGCACCGGCGCGGCCTCGCGATCTCGACTTCACCGGGTTCGCACCCGCTCAGGCGTAGAACGGCTGCCTAGAGGTGCGCGGCCCGGCGGCGCCCCTGTGGGGCCGACCTGTGCAAACGTATGCACCGTTGCCCGTTTTCGTACCGTTTGGGCCTTACTACCTCTTTACCATCACCCAAGCGTTCGAGTACCCGCAGGGTGAGATGCCACGATGCGACCGGAACGCCCGAACCAAGCGACTGGGAGGTCGAGAGTGACCGCGACCGTGCCGCACCCCCGCCAGCACGCCGGAGAGCGCCTGCTCACCCCCGGCGAGGTGGCCACCCTGTTCCGTGTCGACCCCAAGACCGTCACCCGCTGGGCGACGGCGGGCCGGATCGGCTCCATCCGCACCCCCGGCGGCCACCGGCGGTTCCGCGAGTCCGAGGTGAAGACCCTGCTGGCCGAGCTGACCACCGAGGCCACCGAGCCGGTGCGTAACGCCTGAGCGGCACACCCCGAACCCACTGTTCACGAGATAGTCTCGGAGCAGTTGACCGGAGGTGCCGAATGGTCTACCTGCTCGCGGTGATCGGCGCGATAGCCGTTGCCTATCTGCTCTGGCGCGCATTCGGCTCGGACCGGGTGCACGTCGGCAGCAGCAGGGCGAAGCGCGGCGTCGGGCCCGATGACGACCCCGAGTTCCTGCGCAAGCTGGCCGAGCAGGCCAAGCGTCACCCTGAGGACGGCAATCCGCCGGGCTGACGGGCGGGTGGCACGGCGAGCTGGGTGACGGCCGATCCGGCCGCCCCCACCACCGTGCTGGCCGCGGCGAACACCGCGGCCAGCGGGCGTCAGCGGGTGGGGAAGTCGTCGGCCACGGTGGCGGCCAGCTCCAGCAGCGCCAGTCGGGTGTCCGGGCTGAGCCGCTCCAGCTCGATCTCCGCGCCCTCTTCCAGGTGCGGGTCGAACGGGATGCGCACGACGGCCCGGCAGCGGCTGGCGAAGTGCTGGGACAGCTTGTCCAGGTCCACCTTGCCGGCCCGCGGCCGGACCGAGTTGATCACGGCCACGGAGCGCCGGATCAGGTCCCGGTAGCCGTGCGCCTCCAGCCAGTCGATGGTGGCCGACGCGCTGTTGGCGCCGTCCACCGAGCCGGAGGAGACGATCACCAGCGAGTCGGCCAGGTCGAGCACGCCGGCCATGGCCGAGTGCATCAGGCCGGTGCCGCAGTCGGTGAGCACGATGTTGTAGAAGTGCTCGAGCAGGTCGACCACGCGCCGGTAGTCGTCCTCGCTGAACGCCTCGGAGACGGCCGGATCCTGTTCGCTGGCAAGGACTTCCAGCCGGCTCGGGCCCTGCGAGGTGTAGGCCCGCACATCGCTGTAGCGGGTGATCCGCTTGGCGTCGCGCAGCAGGTGCCGCACGGTGGCGGTGGTCTCCAGCGGGATCTTCTGGGACAGCGTGCCCCGGTCCGGGTTGGCGTCCACCGCGATCACGCGGTCGCCGCGCAGCGAGGAGAAGGTGGAGCCGAGCGTGGTGGTGGCGGTGGTCTTGCCGACGCCGCCCTTCAGGCTCAGCATGGCGATCTTGTAGCAGCCGCGCAGCGGCTGGTTGATCCGCGCGATCAGCTCGCGGCGGCGCACGTCGGCCGGGCTCTCGCCCAGGTTGACCAGGCCGCCGGACAGCTGGTGCAGGCTGCGCCGCCAGCCGGACTGCGGCGGCCGCTTGTTCTGCTTGATCAGCTCCTGCGGGGAGAGCGCGTTCTGGCCGGGGCCGGGCTTCTGCTGCCCGTACTGGGGCGCCTGCTGGCCGTACTGCGGCTGCTGATAACCACCCGGCTGGGTGTAGGGCTGCTGCGGATAGCCCGGCTGCGGCGGCTGTTGCGGCGATTGGGGCTGCTGGGACGGGTCCACCGGGTACGGCCCGGACTGCCCACCGCCGACCGGATAGGGCCCGGACTGGCCCCCACCGACCGGGTACGGCCCGGACTGGCCGCCACCCACCGGATACGGGCCGGACTGCCCGCCGCTGACCTGGTACGACCCGGAGGACGACGGGTCGACGGGGTGCGGACCGGACTGGACGGCCTGATCCTGGCCGGGCGACTTCCAGCCCTCGGACTCATCAAAACGACCGGTCACCGCTGGGGTCCTCCCTGCGCTAGCGGATCGAGACCTCCCCGTCCGTTGACGACGGTAGTAGGCGTGTTCCCCCGGGTCGACACGGGGTCACGCCACCCCGGCGTAGGAGTGCAGGCCCGAGGTCACCAGGTTGATGAAGAACAGGTTGAACACCATGGACGCGAAGCCGATCACGTTGATCACGGCCGCGCGGTTGCCGCGCCAGCCGGCGGTGGCCCGGGCGTGCAGGTAGACGGCGTAGATCACCCAGGCGACGAAGGCGCAGGTCTCCTTGGGGTCCCAGCCCCAGAACCGGCCCCACGCCGACTCGGCCCAGATGGCGCCGCAGATGATGGCGAAGGTGAACAGCGGGAAGCCGACCACGGTGACCCGGTAGGCCAGCCGGTCGAGCACCTCGGCCGCGGGCAGCCGGGCGGCGAAGCCGGCGAACCGGCCGGTCTTCTCGTAGGCCGCGCGGAACAGGTACAGCAGGCTGGCCACGCCGGGCAGCAGCAGCAGGCCGCTGGCGATGGACACCGCGGTGACGTGGATGGCCAGCCAGTACGACTGCAGCGCCGGCTGCACCGGGGAGGCCGGCGTGTACAGCGCGGTGCCGCCCAGGAACAGCAGGATGACGATGGGCAGCAGCACCCACACGCTCAGCCGGCGGATGTCGAAGCGCTTGGCCAGCACCAGCCAGCCGATCACGGCGAACAGGCAGACCGCCGAGCCGTACTCGTACATGTTGCCCCACGGCACGCGGTCCGTGGCCAGGCCGCGCAGGATCACCGCGGCGGCGTGCAGCAGGACACCGAGCACGTTGAGCGCGAAGCCCATCCGCCCGAGGCGGTCGGCCCGCGGCGAGCGCGTGACGACCACAGTGGACTCAGGCGCGGCCGTCTCGGCGGCGCCACCGCCGACCGTCGCCAGCTCGCGGGCGGCCTGCCGCTTGGTCTTGGTCATGGCCTGCTCGACCAGGTAGAACACCATGGCCAGGACGTAGATCACGACCGCGGAGGCGTAGCTCCAGTCGCTGTAGCGGGCCAGCGTCTCGTTGACCGGCATCAGGTGTCCTTCTTCCCCGTCAGCAGTTCAGCGGAAAGCCTGGTGAATTCCTCGCCGTAACCGGCTTGATCCGTACGGGCCAGGCCGCCGACCTCGACCACCGTACCGTCACCCGAAGGTGTCACCCGCAGCCACAGCCGGCGGCGCTTGACGGCCAGCGAGCCCATCAGGCCGACCAGCATCAGCACCGCGAACACCAGCACGTAGTCCTGGCTGGGGTCGTGCGAGACCTGGAGGCCGACGAACTCCTGCACCTTGTCGAACTTGACCTTGGTGCCGTCCGGCAGCGCGATCTCCTGGCCCAGCTTGATGTTCTTCATCGCCTTCTGCACCAGCCGGCCCTGGTCCACCATGGACTGGTCGATGGTGAACAGGTTGTGCGCGTAGCCGGAGTTGTTGCCGAGGTCGCCCTCGTAGACCTGGACGGCAACGGCCGGGTCGTTGGCCGCCGGGAACACCGAGGACATCAGCGTGCCGTCGAACAGCGCGGTCGGCGCGAACAGGCCGGTGATGGCGATCTGGTGCTTGCGCAGCTCGGTCTCGTCGGTGGTGTTCGGCGGATCGAACGTGGTGGTGCCGCTGGACAACATGGTGTTGAGGTCGCTGGGGTTCCACTGGATGGCCTTGGTGCGCTTGCTGCCATCGGGGAAGGTCACCGTGAACTGCGGGGCGTAGCCGTGGCCGAGCAGGTAGACCCGGTCGCCCGTGGTGCGCAGCGGGTGGTTGGACCGCAGGTCGTAGGACTGCCACTGGTCCGAGTTCAGCTGGGCGCCGGTCTGGTACTGCAGATCGGTGTCGAAGCTGTTGGCCTGGCCGTCCGGCAGGTAGGTCGCCTTGAAGCTGTTCACCTTGATGCAGAACGGATCCAGCTCGGTGCCGTCGACCTTGAGGCCGGGCGTGAAGCTGTCGTAGGCGAACAGGCCGGAGTTGCAGAACTGGCTGCCGTTGGCGATCACCGCGACCTGGCCGGCGTAGCCGAACAGCTTGCCGAAGGCGAAGGCGACGATCAGGCCGAGCAGGGCGAAGTGGAACAGCAGGTTGCCGGTCTCGCGCAGGTAGCCGCGCTCGGCGCTGATCGTGCGGACGCCGTTCTCCTCGTCGCGCACCACCATCCGCCAGCCCCGCAAGCGCTTGCGGGAGGCCTCGACCACGTCGTCCACCGAGACGTCCACAGTGGACTCGCCGTGATGTGGCAGCCGGGCCAGGTTGCGCGGGGTGATCACCGGCTGCTGCCGGGCCTGCTTGGCGTACTCGAACAGCCGCGGCGTCAGGCAACCGACCAGCGACACGAACAGCAGCACGTAGATCGCCGAGAACCAGACGCTGCCGTAGACGTCGTAGAACTGCAGCGTGTCCAGCAGCCGGCCCCACCAGCCGTGCTGGGTGATGTAGTCGCTGACCTTGCTGACGTTCAGCTGCCGCTGCGGCAGCAACGCGCCGGGCAGTGCGCCGAGGGCCAACAGTGCCAGCAGGATCAGCGCGGTACGCATGGCGGTCAGACCACGCCAGGTGTTGCGCAGGTACGCGAACATGTTCCTCACAGCGGCACCGTGGCGTTCGTGGCGAAGTTGTTCTGGATGATCGCGAGCAGGTCGCCCCACAGGCCGGTGACCAGCAGCACGCCGACCACGATGAGCAGGCCGCCGCCGGCCAGCTGCACGCCGCGCACGTGCCGGCGCAGCCAGCCGGTGACCCGGACCGCCCAGCGCGCGCCCATCGCGATCAGCACGAAGGGCACGCCGAGGCCGAGGCAGAAGACCAGCATCAGGAAGATGCCGCGCAGCGCGATGGAGCCCACCGGCGTGCCGGCGGTCAGCGACAGCACGCCGCCAAGAGTCGGGCCGACGCACGGCGTCCAGCCCAGCCCGAACACCGCGCCCAGCACCGGCGCGCCGAGCAGGCCGACCCGGGGCTTGCGGTGCAGGCGCAGGTCACGTTGTAGCGCCGGCACCAGGCCGACGAACACCAGGCCCATCAGAATCGTCACCACGCCGCCGATGCGCTGCAGCCATACCTGGTTGAGCAGCAACAGATCGGTCAATCCGAACAGCGTGACGGAGCCGATGGTGAAGACGACCGTGAAACCGAGGACGAACAGACCCGAGGCGCCGACCACGCGCCAGCGGCCGGCCTTGACCGGCTCGTCGGTGGCGACCGCGGGGGCGTCCGCGCCGACCAGGCCGGCGAGGTAGGCCAGGTAGCCGGGAACCAGCGGCAGACAGCACGGGGACGCGAAGGAGACCGCGCCGGCGAGCAGAGCAACCGCCGCGGCCAGCAGCAGCGGCCCCGACGTCGCTAGGTCCACCAGCGAGTTCACTCGTCCGAGAGTAGGTAGTGGTCCAGGTCACCGAGCAACCGGGGCAGCTCACCGCCCGTTTTCGTCGCGATGTGCTACCTGGTTTGTCGGCCACGACCTCGGGGCATCTGATCTGTGTGAAGGAGGATGGGCTTGTGACCGTCCAACTGCTGTCCGCCGCCCGTGCCGCCGAGCTGAAGTCGGCGCCGTTCACCTACGCCGAGGTCGGCGCGACCACAGGCGCGCTGCCGCCCGGTTATCGCACGATCAGCCGCCGGGTCCGGCTGAGCACCGGCTTCGACGACGCGGCGGACCGGCTGCTGGGCTGGCAGGTGCAGGAGGCCAGCGGCTTCCGCGTGCTGGCGTCCTCGGCCCGGGTCGAGCCGGAGTCGGTGGTGGAGCTGCGGCTGGGTCCGGTCAAGGTGCCGTGCCGGGTGGTCTACGTCGTCGACGAGCCGACCCGGCAGGGCTTCGGCTACGGCACACTGCCCGGACACCCCGAATGCGGCGAGGAGTCGTTCGTGCTCGACCGGCACGACGACGGCTCGGTGTCCTTCACCGTCACGGCCTTCTCCCGGCACGCCACCCTGCTGACCAAGCTCGGCGGCCCGATCGGCCGGCTGGCCCAGAACTTCATCACCGAGCGATACCTGGGGGCGCTGAAGTAGCCGCCCCCAGGGGTCACGTCAACCGGTGATGCTGGGGTGGCCGTTCTCCACGTGGCCGCTGTAGCGGCGCAGGAAGACCGGGTCGGCGTCGATCGTCACGCTCAGGTCGTACCAGCCCTCGACCGGCGAGAACGTCGTGTTGACGGTCTTGCCGGCGGCAACGGTGAAGGTCTGCTTGCCGTTGCCGTAGTGGTTGGTGGTGACGGTGAACTTCACCGTGGCGGTGCTGGGGTTGGTCAGCGCCAGCTTGAGCTTGAAGTCGGCCGTGTAACTGGCCACGGCGTCGATGGCGCCGGCCTTGTTCACGTCGGCGGCGAACTGCCACCGGAAGCGGTTCGGGCCGTGCACGGCGACGTTGTACTTGTAGCCGTAGCTCCAGATCTTCCAGGTGTCGCTGACCTGCTTGCCGGCCGGCACGTCGTACTGCCACGGCCCGTCGGTCTTGCCGTCGGCGCGGAACGCCCACAGCTGGAGCTGGCCGGTGCCGTAGTTGGCGAACGTGGTGGTCAGCGTGCCCTTGTCGGCCGAGAGCGAGGTGGTGACGGCCGGCTGGTACGGCAGCGGGCGGGCCGGGCGCGTGCCCTGGTCCTGCAGCGGCGTGACCTGCTTGCCGGTGGCCGGCGGGGCCGGCTTGGGCAGCTTGGTCTGGGTGTCGTCGGCGATCTTGCGCAGCGCGGCGGTGTCCGGCAGCAGCGGGATCGTCACGTTCTTGGCCGCGAAGTCGAAGGCACTGGTCAGGTCGCCGCAGGTGGCCCGGCGCCAATCGGTGATGTTCGGCTCGTGCACGCCGGTCCACTGCTCGATGAAACGGATCACCGAGGTGTGGTCGGAGACCTCGGAGTTGATCCAGCCGCCGCGGCTCCACGGCGAGATCACCGTCATCGGCACCCGGGCGCCGAGGCCGATCGACTTGCCGGAGATGAACTCGCCCGGCGTGCCGGCCGGGGCCATCGGCGGCGGCACATGGTCGAAGAAGCCGTCGTTCTCGTCGTAGTCGATCAGCACGACGGTGTTGTCCCAGAGCTTCTTGTTGGCCCATAAGGCGTTCAGCACGGCCTGGGTGTAGGCGGCGCCGTCCACCGGGCGCGCCTCGGGATGCTCGCAG
>DATJJB010000807.1:0-2902 GCA_035492655.1 Kutzneria sp. | reverse complement strand
GTGCGTCACGCCGTGCTCACGGGCGACCTCGACGGTGCGGTCGGTGGACCCGTCGTCGATGACAAGCACGTGCACCTCGTCGACACCGGGGATCGACTTCGGAATGCTGTCGAGAACGGCGGGGAGCGTCGCCTCCTCGTTGAGGCACGGAACTTGGACGAAGACCTTCACGAGGACCTTTCGGACGTTCGGATCGGACGGGTCTGGCCGGTGCGGTCAGGCCGTCGCGGAGTCGGCTCTCAGTGCGGCGACACCGTCGACGGGGCCCCCGTCGACGATGGAGTCAGCCCGGTTCAGAACACACCCTGCACGCACGGCGGTCATTATAGTCAGTCGATCATAGGCGGCGTGTGGAGAGCGACGCCCATGGGGCACGGTTCGGTAAAGGCTGGCCGTCCGCGGTAAGACGCTGCTGTTCAACCGGCCCCTGAGGCATCGCCCCCGGGGCCGGTCCGTGTCTCAGTCTTGTAATAATCCTGCTCGTATTCGCCCGGCCCGTATTCGCCCGAGACGGCTCAGGCCTCCGGGGCGGCTGTGCGCCGGCGGCGGCGCGGCCACCACCACTCCCCCACCACGGCGGCGATCAGGCCGGCCGCGGACAGGGCGGAGAGCGCGAGCCCGAGGGTGAAGCGCGGCGGGTCGAAGCTGAGCTTCACGACGTGCCTGCCCGCCGGCACCTGCACCGCGACGACGCCCTGGTCGGCCGCGCGCAGCGGGGCGCTGTGCCCGTCCACGGAGGCCGACCAGCCGGCCTGGTCCGCGTCGGCGACGACCAGGTAGCCGGCGCTCTTCGCGTCCACGGTGGCACTGACCTCGTCGTTGCCGTCCGTGTCGATGCCCACGCTGGCCGAGCCGCCGCCGGCGGCCGGACCGTCGGCGGAGAGCACCACCTGGTTCGCGCCCACCTTTCCGGACTCGAGCAACGCCATCCGCTGCTTCTGGTCCGTCACGACGGTCGACTGCGAGGCCCAGCGGATGCGCGGCTGGGCGTGCAGCCGCTGGTAGATCGCCGAGGAGCCGACATGCACCAGGCGCAGCCCGTCGTTCCACCCGCCGACGGCGGTGATCGCGGGGGCGCCGGCGTCCGCCTGCACGGTGAGCGGGGCGCTGCCGTGCCAGGTGAGGGTGGCGGTCAGTCCCGTGCCCCCGGGCTGGGTGTCCGCGGCGACCGGCACGTCGAACAGGGAACCGGACGCCATCTTGACCGCCAGCGTGTTCGCCAGCCGGTCGGTGCTGGCGACGGTGGCGCCGGAAAGGTTGTGCACCACCACGCTCAGCGAATCACTCGTGCTCTTGGTGATGTCGCCGACCGGGGTCACGCCGACGGCGCGCAGCGGACCGGTGATCGGGAGGTCGACCGTGACGGACCGGCCCGGCTGGAGCTGCACCGTGCTGCCGTCCGTCTTCGCGAACGCGTACCTGCCGAGCACCGGGTCGGACAGCGCGGTCACCCAGTACTTCGTGCCCAGCTGGTCCAGGATCGGGCTCGTCGCCGTGGCGCTGAACTGCAGGAAGTCGATATAGGTCGAGTGGATGATCTGACCGTCGTGGATCCCGTCGATCATCGTCGCGAAGTTCTGGTTGATGAAGTTGTGGCCGTTGACCGCGCGCAGCTGGTAGGCGCTGTTCGTGCCGAAGACCATGCCCGTGGAGGTGGACGCGTACCGCTGCTCGCCGAGGTTCGCCGCGAGGAACGACTGCGTGTCGGTGACCGGATAGAACGTGTTCGACGGCGAGCGGGGGAAGAACTCCGACGCGAACGCGCTGCTCTGCCAGGCGAGCAGCAGTGGCAGCGCCGCCGCGGCGGCGAACCGGGCCGTGTCCCACACCCGGGCCTGGTCGAGCGCGGGCCGGCGGCGGCTGTGCGCGAGCCAGAGCACTGCGACGCAGGCGGCGGCGGCCAGGGTGAATCCGGCCGCGTAAGCGATCTGATGCTTGAACAGGCTCATCGCGACGCCCGGGCCGAGCTGCTTCGCCGCGGTGCCGTGCACGAGGTGCACCGCGTGCGCGAACGCCGCCGCGAACACCGCGAGCACTGCCGCCACCACTGCCGCCGGCCAGATCCAGCGCCGGCGGTGGGCGGTCGCCGCCGCGGCATCCGTCTCCCGGCGACGCACCAGGACGTCGTATCCGGTCGCGACGAGCACGGCGAGCAGGAAGGCGAGGATCGAGCGCGAGCGGCCGATGTAGTTCTGGCCGAACAGAACGCGCAGCACCGGAGTGTCCTGCAGCACCGCGAGCGGGACGCTGCCGACGTAGTTGAGCACGAGCCAGGCCGCGGTGCCGGCGGCGGTGAACGTCCACACGGAGCGGGGCAGCAGCGCCTTGGCCCGCCACGGCAGCGCGATCGCCACCACGGCGAGCACGAGGGCGGCGGCGCCGAGGTAGGCGATCGTCTCGACCTCGTTGGAGGCGGCGAACCAGGCGTCGTGGTTCGGGTCCCCGGTGCCGAAGGCCCAGGGCGCGATCATGGTCAGCAGCGTGGTCGGCTGCAGGTGGTCCACGCTGGTCTGGCTGCGGTCGATGATGAGCCAGGTCTTCATGAAGGACTGGAACGGCAGCAGTTCGAAGGCGACCAGCCCCACGCCGCCGACCAGTCCGCCCAGGCAGCCGCCCGCGCCCCAGATCATCCGCCGCGGTTCGCGGCGGTGCAGCGCGATCAGCCGGGTGACGGCGTAACAGCCGGCGGTGAGCACCGCGTAGCCGGTCACCGACGGGAAGCCGCCGAGCAGCATCGCGGCCACCGGGACGGCGATCAGCGCGGCGTCGCGCACCCGGCGCGACTGCAGGAAGCGTTCGACCGTCCAGAACAGCGCGGGCACGAACGCGCCGGTGCGCGTCTGCGGGAAGTCGACCCACATGACCATGAAGCCGCTGCCCGCGTACGCCAGGCCGCCGAGCA
>DATJJB010000806.1:0-4863 GCA_035492655.1 Kutzneria sp. | reverse complement strand
GCCGGGTCGACCGCGAACGTGTCGGCCGTGACGAACGCCGACAGCCCGAGCACCGAGCCGACCGACAGGTCCACGTTGCGAGTGATCACGACCATCGTCTGGCCGACCGTCAGCAACGCCACCAGGCAGGCGTTCAGCAGCAGGTCCCGAATCCCCTGCCCGCTCAGGAAGAGCGGGTTCACGAGAGCGGTCACGGCGACGACGATCGCCAACGCGATGAGAATGCCGAGCTCACGCACAGTGCTCATCCCGCCCCACCCCCCGATGCAGGGAAGGACGCCTTACCTGCGTTGAATGCAGGTAAGGCGTCCTTCCCTGCATTCGCGCTGCCGTGATCATCCGGCCGCCACCCCCGTCGCCGCGAGCACGACCCGCTCCTCGTCGGCCTCGGCCCGGCCGAACTCGGCCACCAGCCGGCCTTCCCGCACGACCAGGACCCGATCGGCCATGCCCAGCACCTCCGGCAGCTCGGATGAGATCATCAGGATCGCCACGCCCTGCGCGGCCAGCTCGGACAGCAGCCGGTGCACCTCGGCCTTGGCCCCGACGTCGATGCCGCGCGTCGGCTCGTCCACGATCAGCACCCGCGGCTGCCGGGCCAGCCACTTGGCCAGCACGACCTTCTGTTGGTTGCCGCCGGACAGCACGCCGACCGGGTCGCTGAGCCGGGCGAAGGTCAGCCGGAGCCGGACGGCCCAGTCCCGGGCCAGCGACCGTTCGGCCGAGCGGCGGATGAAACCGAAGCGGGACAACCGGTTCAGCGAGGCCAGGGCGGTGTTGCGCTCGATGGACGCCGCCAGCACGAGCCCCTGCTGCCGTCGGTCCTCGGGCACGAAGCCGATGCCGGCGGCCATCGCCGCACCGGGCGAGCCGGGGCGGATCCGGTTGCCTCGCAC
Source organism: Kutzneria sp. (assembly GCA_035492655.1). Taxonomy (GTDB): domain Bacteria; phylum Actinomycetota; class Actinomycetes; order Mycobacteriales; family Pseudonocardiaceae; genus Kutzneria. The sequence continues at coordinate 3,967 of DATJJB010000806.1, read as the reverse complement.
CAGGACCTCGCCGGCGTCGGCCTTGTCGACGCCGAACACGGCACGGGCGATCTCGCTGCGCCCGGCCCCGACCAGCCCGGCCAGCGCCACGATCTCCCCGGCGCGGACCGCGAACGTGACGTCGGCGAACACGCCCTCCCGGGTCAGCCGACGCACCGACAACACGGTCTCGCCAGCGGCGACGTCCTGTTTCGGGAACAACGCGTCCAGGTCGCGGCCGACCATCAGCCGCACGACCCCGTCCGGCGTCTGCTCGTCCAGCGGACCCGACCACACGAAACCGCCGTCACGCAGCACGGTCGCGTCCTGGCACAGCTCGAAGACCTCGTCGATGCGGTGCGACACGAACAGCACCGCGGCGCCGTGCTCCCGCAGCGCGCCGACCACACCGAACAGCCGCGCCACCTCGGCGCCGGACAGCGCCGCCGTCGGCTCGTCCATGACGATCACGCGGGCGTCCGAGCCGAGGGCCTTGGCGATCTCCACCAGCTGCTGGTCGGCGATGGACAGGCCGCGGGCCGGCCGGCGGGGGTCGATGTCCACGCCCAGCCGCTCGAACAGCCGCTGGGCCTGCTCGCGCATGGCGGCGATGTCGATCATGCCGCCGCGCCGGGTCGGATGTCGGCCCATGGCGACGTTCTCGGCCACGGACAGGTCGCCGAACAGCGTCGGCTCCTGGTAGATGACGGCCACGCCGGCGGCCTTGGCGTCGGCCGGCGAGGCGAACCGGGTCGGCGCGCCGTCCACCAGCAGCTGGCCGGCGTCCGGGCGGTGCACGCCGGCCAACACCTTGATCAGGGTCGACTTGCCGGCGCCGTTCTCGCCCAGCAGCGCGTGCGCCCGGCCCGGGACCAGTGTCAGCGACACCTCGCGCAGCGCCTGCACCGCGCCGAAGGATTTGCTGACCGCCGCCAGGTCGACCCGCACCCGCGCCTCCTAAATCGTTTCAATCGCTCACCCCCGTGGAGCGTGCCGCTTATGACCCGATGGTGTCAAGCATCACAACGTGAGCAGGGGATCTGAGTTTTGAAACGATTTAGTACCCGATGAGGAGACAGCAGTGCCCCAGGGCGGAGGGGCTGCATTCGACGAGGTCGACGGAGGTGATCACGTCGATGGTCGCCGCGCCCGAGCCGATGCGATGGCTGCGGGCGCGCGGCGTGCGGGATGCCGAGAGGCCCCCGCTGTCCATCGCGCGGGGCCGGCAGCGCCGGAATCGGGGGCGCGCGGCGCTTGTGGCTACCGGGCGCGGTCCCGACGGGCCACGGGCCGTCGAGGTGAGCGCGATGAACATCGTCTCCGGTGACCGGAGAGCGGGTGGTGGCCGGAACGCGCAGGCCGGTCGGGCGGTGTGCCGGCGACCTGCTCGCGTTCGGCGCGCTCCGGGCGATCACGCCCGGAGGACTCGTTGCCGTCGGGTGCGACGACATCGACTTGGCGGCGGTAGCCGCAGTGCCCCTCACTTTCGCGTGGGAGCACGTCCGTCATCACGTGGTGTCCCGCCCCGAGCTGGTGGCCGGGGAAGGCCAGCGGGCGGTTCGGTTACTCGAAGCCGCGCATGATGAGTGGCTCGTAGCCGTCTTCACGGTCGGCGTTCCAGACCAGGCTCTGCTGCGGCAGCTCCTGCCCGTCGCCGTCCTCCTCGCCCCAGTTCCAGCTCCAGGTGCGAGGGCTGTCGTCGATGTCCAGTCGTCCCATGGGTTCTCACTCCCCAGCTCTCATGTCGTTCCGGCTTCCCTCAGTGTCTCCACTTCGCTGTGGCCAACATCACTCTGCCTGAGCGCAACCTTGGACTCAACCAAGTTTAGGGATCTTATGTTCGGTTTATAGGGGTTCTCTAGAAGGTTAGCCATACCTAACCTCCCTTCAGGTGACAGATCCACCGCTCCGCCAGATCTTGGTGTATCGGGGCGACGACGCCGTCATCTGACATATCGAATCCGCAGGTCACACGGTTACATCCGGGCTCGCCGAGGGAAAACCGCGGATCGGTCGGACGTACGTCTCAGACAGTCGGTTAGTCACCGCAGATTCACGGCGCGCTGGCCAAGGTCGGACCGATCCAGGGTGCTTCCGCTCGAGCCGCGAGTAGGGGTGGGCGCGGCGATCGGGGTGCCCGTCGGCGCCGCCCGGCGGAGGGGCGTTCCCGGTAGGGTCGCCGCCGGGGGAACCGAGGCACACAAGCATAACGCCAGTTTTTTACGCTGTCGTGTCCTCCCCCACTGACATCTACTGCCCGGGGGAAACATGTCAGCCGTCACCGACCTCGCCGACAACCTCTTCGACCTGCTTCTCGAGCGGTTTCCGATCGCCGCGAGCTTCATGGGCATCCCCGGTCACGACGACCGGCTCACCGACTTCAGCGCCGCGGCCGAGCAGCGGTTTCTCGCCGCCGTCACGGCCATCGCCGAGCAGGCCCTTGCCATCCCGGACGAGAGCCTGAGCCCGTCCGACCGGCTCACCAAACGGGCCATCCAGCACGAAGCCGAGTCGACCGCCGCGCAGATCGAGGGCCGCTATCTGGAGTTCACCGTCAGCAACCTGATACTGACGCCGGTGGCCGGACTGCTCACGTCGCTGAGCGACGTGCCGCTCACCGACGACTTCCCCACCCGGCTGGCCGCCGTGCCGACCGCGCTCGAGACCATCGCGCGGCGGCAGCGGGCCGGGCTGGCCGACGGGCTCACCCCGGTGGCGCACCTCGTGCGGCAGGCCATCGAGTTCCTCGACGGCCATCTGGCCACTGTGGACTCCTTCATCCGGTCCGAGGCGTGCCGGCCGGTCGTGGTGTCCGCGGTCGCGCCGGCGATCAAGGCGTACCGGGACTTCCTGGCCGCCGAGCTGCTGCCGCGCGGCCGGGACACGGCGCATGCCGGCATGTGCTGGCTGCCCGGCGGCGACGAGCGTTATGCGGCCACGGTCCGCCAGCACACCACCACGGCGTCGACGCCCGACGAGCTGCACCGGATCGGGCTGGACGTGATCGACGGGCTCGCCCGTGAATACCGTCAGCTCGGGTCGACGGTCTTCGGCGTCGCCGACCTCCAGGAGATCTTCCACCGGCTGCGGGACGATCCGGCGCTGCGGTGGTCGAACGCCGAGGAGATGGTCGCCGCCGCCGAGGTCGCGGTGCGCCGGGCCGAAGCTGCCGCCCCGGCCTGGTTCCACCGGCTGCCGGCCACTTCCTGCGCCGTGTCCCCGTATCCACCGTCCGTGCCGGCGTCGACACCGCCGGCCTACCGACACGGCACCCTGGACGGCTCGCGACCCGGCACGTACTACGTCAACACGGCGCTGCCCGCGGAGTCCGTGCGGTACCGGAACGAGGTCACGTCGTTCCACGAGGCCGTGCCCGGGCACCACTTCGAGGTCACCAACGCCGAGTCCCGCACCGAGCTGCCCATGTTGCGGCGCACCGGGTCCGTCACCGCGTACCGGGAGGGCTGGGCGCTCTACTCGGAGCGGCTGGCCGACGAGATGGGGCTGTACAGCGACGATCTGTCCCGGCTCGGCATGCTGATGATGGACTCCCGGCGGGCGGGCCGGCTCGTGGTCGACACCGGCCTGCATGCCAAGGGCTGGTCACGGCAGCAGGCCATCGACTACCTGCTGGCCAACACCCCGATGGCGCCCCATCTCGTTGTGTCCGAAGTGGACCGTTACCTGGCCGCCCCCGGGCAGGCGCTGGCGTACATGGTGGGGCGCCTGGAGATCCAGCGGCTGCGGCGGGACGCCGAGGCTCGACTCGGCTCGCGGTTCGACATCCGCGACTTCCACGAGGCCGTGCTCGGCGAGGGGCCGGTGCCGCTGTCCGTGTTGGCCGAGCTCATCGAGGAGTGGGTGGCATCAGTGTGATGCCAGCACGTTCGGCCGCCAGCTCGGACCGGACGACCTCAAGCAGGCGGGACATCCAGTGCCGCCCCTTCGGTCCCCAGAAACCGGAGAAGGCGTGCTCGTTCGTCGCCAG
>DATJJB010000805.1:0-3204 GCA_035492655.1 Kutzneria sp. | reverse complement strand
CGCGGTGTTCGTGGCGACCCAACGGCGTGACCGCGACCAGGAGCGCGAGCTGGTCTCCGGTGTGGCGCAAGCGTTTGCCAACGGCGTCGGGGTGAACTGGGCCACGTTCTTCGACGGCACCGGCGCGCAGCGCGTCGAGCTGCCGACCTACCCGTTCCAGCACCAGACGTTCTGGATCAGCACCACCAACTACCTGAAGGAGGCGTGGGCTGGGGCCGCGTCCGGGCTCGGCGACGTGCAGTCGGCCGGTCTCGAGTCGGCCGAGCACCCGCTGCTCGGCGCGATCCTCGGCGCGCCGGAGTCCGACGGCGTCGTGTTCACCGGCCGGCTCGCCGTCGGATCCCAGTCCTGGCTGGGTGATCACGCCGTCGGCGAGACGATCCTGTTCCCAGGCACCGGCATCGTCGAACTCGTGCTGCGCGCGGCCGACCAGGTCGGCTGCGACGTCATCGAGGACCTCACCCTGGAGGCCCCGCTCGTCCTGCCCCCGTCCGGCGGTGTCGCCCTCCAGCTCGTCGTCGCCGACGGCCAGGTCACCGTGTACTCCCGTGGCGACGACGACGGCTCGTGGACCAAGCACGCCACGGCCGCGATCGGCAACGCGCCGGCCCCGGCGTTCGACCTGGCGACCTGGCCGCCGGCTGGCGCGGAACCCGTTGACCTGGAAGGCCTTTACGACAACTTGGCCGCAGCCGGCCTGGTCTACGGTCCGACCTTCCAGGGGCTGCACAACGCCTGGAAGATCGGCGACGAGGTGTTCGCAGAAGTCGCGCTGCCTAACGGTACAGACGTTACGGGCTACGGCGTGCACCCGGCGCTGCTGGACTCGGCCCTGCACGCCATCGGCCTCACGGGCATCGTCGGCGAGCAGGCCGTGCTGCCCTTCGCCTGGGCCGGCGTCGCGCTGCACGCCACCGGGGCGTCGGCGCTGCGTGTGCACGTCAAACCGACCGGCGACGGCGTGGTCACACTGCGCGCGGCCGACCCGGCCGGCGGCGCAGTCGTGTCGGTGAACTCCCTGATGCTGCGGCCGGTCGCGATCGAGCAGGTCGGCGCGCGCCGCACCGGCGACTCGCTGTTCGGGGTCAACTGGACGCCGATCACCGTCAACCCTGGTGCGGTGGAAGGCTTCCGCATCGTCGAGCCGACCGGCGACGTCCGCGAGGCCACCTACTCGACGCTGGCCGAGCTCCAGACCGGCGAGCAGTTGGTGATCGTCACCCGCGGCGGCCTCGTCGGCGCGGCGGTCGCCGGCCTGGTCCGGTCGGCGCAGTCGGAGAACCCCGAGCCGTTCGTGCTGGTCGACCTGGAGCCCGGCGTCGACGTGAACACCGTGCTGCCGCAGGTGATCGGGGCCGGCGAGCCGCAGCTCCGCATCCGGGACGGCAAGATCGAAGTCCCGCGCCTGGTCCGGGCGCCGCTGCCGGAGTCGACAAATCCCTTTACCGGCAAGGTGCTCATCACCGGCGGCACCGGCGGTCTCGGCGCGAAGCTGGCCAGGCACCTGGTGGCCAATCACGGCGTCACCGACCTGGTCCTGACCAGCCGACGTGGCCTGGACGCCCCCGGTGCCGCGGAGCTGCGGACGGAGCTGACGGAACTCGGAGCCACGGTCATGGTCGCCGCCTGCGACGCCGCCGACCGGGACTCGTTGGCCGAGGTGATCACCGACGACCTGCGGGCCGTGATCCACGTCGCCGGTGTCCTCGACGACGGCGTGATCTCCGCGTTGACGCCGGAACGGCTGGACAGGGTGTTCCGGCCGAAGGTGGACGCGGCGTGGCACCTGCACGAGCTGACCAGGGGTCTGGACCTCAGTGCATTTGTACTGTTCAGTTCAGCTGCCGGGGTCATCGGTGCGCCCGGGCAGGGCAACTACGCCGCCGCGAATGCGTACTTGGATGCGCTGGCCGAACAGCGGCGGGCCGAGGGCTTGCCCGGCCTGTCGCTGGCCTGGGGCCTTTGGGACGACGGCATGGGCGACCACGTCGACACGGCGCGAATGCGACGGACCGGCGTGCTCGGGCTGTCGGCGGATGAGGGACTGGCCCTGTTCGACGCGGTCTGCGGCAGCGACGCCGCCGCGCTGGTGCCGATGCGGCTCGACATCCGGGCGTTGAACGCGGCCGGTGCCGACCGGCTGCCGCCCGTGTTCCATGGCCTCGTCCGCGCCGGCCGCCGGGTCGCCGGCGGTGCCACCACGGCCGGCGCGCTGCAGAAGCGGATCGCCGGATTGCCGGTGGAGGAGCGGCTGGCCGCCGTGCTGGACGTGATCCGCCGCGAGGCCGCCGCCGTGCTCGGTCACGCCGGGCCGGAGGCGATCGAGCCGGAGAAGGCGTTCAACGAACTCGGTTTCGACTCACTGTCCTCTGTGGAGTTCCGCAACGCGCTGAGCGAGGAAGCCGGCATCAGGCTGCCGGCGACCATGGTGTTCGACTACCCGACGCCGGTGGCGCTGGCCCACTATCTGCTGGGCGAGGTGCTCGGCGGCGACGGGCCGGGTGCGGCGATCGTCGCCACCACCTCGGCGTCCGACGAGCCCGTCGCCATCGTCGGCATGGCCTGCCGCTATCCCGGCGGCGTCGCGTCGCCGGAGGACCTGTGGCGGCTGGTGTTCGACGGCGTGGACGCGATCTCCGAGTTCCCGGTCGACCGCGGCTGGGACACCGAGCGGATCTACGATCCGAGTGGCGAGCGGCCGGGCAGCACTTACACCCGCGAGGGCGGCTTCCTGCACCGCGCGGCCGAGTTCGACCCGGCGTTCTTCGGTATCAGCCCGAACGAGGCGCTGATCATGGACCCGCAGCAGCGGTTGCTGCTGGAGACCGCGTGGGAGACGTTCGAGCGGGCCGGCATCGACCCGGCGTCGCTGAAGGGCAGCGACACCGGCGTGTTCGCCGGCATGATGTACCACGACTACGTGACCAACAACAACACGGGATCCATTGCCTCCGGCCGGGTTTCGTACGTGTTCGGGCTGGAGGGTCCGGCCGTCACCGTGGACACCGCGTGCTCGTCGTCGCTGGTCGCACTGCACTGGGCGATCCAGGCGCTGCGCACCGGCGAATGCTCGCTGGCCCTGGCTGGTGGCGTGACCGTGATGGCGACGCCCGAGACGTTCGTGGAGTTCTCGCGCCAGCGTGGGCTTTCGCCCGACGGCCGGTGCAAGTCCTTTGCCGGCCGGACCGACGGTACCGGTTGGGG
>DATJJB010000804.1:0-2928 GCA_035492655.1 Kutzneria sp. | reverse complement strand
GAGGTGACCACCCGGTTGGTGGACGTCGCGGAGAGCACCGGCTGGCCCGGTGCCGCCGCGGCACCCACCGGCGCCTGGACCTGCGCGATGCGCAGCAGACCCGACGCGAACACGACCGACCCCTGCGGCAGCCGGCCGGTACGCTGCGCCGCCGGCAGCCCCCAGCTCGCCTGCCACCGCCGGATCGCCGCCGCGGTCGCCGCCGTGAACTTCTCGTCGACCACGATCTGCTTGCCCGGGTCCATGCCGAGCGCGACGAGGTTCTCCTCCAGCTGCTTGACGTCGGGGCCGTTGGTCACCCCGGCGGCCAGGTCGCGGTACGCCGGCACCGCCCCGTAGAGCAGCCGGACCGGGTGATTCGCGACCGCGTACACGACGCCACCGCGGGCGACCGTCGTGCCGGCCTCGGTCATCGCCGTCACAATCCCGGGCTCGCCCTGGTGTACCACCTGGTACGTGCCGTCGAAGCCGAGCATGCCGCTGAACCGCGTGCGCTCGGCCACCGGACCGCGTGTCACGGCCGCGGTGTTCGTGCTCACCTGCGCCGCCGGTGCCGCCGGATGCGGCCGGCCGAGCACCGCCGTGCCGGCGCCGGCGGCCGCCACGCCGAACGCGGTCGCCGCCACGGCCATCCCCACCCGCCGAACTCTCCTGCGCCCGCTCATGACGACGTCCGGAACTTGCCGCTGTAGTACTCCTGGCAGGCCCGGAAGCCGGCGATGATGCGCGGCGACTTGCCCTCGGTCGCCAGGACGCTCCCGGACGGGAACGAGCCGTCGGCCTTCGGGTCGGGCCACTCCGGCACCCCGTTCTCGCGCATGCATTCGCTGAATTTGCGCAGCGCCGGCACGTCCTGCGGCCCGGGCCCGTCGTCGGCCGGCTCGCTCTGCGAGCCGCCCTCTTCGAACACCGACGGTGGCAGCCGGTCGCGGATGGAGGCGCACGCGTCGATCGCCGACTCGGCGTTCTGCTTGGTCGTCTCGTCGACCGAGTTCTCGTCCGGCTGGATGATCTTGCCGTTCTCGACCCGCACGTCCGGCATACCCGGAGCACCGTTGTCGCGTATGCACTGGACCAGTTCGTTGACGACGGCCTGGATCTGCGCGTCGGTCAGGGACGGCGTCGGCGACGCCCCCGCGTTCGGCCCGCCGTTGCCGGAGCACCCGGCGAGCGCGATGACCCCGGTACACAGCACGGCCGCGAGCTGATGCTTTCGCCTCCTGGAAATCACGGTGCTGACGCTCCCAGCGCGGCCCCATGACCACATCACCGTCGAGTGGCAGTGTCGATTCCCCTTTTGGGGTACTGCCGCTACCGTCGGCGGGGCGGACGCGCACGGGCCCGGTCGAGGGCTCGGCGGCGGCCGGACCGGCCAGCCGGCGAGTCCGGGCGTGGGTCAGCCGGCCACGATCGCGCTGTACCCCATCCGGCCCCGGGGCAGCATGATCAACTCACGTTAAGCGGCATTGGGGCAAGGTCCGACAAAGTAAGCAAGTTGCAGGGCCCGCCCCGTCGAGACGCACGGAGCGGGCCCTGTCGGACAGTCACCGGAGCAAGATCGCTACGCCGGCGGGTGGAACAGCACGCCGTTGCCGTTGCGCAGCACCGGCTGGTTGAGCGAGTACTGCAGCGCGACCGTGCCGGCCTGGTTCTCGATGCCGACCGTCGCCGCGCCGCCCTGCTCGAACGTTGTCCCGTCGATGTCGGCCCAGGCGACCGCGATGTCGCCGTTCTCCGAGAACACGATCTCGAAGGACGCGCGGGTGCCAGCGGCCTCGAAGAACTGCACGTTGCGCCACTCGATCACGAACTGCCGGTTGGGCGCCGTGCCGGTAGTGGCCGTGCGGATGCTGGCCGAGGCGTCGACGTTCAGGTCCTCCCAGAACGGGTAGACCGCGCCGTTGGCCTTGCCGCTCGCCGCCGCCGACGGGATCGCCGTGTGGTTCCACGACGAGCCGCTGGGCTGCACGAAGCTCGCCACGCCGTTGGTGTCGACCCAGACGCTGGTGTAGGTCGTGCCGTAGAACTTCACCGGGAACGGCAGCGTGACCTGCTGGTAGTTGTCGTCGCCGGTGAGCGGGAGCACGGTCTGGTCGGCCGGGATCCAGGCGCGGGCGCCGGGCGTTGCCGTGTAGCCGAACGAGTCGGTCAGGGCGATCGACAGGTTCAGCGTGGCCCCGCCCGAGCCGACCGTGGCGCTACCGCCGGCGGTCTGGCCGCCGGGCGCGGTCGCGGCGACCGTGTAGGTGCCCGCCGTCAGGCCGTCGATACGGTACGTCCCGTCGGCCGCGGTCGTCGCCGTCGCGCCGCCCGGGGTCAGCGCGATCCGCGCGCCGGCCAGGTTGGCGCCCGAGCCTGTCACCGTCACCTTGCCGGTCAGCGAGTTGCCGGGGGGCGGCGGCGGTGCGGTCGGCGGTTGGAACAGCACGCCGTTGCCGGAGCGCAGGTTCGGCTGGTTCAGCGAGTACTGCAGCGCCACGGTGCCGGCCGCGTTCTCGATGCCGACGGTGGAGTTGGCGCCCTGCTCGATCGCGAGCGCGTCGATGTTGTTCCAGGCGACCGCGATGTCGCTGTTCTCCGACAGCACGGTCTCGAAGGACACGCGCGCCGAGGCGTTGTCGAAGAACTGCACGTTGCGCCACTCGACGATGAACTGCCGGTTGGGCGCGGTGCCGGTCACCGCCGTCCGCACACTCGCCGAGGCGTCGACGTTGAGATCGGACCACATCGGGTACACGGCCCCGTTGGCCTTGCCGCTCGCGGCGACCGACGGGATCGCGCCGTGGTTCCAGGCCGAGCCGCCGGGCTGGACGAAGCTCAGCACGCCGTTGGTGTCGGCCCAGGCACTGGTGTACTGCTGGCCGTAGAACGTCACCGGGAACGGCAGCGCCACCTGCTGGTAGTTGTCGTCACCGCTGAGCGGGAGCA
>DATJJB010000803.1:0-49874 GCA_035492655.1 Kutzneria sp. | reverse complement strand
TACAGCTAGCGCGCGGCTGGCTGAACACCAGGGTCGGTAAGGCACGAGAGTCGGGCGTCTGCGCCGCATGCGTCAGTCCGCGCTGGGTTGGATGTAGACACGTCGGAGCGCTGGGCATCAGCGGGCGACGTCCTGATGCGCTTGTTCTGATCCGTGAGCTCATCGACTCGCACCGTGCCGTGATTCAGCAGGCCGACTCGCGATGACCGGACCGCGAGGCACGCGATCCGGCGGGCCCCGTAGCGCCGACGATCGGCCTCCGACATCGACGGAACAAAGCGGCGATGTCACGTCACATCACTACCGGAAAGACAGGTGCCAGAGCGTATAGCGACCACTGTGGAAAGGCAGTAGAAATGCGACATCCACCACTTGAGCCCACGGAAACCCCCTCACTGCACCGTACTTGGTTGCTCCGTGGTCGCTCGGCCGCGGCGGATGTGCTGTCACGGCGTGGCAGACACCGACACACCGGCTTTGACACGACCTGCGAGAACGACATGCTGCGTACCTGTCCGACACCACCCGATACGAAACCACGCGGTCTCTTAATCAGCGGGTTCGGGGTTCGAGTCCCTGGCGCCGCACATTGCGACAATCGGCCCCACCTGGCTATTCAGGTGGGGCCGATTGCTGTGTACGGCCCGTTGTCGACCGGTCGACCATCTCGTCGGTCCACTATGGACATGTGTCGGCTCGGGGCGCGTCGGTCACAGCTGGAGCAGGGAGCCGGCGTCGACCACGTAGTTGGCCCCGGTGACCCGGGACGCGCGGTCCGAGGCCAGGAACACGACCACGTTGGCCACGTCCTCGGGCGTGTTCTCCCCGGGCAGCGGCGCGCTTTCCATCTCCCGCAACATCTGGTGCACCTCGGCCGGCTGCTGGCCGCCGTCCTGGACGATGAGCGCGACCAGCTCGTCGATGGTCGGCGTCCTGGTCAGGCCGGGCGACACGACGTTGACCCGCACCCCGGTCGGCGCGACCTCGGTGGCCAGGCCCTTGGCGTAGTGGGTGACGGCGGCCTTGGCCGTGGAGTAGTGCAGCAGCGCCGGAATCGGCCGCCGGGCGGCGTTCGCGGCGACCTCGATGATCGAGCCGGAGCCCTGCGCGATCATGCCGGGCAGCAGGGCGCGGTCCAGCCGCACCGCCGCCAGGTACGCCGTCTGCAGCACCGAGACCCATAACTCGTCGGGGATCGTCGAGCTGCCGCCGAAGAACGGCTGCAGGCCGCTTTCCGGTCCGCCGCCGAGGCAGTTGACCAGCACGTCCACGCCGCCGAGCACACTGGTCGCCGCCTCGGCGGCCGACTGCACCCCGGCAAGGGTGCTGAGGTCGGCCCGCACCAGGGTCGCCTCGGCCGGCAGTTGCGGCGCCTCGTTGCGGGCCAGCGCCACGACGCTCGCGCCTTCCTCCAGGAACCGTTCGACGACGCCCAGGCCGATGCCACGCGTTCCGGCCGTGACGACGGCGCGCTTTCCTTTGAGCTCGTCAGTCATGAGTGCACCCTTTTCTCATTGCGGAGTCGGTGGACGGGCGTTTCGCTCTCACCTACGACACCAAGCGCCGAACCGGCCGACAAGTCACCGGCGCTCATTGTGTCAACTTGCCGCCGGCAAACCCGACACTTGCTCGCCCTATCGGGCAACAACCGATACTTCCTCAAGTCCGCTTGGAGGCGTGACTTCCCTTCTGCTTCACTCGATTCGTCGAGCGAGAAGTTCGACAGCCTCCCCACGCGTCCTCCACATCCCAGTAGAGGAAGGGCAATCCCATGCAGGTAGTGAGCACGGCGGACCTGCCGTCCGTCCGGATGAACGGCGAGATCATGGCCCGCATCTTCGACGGCAGCAAGCACGACGGCGTCACCGTCTCGGCCTTCATCGTCGACCTGCCACCAGGTGACGGACCCAAGCGCCACGTGCACCCGTACGAGGAGGTGTTCGTGATCGTGCACGGCCGGATCGAGCTGGAGGCCGGCGGCGAGGTGCGGACCACCGACCAGAACGAGATCTGCATCGTCGAGGCAGGCGTGCCGCACACCTTCACCAATGTCGGCACCGACAACGCGGTGATGGTGAACATCCACGCCAACCCGAGCGTCATCACCGATTTCGTCGCAGGTGGGCCGGAACGTGTCGGCTACGAGTTCAACCACGCGGAAGGCGCCGCCACCACGTGATGCCTTATCGGGCAATCGGGTGACATATTCCGAGCGGCCCGGGGAACGGGACCGGCTGTCGGCCGACACCGCGCCCCGGGCCGCTACTGGTACGTTGCCGACGACCGGTCACGACAGGGGGTTCCAGCCGTGAAGTACCTGCTGATGGTCTGCGTCGACGAGTCGCTGGCGGCCACACCCGAGGAGATCGAGGCCCACATCCGGGAGGTTCGGTCATGGGCCGCCCGGATGGACGAGCGCGGGGTGCGGGTGCTCGGCGACCGCCTGCGGCTGGCCGCGGACGCGACCACGCTGCGCACACAGGACGGGGAGCTGATGGTCTCGGACGGCCCGTTCGCCGAGACCAAGGAGCAGATGGCCGGCTTCGACGTGCTCGACTGCGCCGACCTGGCCGAAGCCATCGAGGTGGCGTCGCAGCACCCGGGGGTCCGACGGGGCACGATCGAGCTGCGCCCGTTCTGGGAGTGACATCCGGGGAAATCTCCTCCGCAGGACTGTCGCCGCCGCGTCATCGGCGCCGACCTACCTGTGACAGCGAGAGAGAGGACCCCGATGACGCTGCCACAGGTGGTTTCCCGACAGGAGTGGCTGGCGGCCCGGCAGGAGCTGCTGGTCAAGGAGGACGAGGCGGCCGCCGCCCGCGAGGAGCTCAACGCCCGGCGGCGTGCGCTGCCGATGGTCCGGCTGGACAAGAGCTACTACTTCGAGGGGCCGCAGGGCAAGGTGGAGCTGCTCGACCTGTTCGAAGGACGCCGGCAGCTGATCGTCTACCACATCATGTTCGACCCCAGCTGGGAAAGCGGCTGCCCGCACTGCTCGTTCATGGTCGACAACATCGGGCATCTGGCCCACCTGCACGCGCACGACACCACCCTCGCCCTGGTGTCCCGGGCGCCGCTGGCCAAGCTGGCCAGGCACAGTGAGCGAATGGGCTGGTCGGTGCCGTGGTACTCGTCCTACGGCGGTGACTTCAACTACGACTTCCACGTCACCCTGGACGACGACATCGCCCCGGTGGAGTACAACTTCACCGACAAGGCCACGCTGCTGGCCAACGGGCAGCCCTGGTTCACCGCGGGCGAGCAGCCCGGGGTGAGCGTCTTCCTGCACGCCGACGGCGCCGTCTTCCACACCTACTCGTCGTACGCGCAGGGCACGGATCTGCTGCTGGGCACGTACAACTGGCTCGACCTGACGCCGCAGGGCAGCCCACGCGACCCGGCGAAGCCGTGGCTGCGGCTGCACGACGAGTACTGAGGTGACCGCCGTGCCACCGCGCGCGTCAGTGATCATTCCCACCTACAACCGAGCCGCGCTGGTCGGCCGGCTGCTCGGCCAGCTGACCCGGCAGAGCATTCCGGTCGACGAGTTCGAGGTCGTCGTGGCCGACGACGGGTCGTCCGATGACACCAAGGCGGTGGTGGCCGCCTACGCCGACCGGCTCCGGGTCGACTACCACTACCAGGAGGATCTCGGCTTCCGGGCGGGCATCGCCCGCAATGCCGGCGCCCGGCTGGCGACGGCGCCGGTGCTGATCTTCCTGGACGCCGGCGTGAACGCGGGGCCCGACCTGGTGCGGGCGCATCTCGCCGAGCACGCTGACCAGGAGGTGCGACGGGCCGTCGCCGGGTCGGCCTACGGCTTCAACCCCGATCTGGCTCCGCCGGCCGGACTGGCCGACGCACTGGCCTCCGAACCGCCCGAACAGGTGTTGGCCCGGTACCGGGACGATCCGGTGTTCCTCGATCTCCGCCATCCCACGCTGGCCGCCGTCCACTTCGACATGGACCGACTCGCGGCGCCGTTCACGCTGTTCTTCACGGTGAACTTCTCGATCCGCGCCGACGACTTCCGGGCGGTCGGCGGTTTCGACGAGAGCATGGTTCGGTGGGGCGCGGAGGACCTCGAGATCGCCTACCGGTTCGCCCGGCACGGCCTGTCGTTCCGGTACAGCCGGGACGCCTGGGTCATCGAGTCGCCGCACGACCGGGACGTGCCGACCCGGATGCGCGACTTCACCGAGAACATGGCGCTGTTCTGGCGGAAGTTCCCCGAGCCCGCGGTCGAGATGGGCTACGCGCTGGTCGCGTCGGACCGATTCCTGGACTGGGAGCGCGACTACCGCGACCTGCTGGCGTGGACGGAACAGGCACGGGACGTCGAGGCGCCGGACATCGTCGCGGCGGCCGGGGAACGGGTGGCGGTGCTGGGCGCGGGCAGCGCGGCGTTGCCATCGGCCGCGGTGCTGTTCGAGTTCGACAAGTCCCTTGTGGACAGTGCGCCGCCGGTCGACGGCCAGGCCAGATATCACGCCATCGGCCTGCGCACGCCGTTGCCCGACCAGTCCGTCGACCGGGTCGTCATCACCGCCCGGCTGGCCGGCTTGTGGCCACGGTGGGGCGACGAACTGACCGCCGAGGCCCGCCGGATCGGCCGGCACGTCGATTTCCCGTCCATTGTGGAGTCGCCGCATGAGTGAACGGACCGAATCAGCGCCGGTGCTGGCCGACGGTGTCGCCCGGCACGCCCGATGGGCCGTCACAGCAGTGTTCTTCCTCAACGGGGCGCTGCTGTCCACCTACACCGTCCGGCTGCCGTCACTGAAGGCCGGCCTGAGCCTGACCGACGGCGAGCTCGGCATCATCCTGACGCTGTTCGGCGCGGCGGCCCTGCCCACCATGCAGTTCGCCGGCCCGTTGGTCGCCCGGTTCGGCAGCGCCCGCGTGATGCGGCTGGCCCTGGTGGTGTTGCCGTTGACGCTGTTCGGCATCGGCCTGTCGCCGAACTTCGGCGGCGTCGTGGTCGCCGTGCTGCTGATGGGCATGGTGCACGGTCTGCTGGACGTCTCGATGAACGCGCACGCCGTGGCCGTGGAGCGCACGCTCAAACAGCCGATCATGAACGGCTGTCACGCCGCGTGGAGCCTCGGCTCGGTCGCCGCGGCCCTCATCGGCGCCGCGGTGATCCAGGGCGGCATCAACCCGGCCCCGCACTTCCTGTGGTTCGGCGGCGTGCTGATCGTCGTCGGCACGGCGGTCAGCTGGTGGCTGCTGCCGCCGTCGGCGGACCGGGTCGAGAAGTCCCCGGGCGACCCCAAGCCGCGGGCGACATGGCGGTCCGGCTGGACCAGGACCGTGGTGGTCTTCGGGCTGATGGGCTTCATCGTGCTGCTGCTGGAATCCGGCGTCAGCAGCTGGAGCAGCATCTTCCTGCACGACTCCCGTGGCGCCACGCTGACCGTCGCGGCGTTGGGCTACACCGCGTTCACCGCCTGCCAGACCGCCGGCCGACTGATCGGCGACCGCCTCAACACCCGGTTCGGCCGGCCGACCCTGTTCCGGTTCAACGGCGTCGTGGCGCTGGCCGGGCTCGCCGTCGCGCTGCTCGTGCCCTCGCCACCGCTGGCGATCGCCGGCTTCGCCCTGCTCGGCCTGGGCGAGTCGGTGCTGCTGCCGCTGATCTTCAGCGCCGTCGGGCACGCCGGCGGCGACGGCCCGGGGGCGGCCACCTTCCTGTCGCGGTTCACCACCTTCACCTACGCCGGCCTGCTCATCGGGCCGGCGCTGATCGGGTGGTCCGCCCAGGGCATCAGTCTTTTCTGGACGTTGACCGGCCTGCTGCCGCTGCTGGCCGTGGTGGTGTTGAACAGCCGGGTCATGGCCGGTGGCGACGAACCGGCCAGCTGATCGAGCGACGAGGCCCGCCGGCGACACGACCGGCGGGCCTCGTCAATCGGCACAGCTCATTCGGTTCGCCGCAACGGAAAGGCCAGCGCGATCAGGCCGACGCACAGGCCGGCCAACACGAAGAACCCGGCGTGGAAGCCCGCCGCCAGGTCGCTCGGCGCGGTCGAGCCGGCGGTCACCGCGGCCGCGACCGTCGTCACGACGGCCGCGCCGATCGCCCCGCCGATCTGGAACACCGCCGAGATCAGACCGGACGCCAGGCCCGACTCCGGCTCCGCCACCCGGGTCAGCGCCACGATCTGCGTGGCGGCATTGCCCGCGCCCTGCCCGGCGCCGAACACCACCAGCGGCACCAGGATGTCGGTCGCCAGCGCGGCGTGCACGGGCAGCGACGCCAGCAGCAGGCAACCGGCCGCCAACAGGATCGCCGACAGCCACAGCGGGATGCGGAAGCCGTACCGCGTCACCATGGCCTGCCCGACGTAGGCGCCGGCGACCGACGTGATCGGCATGGCCGCGCTGGCCAGGCCGGACTGGAAGGCCGTGTATCCCATGACCTGCTGGGTGTGCAGGGAGACCAGCAGTCCCTCGCCCCACACGACCGTCGCACCGAGCACCATCAGCAGGTTGCCGACCAGCACCGTGCGCCGCCGTAAGAACCCAAGCGGCACAAGGGGTGCGGCGCTGCGGTTCTCGATCAGCACGAACAGCGCGCCGAGCACGACGGCGGCGGCGTACAGGCCGAGGGTGCTGGTGCTGGTCCAGCCGGCGGCCGGACCGTTGACCGTGGCGTAGATCAGGGCGACCAGGGCGGCTGTGACGACGGCCGCGCCGGCCACGTCGAACGTGCGCCGCTGCCCGGTGGCCCGGCTCTCCCTGAGCACGAACGGCGCCGCGATCAGCACGGCCAGTACGACCGGGACGTTGACGAAGAAGACCCACTGCCAGCCGAGGCCGGTGGTGAGGCCGCCGCCGACCAGCAGCCCGATCACCGCGCCGACCCCGCCGACGGCCGACCATGAGGCCACCGCCCGATTTCGCTCCCGTCCCTTCGGGAAGGTGTTCATCAGGATGGACAGCGCGCTGGGCACCATCAGCGCGGACGACAGGCCGTGCACGGCTCTGGCGGCCACCAGCACACCGCCGTCCCAGGCCAGTCCGGACATCAGCGAGGTCACCAGGTAGAGCGCGACGCCGACCAGGAAGATCCGGCGCCGGCCGAGCAGGTCGGCCGCCCGACCGCCCAGCAGCAGCAGTCCACCGAAGGTGACCGCGTTGGCGGTCAACGCCCACTGCGCCTGTGCCGGCGACAGCGACAGTCCTTTTTGGATCGACGGCAGGGCGAGGATGACCACCTGCGAGTCGAGGATCACGATGAAGCTGGCGACGCACAGCAGCACGAGCGCCGCCCACCGGCGGCGGTCGGGCCCGGCGCCGGTCCCTACCGGGTCGATCCGGGTCGCGTCCATCCCGGACTTCCTTTCTCGTGACGGTGGTGGTGACGTGGTCGGTCCGCCGGGATGGCGCGACGAGGCGGTCAGAGGTACATCGTGTTGGGCTCCAGCCCCGCCAAGACCCGGCCGTACAGCTCGAAGTTGGTGTCCGGGTGCATCAGGGCGTGCAGGCTGAGCACCTGCACGTCCCGGACGATGCGCTGGATCGGCACGCCGGCGTACACGGCGGAACCACCGCTGGCGGTGTAGAGCAGTTCGACGCAGTCCTTGACCAGGGCCAGCACCCGGCCCAGCAGGGCACGCGCGGTGACCCGGTCGAGCACGGTCCACTGCTCGCCGGCTGCGCCCTTGTCGTCGAGCATCGCGGCCAGGCGGCCGGCGTGGAACTCGGCCTCGTCGGCCTTCAACGTCGCCTCGGCCAGCTGGAGGTGGGTCAGCGGGGCCTCCCGCTGACTGGTGTAGTCGGTGTAGGTGATCTTGCGGCCGGGCAGGCGGTCCAGGAACGACTCCAGGGCGGCCTTGGCCAGGCCGACGGCGCTGGCCGCGAACGAGATGCAGCCGGTGGCGATCAGCGGCGCCTGGAACAGGGGCTTGCCCGCGTTGGCCGCCGACGCGTACTGCCCCTGCAACAACGCGACCATCGGCAGCACCCGGTCACCAGGCACGAAGACGTTCTGCGCGACGGTCGTGACGCTTCCGGTGCCGCGCAGGCCGGCGGTGTGCCAGTCGTCCTCGATCCGCAGGTCCGACATGGGCACCAGAGCCATCACCGGCCACTGCGAGGAACCGTCCGGCGTCGGCGCCATCGCCAGCACCAGCTGCCACTGGCTGTGGTGCGCGCCGCTGATGAACGCCCACTTGCCGTTCACCACGATCCCGCCGTCCCGTGGCTCGGCGACCGCGGTCGGGCTCAGCACACCGCAGACGCGGGTGTCGGGGTCGGCGAAGACCTCCTGCTGGACGTGATCCGGGTACAGGCCGGTGATCCACGCGCAGATCGACCAGACCGCGGACAACCACGCGGCCGAGCCGTCGCCGCGGCCGATCTCCACGAGCGTCCGCAGCAGCGTGGCCGCCGTGGCCTCGTCGCCGCCGTACTGGGCCGGCACCCGCAACCGGAAGACGCCGGCGTTGCCGAGGGCGGCGATCGCCTCCTCGTGCAGGCGGCGGTTGTCCTCGGCCCACAACGCGTGTTCGCGCAGGACCGGCACCGTGTCCGCCGCCAGGGCCACCCGGTCCGTGGATCGGTTGTCGACAGTCGAGGTCATGACATTCCTCCGAGCTCGTGCGGTGAACGCTGGAATCAACGGGCGCGGGACGACCGCAGCACCCGGGAGATCATCGGCAGGCTCATCAGCGCCGACGGGGCGTCGACCAGACCGGCCACCCGCATGAAGGCCAGCGACACCTCGCTGTCCCGGGTCGCGGCGACCTGGAGCCTGGCCATGAAAGCGTTGCCGAGGCGGGTCTTGAGCGTGCGGCGGCCCTGCGCGCCGTCGAAGCCGAGGTCGCCGCCGGCCGACATGTCCCACGGCGCGTCGATGGCCTTGGCCAGGTCCTGGAAGTACTGCCGGGTTGGCCGGGGCCCGCGCTGGAGATGGTCGCGCAGCACGACGGCGCCGATGGCGGCGACCGTCATGCCCTGCGCGTAGATCGGGTTGAAGACGCAGGCGGCGTCGCCCAAGGCCAGCAGGTTCTCGGGCAGCCGGGCCATCCGCTCGTAGCGGCGGCGGATGCTGGTCGGGAAGTGGAAGGCGACCGGGTCGCCGAGCGGTTCGGCGACGCTGACCGACTCGTAGATCGACCGGACCGGCAGCGTCTTGGCGTACGCGAGGAAGCCGGCCGGGTCGGTCGGCGCCTTGTCGCCGAGCAACCCGTTGAGGGACAACGCGTAGCGGTCGGGCAGCCGGGCGAAGGTGGCGCCACGCGGACTTCCCGGGGTGGCCACGCTGATCAGCGCGATGTCATCGCCGATCGGATCCACGGTGAGCGGCGCCCGGAAATCACAGGTGGTGTACGTGAGGTCCACGCGCACCCGCTCCTCCGCCACCTCCGCGTAGCCCAACTCCTTCAACCACCGGGGAGTCCGCGAGCCGCGGCCGGTCGCGTCGACCACCAGGTCCGCGGTCAGCGGCCGGGCCCGCTCATCCCCGCGTCCTTGCACGTCGGCCCCGACGACCCGGGCCCGGTCGGCGCTCGTCCGCAGCCCGACGACGTCGGTCTCCTCCAGGAACTCCACAGTGGACAGTGCGGCGACCCGCTCCCGCATCCGCTCCTCCAGCTGCCAGCGGCCGGCCGAGATGCACACCAGGTCGGTCTCCACCTTGCGGATCATCCGGCCGTTGAAGTGCCAGCCGAGGCTGGTGCCGAAGTCGCGGGTCGGCACGCCGGACGACGCCAGTTCCTTGGTGAAGCCGGGAAACAGCTCCTCGATGATCTGTTGGCCGCGGGCGAGCAGGCCGTGGATGTGGTGCCCCTGCGGCACGGCCCGGCGCGGACCGACCACGCCGACCAGCCGGTCCCGGTCGACCACGACGACGTGGTGGTAGAACTCCGACAGGACCCGGGCGGCGAACAGACCGGCGACACTTCCGCCCAGCACCACCGCCCGGTCCCCGATGCGCTCCGCCATGGCGTCCTCCCCAACGGGTTCTCCAGCGATCCCTGGGAATTGTGGCGAGAACGCGCGGCACGCGGTTCTTCGAGAATGCGAACACCGACACGTCCGAACGGATCAGCACGCTCGGACGTGGCTCAGTTCGGCCCGGCGGCCAACCGGTCGGCGCGATCCGCCAGGTAGCGGCGCTCCGCCGCGCTCGGCGTCCGGTCGGCCGCCCGACGGTAACTGGCCTGAGCGGCGGCGTGGTCGCCGGCCATCTCCAGCATGTGCGCGCGCGCCGCCTCCAGCCGGTGTGACGCGGCCAGCCGCTCGTCGCTCTCCAGGCTGCCGAGCAGTCCGAGTGCCGCGCGCGGCCCGTGCACCATCGCCACCGCCACGGCCCGGTTGAGCGCGACCACCGGGCTGGGCGAGATCCGTTGCAGCACGTCGTAGAGGCCGAGAATCTGGGGCCAGTCCGTGTCTTCGGCCCGGGCGGCCTCGGCGTGCACCGCCGCGATCGCCGCCTGGAGCTGGTACGGGCCCGCGGCCGCGGTGCTCAGCGCCGCAGTGAGCAAGGCCGTGCCCTCCTCGATCGCCGCCCGGTCCCAGCGACCGCGGTCCTGCTCGTCCAACGGGATCGGCAGCCCGTCGGGCGCGGTGCGGGCCGGCCGCCGGGCCTCGGTGAGCAGCATCAGCGCGAGCAGGCCGGTGGTCTCCGGGTCGGCCGGCCGCAGCTCGTGCAGTTGCCTGGTCAGCCGGATGGCCTCGGCCGTCAGGTCGGCCCGGTGCAGCTCCGGGCCGGTGGCCGTGACGTACCCCTCGTTGAAGATCAGGTACAGCACGTGCCGGACGACCCGCATCCGCTCGTCCCGCTCGCCCGCCACGAACAGTTGGCCGCTGGCCTTGATGCGTTGCTTGGCCCGGGTGATCCGCTGCTTCATCGTCGAGGTCGTGGTGAGGTACGCGCGGGCGATCTCGTCGGTGGTGAGCCCGCCGATCGCCCGCAACGTGAGCGCGGCCTGGATCTGCGGCGCCAGCGCCGGGTGGCAGCACAACAGGAACAGGTCGATCGTGTCGTCGCGGTCCGGGCGCGCGTCCGCGTCCGGACCGGGGACCACCTGCTGGTCGGTCGGCTGGGCCAGGGCGGTCGCCTGCTCCCGTCGGCGACGGGCCACTTCGCTGCGGTACTCGTCGGTGAGCCGGCGGGACGCGACCGTCAGCAGCCAGGCCCGTGGGTTGTCCGGCAGGCCGTCCGCGCGCCACTGCGTCGCGGCGGCCAGCAGCGCCTCCTGCACGGCGTCCTCGCACGCGTCGAAGTCGCCGTAGCGGCGCATCAGGATGCCCAGCACCTGCGGTGCGAGCGTGCGCAGCAGGTCGTCGACCTCGCGGTCCGTCGTCACCCGGCCATCATGCCCCGACTTCGCCGCGGCGGCCGGCGAAGAGAGCAATCTCCGAGATCCCGACCGTTTCGAGCGCCATTACGTTGGGACGCCACAAGGGCCACGCGATCGACACTCGGCGGGTGACCGAGCTGGCCGGGATTCATGGCCCCCAGAAGTCAACCGTCCGGAGAGGAATCTCCCGTGGAACAAGCCCGCTGTCCCTACGCCCTCGACCCGCAGGGCGCCGACACCCACGCCGAGACCGCCCTGCTGCGCAAGCAGGGGCCCGTCGCACTGGTCGAACTGCCCGGCGGCGTGCGCGCCTGGTCGGTGCACGACTTCGCGGTGGCCAAGCAGATCCTGCTCGACGAGCGGTTCTCGAAGAACCCGCGCACGAGCTGGCCGGCCTACCTCAACGGGGAGATCCCCCGGGACTGGCCGATGATCAGCTGGGTGGTCATGGACAACATGGCCACCCACGACGGCGCGAGCCACGAGCGGCTGCGCCGGCTGCTGCTCAAGGCGTTCACCACCAGCCGGGTCGAGGCGATGACGCCGCACATCGAGCAGATCGTCGCCGACCTGCTCGACGAGATCGCCGAGGCCGGGCCGGACGAGGTCGTCGACCTCAAGAGCCGGTACTGCCAGGCGCTGCCGGCCCGGCTGATGTGCGAGCTGTTCGGCGTGCCCGACGAGGCCCGCGCCGACGTGCTGCGCGGCGGCCACGTCAACGTCGACACCAGGATCACGCCGGAGGAGGCCGAGGCCAACGTCGACCAGTGGGAGAAGGCCATCGCCGATCTGGTGGCGTACAAGCATCTGCACCCCGGCGACGACCTCACCAGCGCGCTGATCGCGGCCAAGGAGGAGGACGGCTCGCGGCTGACCGACGACGAGCTGATCGGGACGCTGCACCTGATGTTGGGCGCCGGCTCCGAGACGATGGTCAACTCGCTCAACTACGCGATCATCGCCGTGCTGGCCGACCCGGACCTGCGCCGCAAGGTGCTGGCCGGCGAGATCTCGTGGGAGGCGGTGATGGAGGAGACGCTGCGCGGCGAGTGCCCGGTGGCCCACCTGCCGTTCCGGTTCGCCACCGAGGACATCGAGGTCGGCGGCGTCACCATCGCCAAGGGCGATCCGGTGCTGATCGACTACGCCGGGATCGGCCGCGACCCGAAGCTGCACGGCGACACCGCCGACGTCTTCGACGCCACCCGGCCGGACAAGACCCACCTCACCTTCGGGCACGGGGTGCACTACTGCCTCGGCGTGCGGCTGGCCAAGGTGGCCACGCTGATCATGCTGCCCGCGCTGTTCACGCGGTTCCCCGACATGGAGCTGACGGTGCCGGCCGGGGAACTGGAACCGCAGGGCTCGTTCATCATGAACGGCCGCAAGAACTGCCCCGTGCGCATCACCCGGCCGGTGGCCGCCAGTGCCTGAGCGACCGGAGCTGAGGCCGTACCGCATCGAGGTGCCGCAGGCCGAGCTGGACGACCTGCGGGACCGGCTCGCGGCCACCAGATGGCCCCGTGGGCACCTGGACGCCGGTTGGGACCGTGGGGTGCCACTGGACTACCTACGCGAGCTGGTGGAGTACTGGCGCACCGAATACGACTGGCGGGCCGCGGAGGCGCGGCTCAACGAGATCCCGCAGTTCATCACCGAGATCGACGGCACGCCGGTGCACTTCCTGCACGCCCGCTCGCCCGAGCCGGACGCGACGCCGTTGATCATCACGCACGGCTGGCCCGGCTCGGTCGCGGAATTCCGGTCCGTGGTCGGGCCGCTCACCGATCCGGCGGCGCACGGCGGCGATCCGGCCGACGCGTTCCACGTGGTGATCCCGTCCGTGCCGGGCTTCGGCCTGTCCGGGCCCACCCCGGAGCCCGGCTGGCACGTCGCGCGGATCGCCGCCGCGTGGGCCGAGCTGATGCGCCGCCTCGGCTATGACCGGTACATCCCGCAGGGTGGCGACATCGGCGCGTGGATCAGCATGACGCTGGCCGGCCTCGACCAGGAACACGTGCTCGGCGCGCACGTCAACTTCCTCGTGACACCGCCGGCCGAGCCGGCCGAGATCGCCGGCCTCGACGAGGTCGGGCAGGCGCGGATGGCACAGCTGGGCTGGTTCCTCAGCAACCGGGCCGCCTACATGCGGCTGCAGGCGACCAGCCCGTACACGCTCTCGTTCGCGCTGACCGACTCGCCGGTCGGACAGCTGGCGTGGATCGTCGAGAAGTTCCAGGAGTGGAGCGACTCGACGAAGACGCCGGAGGACGCGGTGTCGCGGGACGACCTGCTCACGACCGTGATGCTGTACTGGCTCACGCGAACCGCCGGCTCGGCGGCTGCGTTCTACTACGAGGCCGCCGACAGCCTGCCGACCGCGCCCACTCCCCCGCCCGTGCCGCCGCCGCTGCCGGTGCCGATGGGGGTGGCCGTGTTCCCACGGGATTCCGCGTTGCCGGTGCGGGCGTTCGCCGACCGGATGCTGCCGAACATCGTGCGGTGGACCGAATTCGACCGCGGCGGCCACTTCGCGGCGCTGGAACAGCCGGAACTGCTGGTCGAGGAGCTGCGGCAGTTCCGCCGGGCCCTCGGCTGACGACGGTGGAACCCGGGCCGGGCTCAGCGGCCCGGCCCGGGTTCCTCAGCGCGAAGGCAGTTCCGCCCAGGCCGACCGGCCGTCGTGCCGGGTGACCAGCACCGCGGCGCCGGTGTGGGCCGGCACAGTCCCGGCGAACGAGCCGTCCTCGGCGGCGTCGAGGACATGGACCTCGGCGCCGGCGACGACCTCGATCCGAGCCGCGTCCGGGGCCGACCACCGGACCCGCAGGCCGTCGCCGGCCGGCTCGACCGAGCCCGCGCCGGCATCGGGCAACGGGACGGGGTCGGCGAGCCGAACGGCCGGCGGGGCGATGCCGACCGAGCACGCCTGGAAGATCGCCAGGAACCGCCGCGCGACCTCGGCCCAGGTGAAGCCGCGGCCGACCTCGACCGCCCTGGCCCTGATCTGCTCGAACCGCGCCGGTTCGGTGCGCATCAGGTCCAGCAGCTGTCGCAGTCCGGCGTGCACCGCGCCGGTCAGCAGGTCGTCGTCCACCCGGAACGAGCGGGGGACGGCGAGCCCGGTGGCGGCGGGATCGTCGAGGTCGAACGAATGCCGGAAATGGCGCATACCGCGTTGGGCGGTCGCGATCGGCACCGCACCCGCGGCCATCGCCTCGCCCATGGCCATCAGGAACGTGTCCATCTCGAACTTGGACGGGAACACCGAGATGTCGCTCGACGCGGCCCAGTCGACCAGCTCGGCCGGGTCCATCGGATCGGTCCGCAGGTGGACGAGCGTGGGATGCGCGCCGACCAGCCCGGTCAGGTCGGGGTCGTCCAGCCGGCTCGACGACAGGCAGTGCAGCAGCACGTTGCATCGCTCACCGTCGTCCAACAGTCGGCGCAGCGCCCGGAACAGCTCCCGCAGCCCCTTGTGCTGCACGGAATACCGTCCGTTGTGGTAGATCGTCGGCAGCGCCGGGTCGAGACCGAGCCCGGCCAGGGTCCGTTTGCGGCGGTCGTCGTCGCGCTCGACCGCGAGCCATTCGTCGCCGATGGCGCAGCCGCCCACGACCAGCATGTCCGCCCGCCGCCGCAACTCCCGGCCCACCGCCAGCTGCCCGAACAACTGCTCGAACGGCGTGCCGGCCTGGCTGAGCGCGTGGTCGACCTGGCCCTCGGACAGGAAGTCCAGCGCCGCCACCGACCGCACGACCAGGCCGAGCATGCTGACGTAGTCGTCCGGATAGTCCTGGTACAGCAGGGTTCGCGGCAGGTAGGACCGCATCGCCTTGTGCAGAGCCGAATCCAGCGGCGGGTCGGCCAGGCCGTCGACGACGCGGACATCGGCGCCGAGATGGCCGAGCACGGACCGCACCTCGGGCCCGTACACCTTCTTGTTGACCGGCATGTTGGTCTGCACGGTCGACACCACGGTCAGGCCCCGGCCGGCCAGCGCCGCCGGCAGCAGATAGTGGTAGAGCGGCTCGTGCAGGTGCACCACCGTGCCGGGCTCGGCGTTGTCGGCCAGGTACCGCGCCGCCGCGACCTGGAACACCAGCGGCTTGAGGAAAGACAGGTCCCGGCCCTCGATCTCGGTCGGCGGATAGAAGGTGTCCGGGTGCTCGTCCAACGCACCGCCGCTGAGCAGCACGATGTCGACGCCGGCCACCCGCATCCGGTGCGCCCGGGCCGTCACGGGCAGCGTCACCTGCTCGCCGAACCGAGGCCACACCGCGGGATCCAGCCGCACCGGGACCCGCTCGTCGAGCCGCCACTCCAGGTCCACGACGTCGTGCTTGTCGCGCAACGACTCCAGCAGGCCGTGCGCGGGCGTCACCGCCGAAACCCGGTGGCCGGCCGCGACGAACTGCTGGGACAGGTTCCACAGGTAGATGGGCGTGCCGGCCTTGACCAGGTGGTCGTCGAACCCGCTGTACTCGAAGTGGCATTCGATGATGTGCACCGCGAAATCCTTAGTGCTCCGTGGTGGACGGGACAGGGCGGAGGGCGAACGCGCCCACCGCGACGAGCAGCACGAGCAGCGACGGAATGCCCAGGGCCTGCGGCAGGCCGACGATCGTGCTGGCGCCGCCGATCAGGATCGGCCCGATCAGGAAGCCCGCGTACCCCATGCTGACCACCTGGGACAGCGCCTGGCCGGCGCGGGCCGGATCACGGTTGCCGGCGGCCGAGTACACCTGCGGCGCGATGCACGACATGCCCGCGCCGAGGCAGCCGAAGCCGATCACCGCCGCGACCGGCTGGTTGACCAGCAGCGCCGCGGTCATACCGACCGAGGCCACGATGCCGCTGATCCGCACCAGCAGCACCGGCCCGAGCCACGCGACCAGTCGGTCGCCGACCAGCCGCCCGGCCGTCATCATGATGGAGAACGCCGCGAAGGCCGACGCCGCGAAACCGGCCGTGGTGTGCAGGTTGTCGCGCAGGTAGACGGCACTCCAGTCCGCGGCGGTTCCCTCGCCCACCAGCGCGAACATCGCCAACACGCCGAGCAGCAACAGGTCGTAGCGCTGCCGGAAGGTCCGGCGGGGCTGGTCGGCCCGGGTTTCCGGGCGCTCGACCGGCGTGCGCACGCTCGCCGGCAACGCCCACAGCGTTGCCCACACCGCCAGCACCAGCACCAGCCCACCGGTCACGATGAACGTGGTGCCGGCGCTGAACTCGGCCTGGGCGAACAGGCCGCCGATGCCCGCGCCGAGAAAACCGCCGATGCTGTACACGGCGTGGAACGACGACATGATCGGCCGTCCCATGGTCCGCTGCACCTCGATGGCGTTGGCGTTCATGGCGATGTTCAGCGTGCCGTGCACCGCGCCGAACGCCAGCAGCGCCACCACCAGCGTCGGCAGGCTCGGCACGAACGCCGGCGGGATCAGCAGCAGTCCCTCCAGCACCGCCGTCGGCACCATGACTCTGGTGCTGCCGAAGCGATCCACGAGCCGGCCGAGCACCACCATGCCCAGGATCGCGCCGACGGCGAAGGCGAGCAGCGCGATACTCAGCCCGCCGTCGTCGACCCCCAGGCCGGCCTTCACCGCCGGAATGCGACTGGTCCACGTGCCGAGGGCGGTGCCGAACAGCAGGAACAGCAGGGAAGTGGCCACCCGCGCACGGATCAGCACCGCCCGATGCTCGACGTTCGACCGGGTCGAACTGTTCATTGGCCTCCGATCACCCGATACAGCCGAAACGAGACCGATTCAGGATCGAGGCTGGGCGGTGTGCGCAGCAAGGCCCGCGCGCGGTCGAATTCGGCGATCGTGGCGTCGATGTCGTCCGACTCGATGCTGTAGGTCGCGACGAACTCGTTGTGCCGGAACGGTTCGCACGCCGCGAGTCGCTGCGCGCCGACGAATCCCGGCACACCGAGCACCTCGGCCAGATGCACCTGGTCGTACCAACGGTGATAGTCGGCCTCCAACCCGGGGACCGGTCGGGTGTGGACGGCCAGCACGTAGCGCGGCATCAGTCGGCCAGCGTCAACGAGACGCCGACCTTCTCCAGGATCGACTCGCCGGCGACCACCGGGCTCATGCCCTGCCCGCCACCGACCGGCGCGGCCAGCGGAGTGATCCGCGCGTCCGGGTCGGCCTCGAAGAAGAAGACCAGTGACACCAGCTCTTCCTCCGGCGCGGAGACCGACGGGGCCAGCACCCGGTGGCGCAACGCCCGCCAGCGGCCGTCCGTCCAGAGGTTCATCAGGTCGCCGAGAATCACCGCGAGCGTGCCGTCCTGGTACGGCGGCTCGAACCAGCCGTCCTCGGCGTTCCACACCTGCAACCCGCCGACGCCGCGCTGCCGGTCGAGCAGGCTGAGCGTGCCGAAGTCCGAATGCGGCCCGACCCGCATCTGTCCATCTTGGACACCACCGACCGTGCGCAGCGACGGATACCAGTTGACGTTCTGCGTCCAGGTGGCCCGCGCGGCCTTCGCGGTGAAGAAGTCCGCCGCGACATCGAGAACGGTGGCCAGCACCGTCAGCACCTCGTGCGCGACGCGGACCATGTGCCCGGTGTACTCGGTGGCCACTGCCTGTAGTTCGGGCTGCTCGGCCGGCCACTTGTTGTCGGGGTAGTACAGCGTGTCGAAGGCGGCGTCGCCGGTGCGGTGGGTGGGCCCGACATGGAACGCCTCGTGCAGGTCCGGCGCGCTGTCGACCTGCAACGCGCCCAGCCCGCGCCAACCGTTGTCGTAGGGCCGGAGCACCCGGTACTTGTCCTTCTGGCCGGCCGGCAGCCGGAAGAAGTCGAGCCCCTCGGTCCGCATCCGCCCGGTCAGCTCGGCCGGCACATCGTGGCCGCTCACCAGGAACATGCCGGTCTGTCGCAGTGTCGCGTCCAACCCGGCGGCGACCTGCTTGCGCTCGGCCGGCGACGCCGACCGCCACTGCGCCAGATCGAGCACGGGAATACGGCTGGTCATGCTGCGCCCACCTCTCCTGTGGTGAATGTGTTGGTCACGAACCGGCCGATGTCGCCGATCTCGGCGTCCGCCGGCCAGCTCAGCGCGGGTATGTGAGCGTTGATCAGTTCTCCGTCCGCCCGCAGCACCGCCGAGGACGGGTGGTGCATGTGCAGCAGCAGGTCGTCGTGGCTGTCGAACGCCGAATTGGTGTCCATGCGGTAGGCGAAGTCGTTGTCCTCGCCGCCCCAGCCCTCGAACCGTTCGTCCATGCCGCCGATGCGGTGGTATGCGCTGCTGCGCGCCCACACGCAGCAGCCGGGCGGTCGGCGCAACACGAAGGCCCGCAGGTGATCGACGTCCACCTCGGGGGCGTGACGCCCCAGGCGCTGCTCGATCGCCCATGCCGTGGACGGCTCGTCAAGGCACCACATGTCGCGGTAGCTCAAGTGCCCCATGGTGCCCGGTCGCCGGAACCGAGCGGCGTTGCGGGCCACGAACTCCCGGTCCACCAACACGTCGGCGTCGAGCACACAGATCACCTCGGGCGCGCCCGGCGCATGCACGACGCCGACGTTGACCGCCCAGGACTTGTTGAACAGACCCGGATTCGGCGCGAACAGGTAGTGATCCGCATACGGGGCAATCACGTCACGCCGACGGGGCGTCTCGTCCGTCTCCACCACGACAACCCGATAGGTCTCGCGGGACGCCGACTGGTCCCGCAGGCTGATCAGGCACGCCAGCAGATTGCGCAGGCGGTGGCCGTCCACACCATGGTCACGGAACGGCACGACGACCAGCACCGGCGCGTCCACGTCGTCGGACAGTCCCGGCCGGGGCGGCAGTTCCCGCAGGGCCTCGGCCGAGACGGCGGGACCCGTCGCGCGGTAGTCAGGTCCAAGGTGGAAACCGAGGCGCGAGTTGCACTCCGCCAGCCACGCCAGCTCGAACAGCTCGCTGGGCCGCGACTCGGCCAGCCGCGCCTTGAGCTCGTGATAGACGGCGGGATCCGCGGAGTCCGCCGTCAACCGCGCGGCCAGCTCCCGCGTTCGCCGGTCGTCGACCCGGTCGATGGCGTCGAGGACGGCCAGTGTGTGGGCCCGGCCGCGTTCCCAGTAGAAGATGCTGGCCTGCCTGGCCTTCGGATCGGACGCGATGACCAGGGTGTCCACCACTGCCGCGGCCAGTGTCGCCGGCCGCGACGGCGCGAGTGACGACATCACGGTTTTCCCCTCCTTCAGCGGTCGGTCCATGCCAGGTCCCCGGTCGCCCGCCGCCGCGCGGTGGTGTGCCGCTCGTAGGGCAGGGCCCCGTCCGGCATGTGGACAAGTTCGATGTGCAGGCCGATCCGGGTGCGGACATAGACCCAGCGGTCGCCGGCGATCGGGCCGTCGGCGATGGTTTCCGGCTCGCCCAACACGACACAGCCCGGCACCGCGGCCAGGTACGCCGCCGCCGCGTCCACGTCGTCGACGTGCAACGCCAGATGCCGGCCGCCGACATCGCTGTTGCGCGGCGGCTCCCGGCGGCCGCCCGACGCCCGGTTCAACTCGATGTTGTCCGTCGGGCCCATCCGCAGCGCGACCCGGTCGATGGTGTTGCGACACAACAGCTCCGCGCCGAGGACATCGGCGAAGAACGCCGCCGTGCCGTCGAGATCGGCGACGGTGTAGCTGATGTGGTCGACATTGCGCAGCCCCGGAATCATCGCCGCGGCCGGCGTGCCGTCGTCCCGGTTGCTCCACACCGGGCACGGCCCGAACCGCCCAGGAACCTCACCATGATCACGCAGTTCGATCGGCATCCCCCACGGCGTGGGCAGCAAGGCCGACCGCAGACCCAGCTCCCGCACCGCCGCGCGCACATCGTCCACGAACAACCCCAGCCGGGTATGACCGACGTCGTGCGGCCGCGGCGGCACGGGATCGTGGTCCGGCGCGGTGTACTCGAACAGCTCGAGGTTGGTGGTCGGACCCAGCCGCACCAACGCGATCTCCGCACAGGACCGGGCATGCACGTCGAGGTGCCGGCTCATCCAGTCGTCCTCGTGTGTCAACGGCGGCAACCGATAGACCAGTTCACCGCCGAGCACGTCGGTCGCGAAGGCGACGGCGTCGTCCAGGTTCGGCACCGTGAGCGCCACGTGGTCCACCCGCCGCGCACCCGGCACGCCGCTCATGCGCGCACCCCCTTTGCCACCAACAAGTTGGTACCTTCCCGCACACCACGTACGCGAATGGCCCGGGTGCTCGGATGCGTGCCGAGCACCGTGCTCGACAGGCAGCTGTTGGCCGGCCGGTCGGCATAGCGGCCGGCCGCACGAGGCTCGGGGACGATGAGTTCCGTCGGTGCCCCAAGGCTTTCCGCGATGACCGCCGCCCAATCCGCCCGCGAGATCCGTTCGGGACCGCCGAGATGAAGCAACGGCGGCGGCGACGATGCGGCGAGCAGTGCGGTGGTCACCGCGGTCACGTCGTCGACCATGACCGGTGTCGTCCACTGATCCGTCGGGGCGGTGACCGTCTCGCCGGCACGGAGCCGATGCGCACACGAGGCGAAGAAGTTGAGCCATTTCGGGCTGTCCGCGGCATCCCAGCCATAGATGAGGCTCACTCGCAGAACGACCACGTTTGCGTGTCGGCGGAGCACCTGCTCGGCGGCGAGCTTGGCCCGACCGTACGCGTTGGCCGGATGCGGTTCGGTGTGCTCGTCCGGCCACTGCCGGACGCCGTCGAACACGTTGTCGGTGGAGATCAGCACGATCCGCCGGCCGCCGGCGGCTTGAGCGACGTGACGGGCCGCGGTTTCATGCCCCCGCCGGGCCTGCGCCGGATGCCGCTGGCACCAGGTGACGTCCGACGGCCCGTGCACCAGGACGATGGTGTCACACCGGCTGCCCGCAACCACGCGGGCGCACGCGTCGGGATCCGTCACGTCCAGGGCTGTCCACAATGGACTATCGCCTCGCGGACGGCTCCTGGACGCGAGCACCGCCTCGCCGCCCGCTCGCGTGATGCCCGAGGCCAGCGCGGATCCCACGAAGCCGCTACCGATGACCAGCGTACGCATCCATGCTCCTGGACCGGGCCAACAGCTGCCCCATGCCGATGAGGCTGTGGTCGTCGTCGGCGAAGCCGAGCCGCACCATCGCCCGGGTCTGCGCGGGAGTCAGCCCGAAGCACCCCAGTCGCACCAGCTCGTCGGCCAGCACCTCGGTGAACTTCTCACCGACCGCCACCGCGAAGCCGCCGATGAACAGGTGCCGGCGGATCCCGATGGACGCGAACACACAGGCGACCGCCGAAGCCAGCGGCTGGAGGGCGGCACGCAGCAGGTCCACGGCGAACGCGTCGCCGTGCCGGATCGCCGCGGCCAGCGCCTCGTTGGTGATTTCCGCTGGTAGCAAGGACTCTCTCGGTCGGTCGGCGGCGGCCCGCCGCGCCGCCGCCAGTATGCCCCGACCCGAGGCGATGGCGCCGAGATGACCCAGCCCACCGCAGTCGCAGCGGACCGCGTCGGGGCGGGGATCCACCCGCCAGTGCCCGAGTTCGCCACCGCTGCCGTCGTCACCGATCAGCACTTCGCCGTGCCGGAACACCTTGGTGCCGATGCCCGAGCTGACGGTGTACAGGCAGAACGGCTCGTCCTCGGTCGCCGCGTAGCGCCACGCCGCGGCGGTGATGTCGTTCGCGACGATCACCGGCATATCCAGGCGCTGGGCCAGCAGCTCGCCCACCCGCAGCGGAGTCGAGGCCGAGCCCCAGATCGTCGGCGCGGCGATCGCCACACCGTCGCTGGTGATCGGCCCGGCGAAGGAGAGGCCGACCGCCGACGTGCCCAGTCCGGCCGGCGACCGCAGATAGTCGTCCAGTTCCATGGCCAGCTGCGCCATCACCAGACGCTGCAACCGGGACGGCGCCTCGCCCGGATACCGCCCCAAGCCCTCCGTCGCGACGCGGCGCACCGCTTCGACCCCCTGGTCGGTGGCCCGTCCGATGCGCAGGGTGGTGCCGCCGATGTCCGCCACGACGTAACTCATGACACCCCCACCACGGCGTCGTCACACGGTTGCACGGAGCCGTCCTCCAGCACGATGGCCGACTCGACCCGGCACCCGTCCGGCACCACCGCGCCGGGCAGCAGCACACAGTCGTGCACGCTGGCGCCGGCCCCGATGCGGACGCCGGGAAACGCGATGCTGCGGCACAGCAACCCCTCGTTGACCAGGTCCGCCGGGACAATGCTCTGCCGAACGCCGCCGGACGCCGCCACGAACCGGCGAGCGACCGCCGGCCGGACCGTCAGTGGCAACTCGGCCAGCCGCAT
Source organism: Kutzneria sp. (assembly GCA_035492655.1). Taxonomy (GTDB): domain Bacteria; phylum Actinomycetota; class Actinomycetes; order Mycobacteriales; family Pseudonocardiaceae; genus Kutzneria. Next base: position 27,264 of record DATJJB010000803.1, on the reverse strand, counting down.
CGAGGGGCTCGGGGCGACCAGCGACCGGTGGGCCCGGTGATACCGCTCGACCGTGCCGATGTCCGCCCAGTAGCCGGTGACCGGATACCCCTTGATCCGCTCGCCACCGGCCAGCATCGCGGGAATGACGTCGCGGCTGATGTCGTGCTGCCAGGCCGTGCCGTCCAACAATTCCAGATAGCGGTGCAGCACCGCGGCGTCGAACACGCAGAACGCCGCGAACACCAGGTCGCTGGTCGGCTCCTCGGGTTTCTCCACGAACCCGGTCAGGTTGCCGTCGACGTCGAACTCCACCATGCCGAACAGGTGCACGTACCGTCGGTCGATCCGTTGGTACGACACGGTCAACGCCGCCCTGGACGCACGGTGCCGCCGGATCATCGGCCCGTAGTCGAACCGGTAGACGTGGTCCGCGTGCAGCACCAGCACCTCGGTCCGGTCGCCGCCGAAGATGTGCGCCGCCTTGCCGATCAGCGCGTCCGCGGTGCCGCGCTCGGCCGGCCAGGTGCGGTCCGGCAGAGCGGTCGGCAGCCCCCCGGCGGGCGCGGTCCGATAGGCGTGGTTGTAAGGTCCGAAGTGGACACTGAAGTCGCGACCGCGGTTCCACACGCCGTGCAGGTCGTCCATCAGCCGACGTTCTTCGTACTGGGACAGCAGCAGCACCTCGCCCAGCCCGCTGCGCCGGGCGTTGGCCAGGCTGAAGTCGATGAGCCGGCTGGCGCCGCCGAACGGGATGAGCGGTTTGAGCCGACCACGGCCCAGCGGCCCCATCCGGCGTCCCTCACCCCCGGCCAGCAGCACCGCGCGGACGCTACCCACGCCGACCACCCGCCCCGGCCAGCACATTCGGGGTGAGTGTGGCGAGCGCGTCCGCGAGTTCGGACACCGTGACGTCGTTGACGAAGCGGGCCGCGCCGATGCCGTCGGTGAGCGGCAGCAGCTGCTGGCCGTCCCGATGCGCGACGGTGTCCGCCAACGCCTCGGACAGCAGCTCCGGCGTGCACACCGGATGCCAGGTCGGCAACCCGAGCTCGGCCAGCACGTCGAGCACCCGCGCCGTGTCGGCCGCGCTGAGCAGCCCTCGGGCGTTGGCCAACGCGATGCTGAACGCCATGTCCACCGCCACCGCCTCGCCGTGCAGCAGGTCGGGCAGGGCCCGCATCTCGATCTTCGGCGAGAACGAGTGGCCGTAGTCCACCACCCGCTGGAGCCGGTGTTCCCACAGGTTGGGTTGCAGTTCCCTGAGCATGCCGTCGATCGACCGTCTCATCACCTCGGCGGCCGCCGCGCCACCGTCGGCGCTGCCGGCCCGCTGCATCCGCTCCGACACCAGGCGAGGACCGTGGGCGGCCAGCAGGTCGAACAGCGCCGGATCCCGCATCAGGGCCAGCTTCAGCACTTCCGCCAGTCCGTTGCGCAGGTGCCGCGGGCTCAGCGTGGTCAGGAAACTCGGGTCGATCAGCGTGACGGCGGCGGGATGGTAGCTGCCGAGCCGGTTCTTGTGGTCCCGGAAGTTGACGCCGGTCTTGGCCCCGATGCCCGCGTCGACCATGCCGATCAGGGTGGTCGGCACCCGCACGTACGGCGTCGAGCGGCGGTACAGGCTGGCCGCGAGGCCCACCAGATCGGTGAGGACGCCGCCACCGACGGCGATGACCGGCTCCCGCCGCCGCGACACCCCGAACCCGTCCATCGCGGACGCGATCCGGCACACCGAGTCCATGGTCTTCGCCCGCTCGTGCGCGTCGACGACACAGAGCCGACAGGTGACCCCCCGGGTGGTGAAGTAGTCCTGGATGCCGGCGCCGTGCAGGTCGTGGACTCGTGCGTCGACGACGATCAGCCGGCGTCCCGTCTCCTGCGGCTCGGTCCCACCGGCGGTGGCCAGCGTCGGATCCGACGGGTCCAGCAGACCGGCGCACACCCTGACCTCGTAGCTGACCACGTGCTGCGCTTCGACCCGCCATGTCGGACTTTGCGTACTGGGCGAGACATACAGTCCCTCCCCTGCGGTCGTTTCGATGATTCCGTCCTCCCCCGCAACCGACCAGCTCGGTCCTGGTCTCGCGCTGCTCACCAGCGATCCTGTCAGCGCGCGAAGCGGCGATGCATCCTCAGAAATGCTGCGTGCCGCACCCTTCCATCCACAATGGACATCAGCCGGCCTGGGCAATGGGAACGCGCACACTCGAATGACGTAAATCGCGGCGCAATCCATCCGCGCCCTGCCTACGTCAATCACAACACCGACCACCACCCGTGACCCGCGGTGAGCACAACGCGTTACCGCTACCGCTGGTCGAGTGAAGGTTCACCACTGCGCACCAACCCCAAAGCGATTCACCGGATACCGCGTCACAGAAAGTAGCAATAACACCCGTTTTGCTAAAATACCCTTGCGATCATCCGATGACCACTGCTACATTGCAAGATACTTGATTGCACGCGCAATTGAAGCCGTCCGCCGAACAATCCGTTCCGGTCGGTCTTCAACGAAGGGGGCCGGCGTCAACGAGTAAATATTCGAACTGCCTTTCCTTTCCGGCAATTATTTCCACGCCACCAGCGCGGTGCGGGCCGACAACACGTTCGAGCTCACCAGGAACACCACCCGACCGCCCGCCGGTCGACTCGACCGCCCGCCGGCAGCACCACAAGTGCACCCGAGGTCATGATCGGACACCACCAGGTCGTCCATTCAAACCACTTCTTCGCCGTATCTGCCACATCAAGGGGGGGCTGTGACGGAAAGCGCTCACCAGGCGGTGACGCGAGTCATCGAGACAATGCACGAAAATCTGGGCGAGCCACTGACGATCGATGACATGGCACGCGCAGCGATGTACAGCAAGTTCCACTTCTCCCGGGTTTTTCAGCGCACCACCGGAATATCTCCGGGACGGTTCCTGTCGGCGATCAGATTGCAGGAGGCCAAGCGACTGCTCGTCTCGACCTCGTTGAGCGTGACCGAGATCAGCCATCGTGTCGGCTATTCCAGCGTCGGGACCTTCAGTTCGCGGTTCGGCCGCAGCGTCGGGGTCTCCCCGACCCAGTACCGCCAGGACCGGGGATTCATCTCCCAGATCCAGGTCGACTCCGCCCATGACGTGAACGGCAACCGGCACGCTTCGGTGCACGGCGAGGTGCTCACCTCGCACCCGGTCGAACTGGGGCTCATCTTCCTCGGCCTGTTCCCCGACCCGATACCGCAGGGCAAGCCGGTCCGGTGCACCGTCCTGCGCGGCGTCGGGTCGTTCGCGCTGGAGCGCGTGCCGCCGGGGACCTGGCACCTGCTGGCGCACTCGGTGCCGGCGGCGCAGGGCGAGGTGCTCTCGGGCGGCGGATCACTGCTGGTCGGCTCGAGTGGGCCGGTGGAGATCCGCGCCGACCGCGACCCGTACCGGCTCAACGTCGGGCTGCGGCCGATCGAGGTGCTCGATCCGCCGGTGCTGCTGGCGCTGCTGGACGTCCGGTCGTACGTGCTCGGCAACGAAGCGCTCGCCGACGTCGGCTGAGCGGACGGGGACGGCGCCGCCGCGGTCGTCGTCCCCTCCGCCGGACCGGTCAGGCCGCGACCACCTCGGGCCGGAACCGGGCCAGCGAGATCTCGACCGACCGGGTCGCGGCCGGCGGGGTGTCGCCCATCGCGATCATCAGGCCGGTGATCTGCGGTTCGAAGCAGCGGTCGGCCTGCCACGGGTCGGTGAGATAACCGCCCAGCTCCAGCGTGGTCAGGCCGTGGATGGCCATCCACATCTGACGGGCCACCAGCTCGGGGTCGGTCGACCGGAACCGGCCGGCCGCGATGCACCGGCTCGCGCACTCCGTCACCGTCACCAGGGTGTACCGGCCGTGCCGCCGGTCCTGCTCGGTGAGCGAGAAGCCGGCCAGCGACACGCCGCCGAACATCACCGCGTACAGGTTCGGGTTCGTCACCGCGTTGTGGCGGTAGGCCCGCCCCAGCAGCGCCATGTCCGCGACCGGGTCGGCCGAGAACACCACCCGGGAGAAGCACTGCTGCAGCCGGCCGAATCCCTCGTGCACGATCTCCCGGACCAGGCCGGTCATGCTGCCGAAGTGCGTGTACACCGCCATCGTGGAACATCCGGCCGCCGCGGCGACGCGTCTGGTGGACAAGCCACCGGGCCCGTTCTCGGCGAGCAGTCTCGCCGCGATGTCGATCAGTTCGAACCGGACCTTCGGATTCGTTCTGCGCGGGCTCACCCGTTCAGTCCTACACGACCCGCCGCCGTGGTTCGTTCAGCGCCGTTGCGGACTTCGCACCGTCTTCGCGGCACCGGCGGCGCGAAGTGCGCAATCCACGAGTAGAGCCCGACTCCGTTCGGCGGTTACGTGAGAGGCACCCGAGGCGAGAGGCGGACCCCATGTCACTGCCAACCGAACCCATCGGCAGCATCCCGCGACCGGCGTACCTGCTGGACGGCCTGACCGACTTCGCGGCCGGCCGGATCGACCGGGCGGCGCTGGACGAACTGTCCGCGTCGGCGTTGCGGGAGACCATCGAACGACTTGAACAGGCGGGCTCGCCGGTGGTCACCGATGGGGAGCAGACCAAGCCGAGCTTCCTCACCTATCCGCTGGCGGGCCTCGACCTGGCTCCGGACGGCGTGGTCGTGCCGTTCGCCGACGGACACACCCGGGTGCTCCCCCGGCTGGTCAGCGGCCCGTTCCGCTACGGCGCCCACGCCGCCGACTACCTCGAGGCGGCCAAGTCGGTGGCGTCGCGGCCGGTCAAACAGGCCGTCATCGCCGCGTCCGCGCTCAGCCTGATCTACCCGGCCGACGGCATCGACGACTACCCGCGGGAACAGTTCCTCGCCGACCTGGTTGACGAGTGCGAGCAGGACATCCGCCGCTGTCTCGACGCGGGCGCGTCGACCGTGCAGCTGGACTTCACCGAGGGACGGCTCTCGGTCAAGCTGGACCCGTCCCTCTCGCTGCTCAAGTCCTTTGTGGACCTCAACAACCAGGTGCTGGACCGCTTCACCGAGCAGGAGCGGGCCCGGATCGGCGTGCACACCTGCCCCGGCGGTGACCAGGACTCGCCGCACAGCCTCGACGTCGACTACGCCGAGCTGCTGCCCTCGCTGTTCTCCTTGCGGGCCGGCAACTTCTATCTGCAGCTGGCCAGCGAGCCCGACCCGGACCGGGTGCTCGCCGTCGTCCGGGAGCACTCCCGTCCGGACCAGCGGGTGTTCGTCGGGGTGATCGACCCGATCGACCCGACGGTGGAGACGCCCGAGCTCGTCCGGGACCGGGTGCTGCGCGCCGCCCGGTACATCGAGCCGTCCCGGCTGGGCACCTGCGACGACTGCGGCTTCTCGCCTTTCGCCGACGACACGTCGACCTCGCGGGAGACCGCGTTCGCCAAGGTGGCGGCGCGGGTGGCCGGCACGACGGCGGCCGGCGAGCAGCTCGGCGTCTAGGTCCGTCCACTAAGGACGTTGAGGATTCATTGGCGGACAAGCAAGTGTGGAGATGCGCTCCCGTTGGCCCGCCTGACACGATTTCCGGTGTCAGGAGGGCCAACTAGCAACGGGAGCACGAATGTCCAGCAGCTCGTCCACCACGGCCGACCCGGCCACCACGGCGCAGGCCGCGGCCATCGGCGTGCGCGACCGGATGGTCTCGGCCTGGGCCGCCAACAACGCCGAGGAGTTCGCGGAGATCTTCACCTCGGACGCCAACCTGATCCTGCCGGGTGTCTTCGTGTCCGGCCGCGAGCAGATCCGCGCCTTCATGGCACGGGCCTTCGCCGGGCCGTACAAGGGAAGCCGCGTCACCGGGACACCGATCGGCCTCAAGGCGGTCGGCGAGGACGTCTGCCTGGTGACCACCGAGGGCGGCGTCATCTATCCCGGCGCCGACGCCGTCGCCCCCGAGCACGCCATCAAGGCCACCTGGGTACTGGTCCGCCAGAACGACAACTGGCTGGTCACCGCCTACCAGAACAGCCCGAGCGCCCGGGACTGACCGAGCCGGGCGTGGGAAAGGACCGACCAGTGACACAGCTCCAGGACGTGCTCGCCGATCTCACCGTGGAACGCGACGAACTCCATGAGGTGCTGGCGAGACTTGACGATCAGCAGTGGCTGCTGCCGACGCCGGCCCCCGGCTGGACGGTCGCCCACCAGGTCGCGCACCTCGCGGCCACGTTCCGGATCGCCGCGCTGGCGGCGCAGGACGCCGCCGCGTTCGGCGCGCTGGCCGGTCGCCTCGGGCCCGACTTCGACGCCAACGTGGCCCAGGCGCTGGCCGAGTACCTCGCCGATCCGCCCCCGGTGCTGCTCGCCCGCTGGCGGGCCGAATCCGACTCCGCGATCAAGGCCCTGTCCGCCGCGCCGCCCGACCGGCCCGTGCCCTGGCTGGTGAACCCCCTGCCGCCCGCCGTGCTGGCCAGCGCCGGGCTCATGGAGGTGTTCGCGCACGGCCAGGACGTGCTCGACACCGTCGGCGTGGTTCGGCGGCCAACCGACCGCATCGGCCACCTGGTCGCTTTCGCCGTCCGCACCTGGGATTTCGGCTATCTGGCCCGTGGCCTGACCGCGCCCGACGTCGCCTTCCGCTTCGAGCTCACCGCCCCCTCCGGCGCGGTGTGGGCCTTCGGCCCCGCCGACGCCGAGCAGCGCATCACCGGACCCGCCATCGACTTCTGCCTGCTGGTCACCCGCCGTCGCCACCACTGCGACCTCGCCGTCACCGCGCTCGGCGACGACGCCCGTCATTGGCTGGAAATCGCCCAGGCCTACCGCGGGCCGGCCGGCCCCGGCCGCACCGCCGGCCAGTTCGCCGCTTGACCGTGCCGGGTGGCATGCCGTCGGAGCGGGCCATCGCTCACGTGACGTCGTTGGCGACGGGCGGGCCGGTGGACTCGTCGTTGCGGGTGACGCTGCACTTTCATCCCGATCGACTCCTGGCCGGCGTGCCGGTCCTGGAGCTGATGGCCCGCGACGGCGTCTACCGGTCGCAGTTCGAGACCGGGACCAGCAACGGCGGTCTGACCGCGCATCCCGGCGGCGACCGCTGGCGCTGGGAGAGCCGGATCTTCGCCGGGGCCTACGACGACGGGCCGGCGGCGGACCGGCCCAAGTACGGATCGCTCAACTTCCGTCGCCGCCGGGTCGGTGGCTCACCACGCTTCGGTTCGGCACACCTACGCCTGGCCGCTCACACCCTCGCCGCCGCCACGTTCTGCTACCCGGACAGCGTGTTCGAGCCTCGACACTTCGGCGTGGCCTCAAGGCTGTCGACGCTGATCACGTTGGCCGAGACGGACGACAAGGATCCGCTCGACGACTACATCGAAGCCCATGTCCACGGTGTGGTCGACCTCAGCCGTGACGTCGAGGCGCTGGTACTCGACCCGTGTTACCGCGGCACCCCGACCGAGACCGCGGCCCGACGGCTGACCTGTCCGATCGAATGGCACGGCGGGTTCACCCTGACCACGGCCGAGCTGAGCCGACATCCTGAGTACCGAGGGCCGGAGTACGTGCGCCTCGGCACGCTGCTCGCCCGCGACGGCCGGCTGGATCCGCGCATCATCGGCGACGCGTCGCGCACCGGCGACCATGACGAGCAGGCCCTCAAACGAATCTGGCACTACGTGGCCAGATTCGGCGGCCCACCTTCTTACGACATGTCGAACACCGGCCGGGAGGCGTTCAGGCAGGCTTGACTACACCGACGGCCGATTCGAAGAAACGGTCCATATCGTGGTGAGACGGGGTCACACTCGCACTCACACGGGGACTATGCCATGACTTTTCACGATTCTTCGCTGCCACCGTTGCAGGCCGAGGAAGTCGAATCCCTTGCCACCGCGGTGGCCGGTTCCGTGCTCCGGCCGGGCGCGGCGGAATATGACGAGGAACGCGCCGTCTTCAACCTGAACCACGAGCTGGCGCCGGCGCTGATCGTGGTGGCGGAGAGCGCGGCCGACGTGCAGGCCGCGGTCGCCTTCGCGGCGGCTCGAAGCCGGCCCGTCCTGGTGAAGACCACCGGCCACCAGATGGTCGACCCGGCGCGCGAGGCCGTCGTGATCGCCACGCACCGGATGAACGACGTGGTCATCGACGTGGTCGGCCGGACGGCCCGGGTCGGTGCCGGCGCGCTGTGGTCCGACGTCGTCACGGCGGCGGCCAAGGACGGCCTGGCCCCGCTGAACGGGTCGAATCCCACGGTCGGCGTGTCCGGCTACACCCTGGGCGGCGGCCTCAGCCCGACTCTCGGCCGGTCCCACGGTTACGCCGCCGACCATGTGCGCTCGCTCGACGTCGTGACCGCGGACGGCCGGCTTCGGCATGTCGACGCCACGTCCGAACCGGAGCTGTTCTGGGCACTCCGCGGCGGCAAGGGCAATTTCGGCGCGGTGACGGCGTTGGAATTCGACGTGTTCCCGGTACCGCGGATCTACGGCGGCGGACTCTATTTTCCGGGCGAGTGGATGGCCGATGTGCTGCGGGCATGGACCGCCTGGCTGCCGAACACCCCGGAGACCATGATCTCGTCGTTCGCCGCACTGCGACTGCCGCCGCTGCCCGAACTTCCCGAACCGTTGCGCGGCAACTTCGCCGTGACTTTGCGCTTCGCCTACAACGGCGCCGCTGAAGACGGCGAGCGGATGGTCGCGCCGCTGCGGGCGATAGCGCCGACAATCATGGATACCGTGCGGGACATGCCGTACAGCGAGGTCGCGTCGATCCATGACGAGCCGACCGAGCCGTTGCCCTATTACGAACGGGGCATCATGCTGCGGGAGTTCCCGGAAATGGCGCAGGACAAGCTGATCGAACTCGTCGGCCCCGGCTCCGACACCACCATGTGGATCGCCGAGCTGCGCGCTCTGGGCGGCGCGTGGGACCGCGAGCCGGCGGTGCCCAACGCCGTGGCAGCCCGGGGCTTGCCCTACAGCCTGTTGGGCGTCGAGGTCGGTCCGCTGTCCGAACAGCCCCGGCTCAAGAAGTCCATCGCCGCGCTGCTCGACGGTATGGCGCCGTGGCAGGGCGACCGGCGGCTGGTGAACAACTTCGCCCCCGAGGAGGCCGTCGACGCCGCCGCGATCTACGGCCCCGAGCGCTACGCGCGTCTCGCGGCGGTCAAGAAGGCCTACGACCCGACGAACATGTTCCGGATCAACCACAACGTGGCCCCGGCAGTCTGAGCTGGGACAAGGGCTTTCGCGCACGGCCGGGGACAGGGCGGGTGGGGCGACGGCACGGAGGAGTGGGTGGGGTGCGGTCCGTGAGGGAAACCCCTGGTATGCGTCGAACGACGCCGTCGGAGTGCATCTGGGCGGCGCGGGAGTGGGAGGGTGCGCGGAAAAGGCGAGCTCCTCGACCGACGGACCGCCGGGGAGTGCCGGATGCGAGTGTTGCTGTCCACGATCGGCGGTCGTGGCGAGGTGCAGCCGCTGCTGGCGCTCGGGGTGCGGCTGAAGGCCATGGGCCGCCAGGTGCGGGTGTGTGCCCCGCCGGACTTCCAGGGCCTGGCGGCGGAGCACGGCCTGAGCTTCACGGCGATCGGCCAGGAGCTGCGTGAAGGAGCCTGGTGGCCGCTGGAGGACCGGGATCGCCGGGTGTCGAAGGTGCTGGCGGAGCAGTTCACGGCGCTGGCGGAGGCGGCGCAGGGCTGCGACGTGATCGTGGCGGCGGATCAGGGACAGGTGGCGGCGCGCACGGTGGCGGAGAGCCACGGGGCGAGGTATCTGCACGTGGCGAGGAGTCCCATCAGCCTGCCGTCACGGCATCACGCGCCGCTGGTGCGACACGACGGTGCGAATACAGCGTTGTGGCAGCGGGCGGCGGAGCGGCGAAACGCGGTATGGCAAAAGGCGTTGAACACGCTACGGGCCGAGGTTGGCCTGAGACCGGTGGACGACGTCACCCGCCACGTCCTGACCGAGCGCCCGCTGCTCGCGGCAGATCCAGTGCTGGCGCCGTGGCCGGGGGCGGGCCTGGACGTCAGGCAGACGGGAGCCTGGGTGCTGCCGGACCGCCGACCACTTCCGCCTGAGACAAGGGAATTCCTCGCGGCGGGCGAGCCGCCGGTCTACCTCGGACTCAACGGTGCGACACCGCCGGGGAGCCGCAGGGTGATCACGCCGCCGGCCGACGGGTCGAACACGGTCGACAACGGCAACCGCCAGGCGCTGTTCTCCCGCATGGCGGTGGTGGTGCACCACGGCGACCCCGGGACCACGACAACCGCGGCGCGCGCCGGTGTGCCGCAGGTGGTGGTCCCCCGCAGCGACGACCAGCTCTACTTCGCCCAACGCGTGCAGCAACTGGGCATCGGCATAGCCGACCCCGCCTCGCTGACCGACGCGATCGACCACGCCCTCACGCCGGAAGTGACGGCACGGGCCCGTGCGCTCGCCACCCGCATGCGGTCGGACGGCACCTCCATCGCCGCCCTCTACATCCGTTAAGGCGACACGCCGGCGGCGATCAGACGGGCGGTCGCACGCCGCACGCCCCACGACGCACCAAGCGAGGTGAACTGCCGGACGGCCCGGCCATGGGTGTCCAGGGCGTCCTCGCGCAGTCCAGCCTCGGCCAGCAGCACGGCGGCGTCCTCCAGCGCCAAGGCGGTCTCGACGCTGCGCCCCACGCCCTCGTAGTGCTCGGCGGCGGCCAACGCCGCGGTGGGGTCCCGGTCGATGAGCGCACGGCAGCGTGCGGCGGCAACCGTGGCGCGCGCGGGCACGGTCTCCCGCTGCGCCTCCATCTCGCACACCTCCAAGGCCCGACGGGCGACGTCCTGTTTGCCTGCGTGCAAGGCAATGCGCACGGCGTCGGGCAGCCACTGGTGCCGCAGCATCATCGGCGCGTACCGCTCGTCGAGCACGTGCGTAAGGGCGATGAGCGCGGCGCCGTGTTCACCGTCGCGTTCGGCGGCGAGCGCCTCGGCCATGATGAGGAAGTCGCAGTTTTCCCGGTCCGCGGAGGTCAGTAGCGGCAGCTCGTCGGCGGCGACCAGGTGCGCGGTGACCACGTCGCCCTCGTCACGCAGCACTGCGATCAGCGCGGCGACACCGTGCAGCAGCAACAGCATGGGCCCGCTCTCCCGCAGGCCGTGGAACGCCATGTCCAGGCCGCGGGCGTCCACGACGGCAGCGAGCGTGCGCATGGCCTCGCCCCAGCGGCCCGTCCAGAAGTGGTTGACGGCAGTCGCCACGGGAAGCCCCTTGGCCGCACGCAGCGTGTCGTCGGCCTCGGCCAACCGGTCCAGGTTCTGCAGGCTGAAGACCCGGTTGTCCAGCAGGCTGAGCTCAAGGTGCGCGAGCTCCGTGTCGGGCTCGGCCTCCTCGATCACCCGACGCGCCTCGTCGACCAGGCGCAGGGCCTCGGCGTGGTCACGCTCGATGGACCGGAACAGCCACAGCATCTCCAGCGCGTAGGCCCGCGCGAACGGGTCGCCGACGACCTCGGCGCGGCGCACGGCCTCCCACGCCACCGCCTGTCCGGCGTCGAGCTCCCCGAGCCCCATCCCGAGCCGTCCGGCGAGCAGTGCCTGACACCGCGCCCGCCACACATCGGACGCGTCCGTGCCGTCCACCGCCGAGCGCAGGACGTCCACGCCCTCCTTGGCCAGCCCACGGCGGTACAGCGCACAGCCGAGGATCCAGTACATCTCCCCCGCCAGCTCCGGATCGCACGTGGCGGTCAGCACCGCGCGCGCCTCGTCTTCCGGCGACTCCCCCAGCCAGTACGACACCCGCGCCAGGTCCACGGTCACGCCCTGCAGCCGCGGATCGGACGGCACGGCCCCCGCGACGACCCGCCGCAGCAGGTCGACGCCGATCTCCGGCGCCTGCGCGGCGACCTGGCGGCCGTACGCGAAGACCCAGCCGACGGTCCAGTCGTCCACGGCCAGCGGAGCGGCGGCGAGCTGCCGGGCCACGGTGTCCACCGACGCGCCGGCGCGGTCCAGCTGCTCGGCCGCCTGCCGGTGCATCGCGGCGCGCACGGAGTGCGCGATGCGCTCGTACAGCACCTGGTGGATCAGCGGGTGCCGAAACGCGATCCGCCGCCCGCCACGGAACAGCACGCCGGCGGCGATCGACTCGTCGATCGCGGCGTCGAGCTCGGCCACCGGTCGCATCAGCACACTGGCCAGGTCGTCGACGCCGAAGTCGATCCCCAGCAACGCCGCGTGCTGCAACAGGTCCATGGCGGCCGGCGACAGCACGCCCAGGCGGTGTTCCAACGCCGACACGAGCGAGACCGGGGTGACGGCGTCGGTGGACGTGCCGGCGTCGGCCGTCCCCGCGGAGACGTGCACGGCGTTGTCCCGGACCAGGGCGTCCACCAGCTCCTGCACGTAGAGCGGGTTACCGGCGGCGCGGTTGGCCATCCGCCGCAGGCCGGGCCCAGGGGCCGCGCCGACAATGCCGGCCATCAGCCGGTTGACGGCGTTCTCGGACAGCGGGGGCAGTCGCATCATGGTGCCGCCGTAGCGGCCCACGGTGTCGCGCATGCTCTCCAGCGCCACTGTCTTCGGCGCGGGCCGGCAGGTGCTGACGAGCAGCAGCGGCTGTCCGGCGGTGGCGCGGGCCAGCCGGTTCCAGACCAGCATGCTGGGCTCGTCGACCCACTGCATGTCGTCGACGACGATCGCGACCGGCCGCTCGGCACACAGTTCGTGCACCAGGTCGACCAGGATGTCCACCGCGACCAGGCCACTGCTGGCCCCGCCGAGCAGGGTGGGGCTGGTGGCCGCCTTGGCGATCAGCTCGGCCGCGTGCGCGCGGCGGGGATCGGCCGAGTCGACGTCGACGGACAGGCATTCGAGCATGACCCGCAACGGAAAACGCTGCGCGAGCTCGTCGCCGGAGGCCCAGCAGACCTCGACCGACGCCGCATCGAGGCCGTGCAGACCGGCGGCGATCAGCTCGGACTTGCCGATGCCCGGCTCGCCGTCGATCCACACCGCGCGGCCGTGCCCGGCGACCAGGTCGGACACGGCCGCGGAGAGCTGGGCGGCCTCGGTCTCCCGGCCGACGAACACGCGGGCCCGCGGCCGCGGCCGCACCGGTCGAGGGGCCGGCTGCGCCGGCTCGGGACCGGCCAGCGCCGGGGCGTTGGCCAGGATCTCCTGATATATCCGCGACAATTCGGCCCCGGGCTGCGTGCGGAAGTCGTCGGCCAGCAGCTGCCGGGCCTGCTGGTACTGGTCGAGCGCGTCGGCCTGCCGGCCGCACCGGTACAGCGCGATCATGAGCAGCCCGCGCAGCCCCTCGTGCAGCGGGTCCTGGCCGACCAGAGCGGTCAGCTCGGGCACCAACTCGGCGTGCCGCCCCATCTCCAGCAGCGCGGCCGACCTGGTCTCCAGCAACGTGGAGCGGGTGGCCGACAGCCCGCGCCGGCACGAGACCGCGAACGGGCCGGGCAGCCCGCTGAGCGGCTCGCCGCGCCACATGGCCAGCGCCTCGTTCACGAGGTTCACGGCCGCTTCGGGGTCACCGCCGCCGAGAGCGGTGGCGGCGCGGTGTGACAGCGCCTCGAACGCCGTCGCGTCCACGGCATCGGCATCGAGCACGAGGCGGTACGACGTGCCGTCCGAGGGCAGCGTGGTGCTCACGGAACGATTGGAACGCGCCGGTTCCAGCACGCGGCGCAGGCCCGAGATGTACGTGAAGACGCTGCCGCCGGCGGTCGCCGGGGCCTCGTCGCCCCAGACGGCCTCGATCAGCTCCTCGCGGGACATCCGGTCGCCGTTGCGGAACACCAGGGCGGTGAACAGCGCGCGCTGACGCGCCGGCCCGAGCTTGATCTCCTCGTCGCCGCGCCACGCGCGCAGCGGACCGAGCACCTCTATCCGCAAAGCCTCGATCACAGGCCCACCTCGCCAGCGCTCGGCGGGTCTGCGACCCAGGTCCCAGTGCTCAATGGTGCCCTCGCAAGCTCGGTCACAGGCCCACCTCGCTAGCGCTCGGCGGGTCTGCGACCCAGGTCCCAGTGCTCAATGGTGCCCTCGCAAGCTCGGTCACGGTGCCCCTTCCCCAGTCCGGTGGCGGTGACGGTTCAGCTGACTAGTTCGCGATGCTGGCGGTCCGGCTCGTGAGCTCGGCGCGGGTGCGGACGTCCAGCTTCTGCATGATGTGGGATATATGCCATTGCACGTCGCGGCGCGGCAGCGCCAGTTCGCTGGCGATCTCCGGGTTGGTCTTGCCGGTGGCGACCAGCGTGGTGATCCGCCGCTCGATGTCGGACAGCGCGTGCCAGCCGGCGACGATCGGCTGCCGCGCGTCGTTGTCCCGCGCACGGACACCGTGCCGGCGCATGGCCTCCACGGCCCGTGAAATGTCGTCGGCGGCGCCGAGTTCGGCGTAGATCGTGAGGGCATTGCGCAACGTCAGGTTGGCCGTGGCGGCCCGGCCCCGCTCGGCCAGCGCGGTGGCGGCGTCGACGAGCGCGTCCGCGCCCTCGACCAGCCGCCCGACCTCGGTGAACCGTCGGGACACAAGCAGCAGCTCGTCCGCATCGCGGTCGACCAGCGCCTGGCACCAGCGCAGCGCCCAGTGCGCCCGTCCCGGCTCGTGTTCCCGGTCGGCTTCGACGCGCGCTGCGTCGACGGCGGCGTTCACCCGCTGAGCGTCGCCCGCCTCGATCCCGAGCCGGACCGCCAGTGGCAGCCACTGGTAGCGCGGCATCACCCAGCCATAGCCCAGGTCGGCCAGCGGATCGAGGTGCTGCGGGCCGTCAACGAGCGCCCGCGCGGCCAGCACGTAGTCGCTGCCTTCTTCATCCGTGCGGTTGTTGATCGGGTACGCGTCGAGGACGCGTAGCCGCTCCTGCGCCCCGGCGGCGTCGCCGCGTCGCGCGGCGATGAGCGCGGCGAGGCCGTGGTGCCGCAACACCGTGGGCCATCGCAGGTCTGTGCCGGACAGCAGAGCGCTCTCGGCGAGGCCGAGCTCGGCCACCGCCTCGTCCCAGCGCCCGAGCCAGTAGTGGTGCTCGGCAGTGGCGACGTGCTGACGTGCGGTCAGATGGGCCTTCCGCTGCGCCACAGTGCGCATCTGCGCCAGCGCCGCCGACGCCTCGGCCAGCCGATCCAAGTTGTCGAGCGTGACAGCACGCTTCTCCAACAGGTCCATCCGGTACTCGGACAGGCCGGCGGTGACGGCAAGCGCGCGGTCCACGTGCCGCAGCGCGGCGGCATGGTCACGACGGACCGTGTCGACGTACCACAGCTCGCCGAGGGCCTCCGAGATGGCGAACGGATCGGCCACGGCGACGGCGTACGCGAGCGCGGCAGTCGCTGTCCGCTTCACAGCAGCGATGTCCGTGGCAGTGTCACGGTCGAACTGCACCAGTGACGTCTGATAGCGGGCGCGCCAGTGCGCGGGCAGCGTGCGATCACGCGCGGCCGTTTCGAGCCGGGCGCGCGCCGCCCCCACCGCGCCGAAGTGGTGGTCGAGGTGTGCGTGCACACAGTGCATCTCGCCGACGATCTCGACGTTCACGGTGGTGGCCAGTAGCTCGGCGACGTCCGCGCGCGGGTCCTGACCGACGTCGCACAGCAAGCGGATGCGTTGCGCCGCAAGCTGCTCACGCTCATCCTGTGGCAGCGAGTAGTCGGCGACCGCGCGCGTGAGCAGCTCGGTCGCGACATGCGGCGCCGTGAAACCGACGGCTTCGGCGTTGGCCAGCAGCCAGCGATACGCCCACGGGTCGACCGGCGGCACCGCCTGGGCCAGCTGCGCGGCGACACGCTCGACCGGCGCACCGGCCACGGCCAGCGCCTCGGCGACCTGCCGGTGCAGCGCAGCCGACTCGCTGTCCAGTAACTGCTGTCGCACGGCCCCGTCACGGAAAACGAGGCTGTCCCGCATTTCGACGAGCACGCCGGCGGTGGTGGCCTCTCTGATCGCACCGGCCAACGCGGCCGGCGGCACACGCATCACCGTGGTCAGCTCGCCGGCCGTGAAGTCAGCGCCGAGCAGCGCGGCCCATCGCAGCACGTCTCGGGTGGCGGCGGAGAGCGCGTCGAGCCGCCGGACGGCGATGCCGGACGCCACCGCCGCCAGGTCCGGTTCGACGCCGACCGCGTCGAGGATGTCGTTGACGTCGCGTGGGTTGCCGGCCGCGGTGGCCAGCAGCGACGAGTCACGGAGCCGGCCGGCCGCCAGTTCGGCGACCTCGTCGCAGGTCAGCGGGTCAAGCAGCAGCAGGTGACCGTCGACCATGCGCACGGCGTTGTGCAGCCGGACGAGCTCCGGGCCGGCGGTGCGGCAGGACGCGACGAGCAGCAACGGGAGGTGACTGGTCAGCCGCGACAGCCGCGTCCAGGCCAGCAGGTCGGTGTCCCGGCCCCGGTGAAGGTCTTCCACGACGAGCACCACGGGCCCACGCCGGCACGCCTGCTCGGTCGCGGCGAGCAGCCGTCCGACCGCCTGCTCGTCAGCCACCGCGTCGCCCCGCGCCCAGACGACGGTGTCGGCGGCGAAGGCCTTGGCCAGCAGCGCGGACTTGCCGATGCCGGCCTCACCCTCGACCCAGACGCACGCTCCCCGACCGGCGTCGAGGTCGGCCAGCAACCCGGCCAGCCGCGCCAACTCCGGCCGGCGGCCGACGAAGACGTCCGGCACGGACGGCCGACCCCGGTCCAACGCGGCCAGGTGGTCGACCGTCGCCATGCCGCGGCGCGGCATCCAGGTGGTGGCCCCGATGTCCTCGGTCGACAGCGGCGCGCCGTCGAGGATCTTGCCGTGCAGCCGCTGGAGCGCCGGGCCCGGGTCGATGCCCAGTTCGGTGTCGAGGACCGCGCGCGTCTCGTCGAACAGCCGCAGCGCGTCGTCGCGACGGCCGGCCCGGTAGAGCGCGGACATGAGCAGTCCTCGCGCGCCCTCCCGTAGCGGAAACCGCGCGACGAGATCGGCCAGGCCGTCGGTCGCGTCGACCTGGCGGCCCAGGATGAGGCCCAGCGCGGCCCGGCGCTCCAGGGCGGTGGCCTTCAGCTCACCCAGCCGCGTCCGGTACAAGTCGGCGAACGGCACCGCCAGGCCGTCCAAGCCCTCGCCGTGCCACAGGCCGACCGCCGCGTCCAGCGCAGTCACCGCGGCGTGCAGGTCGCCGTTTTCCCAGCTCCGCTGGGCATCCCGCTGGAATTGGCCGAACCGGAGCTCGTCCAGTTGGTCGGGGGCCAGGGCCAGCGAATAGCTGGACTCGATGGTGGTGAGGACGGCGTCGGCCCGCTCGCCCGGCAGCGTCAGTGCCTTGCGCAACCCCGAGACATAGGTGTGCAGAATGCCGACGGCTTTGGCCGGCGGCGCGTCGCCCCAGATGCCGTCCACGAATTCGGCGCGGGCCACCGCCGTGGTGGCGCCGGCGGCCAGGATGGCGAAGACCGCCCGGCGACGCGCGCTGCCGAGATCGATCTCCGCGGCACCTCGCCAAGCCCGAACGGGACCCAGCAGTTGGATCCGCAGCCGGGTTTCCGTCGAAGTCTCCGGTAGGCGCTCCGGGTAGGCGCTTCGACATTCCATGACCAGTTCATCGTAGCGGCCGCCGTGGGTGTCGGACCACTGCCGGATGGCGCAAGAAAGGAACGTGAGTTCCCGTCGGCACAACGAGAACGGTACCGCCGTGAAACATCGGCTGCCCGAAATGCCAGCTATCAGACGGCGGTCGCGCGCCGGTCGCGCGGGCCGCTCACCCGGCGAACCGGCGGCACACGCCGAATTCGGGATGATCAACCACGGCTCGACCAAATATCGGCGCGTCACCGTTCAGTTTATTCTCGTGTCCTCCACCACAATTGACAACCCGACAAGCCGTGGCCGCGATGTCCGTGGCCGCAGGCTCGCGCCGACCGACGATGTCGAGCGCTACCTCACAGCCTCTCCTCGTGGCTCGTTCGGGCAGTGTCGGTGGACGGCCGTCACCGGCGACGCCGTGACGTCCGGCCGCTCGCCGCACGATGGATCGGTAATCCGGAACTTGTGCGGGGAGAGTGGTGTGCGCATGCCGTCGATCTGTGGCCGGGACGCCGAGTTGTCCGCGCTCGATACGGCATTCACCCGCGTCGGCCCGCGCCGTCACGTGCTTGTCGCCATTCGCGGCGCGCGCGGCATCGGCAAATCGGCGCTGCTCACGGCGTTCGCAAGACGCACGCCCGAGGCGTTGGTGCTGTCGATGGCCTTTCGGGACGTGCCGTCGTGGGACGAGTTCGGCGCGACGGCGGTGCTGTCCATGGCGCACCGACGCTTTGCGGAATTCACTGAGCGGCGCATTGCCGCGTCCGTCGAGGCGGTTCGCGGATTGACCCGGCCGCTGACCTACCGGTCGCCGGAAGGACGGGCTGCTCTGCTGGCCGAATTGGCTCGGCTGTTCGGTCGCCTTTCCCGACGACGGGATTTCGTGCTGCTGGCCGACGATGTCGACGCGTTGCCGGCCGAGGCGCTGGCCGCGCTGTGCCCGCCGCGGTCGCTGGTCGTCGCGACCTGCACCGACGATGTCGGGCTCGGCGACATGGCCGATCACGTGCTGGAGTTGGGCCCACTGCCGGCGGACTGCGTCGGACCGCTGCTGGCCCGCACGACCGGTGCCGCGTTCGACGAGTCCACGCTGCATCGCCTGCTCGATGCCCTTGGTCCGCTGAGCCGTCATCCGGCCACGCTGTTATCCACTGTGGACGAGTTGCGCCGCGCCGGCCGGCTCGCCGTCGTGCACGGCCGTGCCTGCATCGCCGACGACACGCCGGTCCTGGTGCCCGCTCACCTGTGCGACTTCGGCGCGGTCGGCCGTCGTCTGCTCGCGATGACGCCGTTCGTGCTCGACGACCTGCCGCGGCTGGTTGACGGTTCGTCGGCCGAGTACGGCAGCGCTGTCGACGAACTCGTACGGCGGAACGTGCTGGCATGCGACACCGTTGGGCGGGTCACGTGCCCGGTCCCGGCGCTGGTCGCGCGGGTGGTTTTCGAAAATGGCTCAAGTGAGCCAACCGCCGAGCCGGTGCAGCTGTCGGCTCGGTACAGCGGTTTGGTGCACGACTACCGAACCGGCGACTGGACCGCCGTGCTGGCCGCGGCTCGGCGACTCGAACTGGTTGCTCCCACGGAGCAGCTGGAAATGGCCCGTCTACTCGCCGCCGAGGTGTGCACGGAGCAGGGTGACGAACGTCAGGCGATGGCGTGGCTCAATGCCGGGCGCGCGGACGAGCACCTGGCCGTGCTCCGGGCCTGGGTGGAGAGCGGGCTTCAGATGCGGTTCGGCAACCGTCGCGCGGCGTTCGACCTCGGTTGGCGGGCGTACGGCGAAGCCCAGGGCCAAGCTCCGGGCCGCAAGCGACTGCTCATGCGGCTGATCGTCATTGCCGTGCTCGACGGCGACCACGACCGCGCTGCCCTGATCCTGGACGAGATCGCGGACCCGTCACTGTTGCGGTTCGCGCGGGCCGCCATCCAGCACGACCTCGACGGCCTCCGCCAGGCCGCCGACCACTACCGCCGCTGCGGCCATCTGCCCGAGCTCCTCACCGTGTGTCTGCTCGCCGGCGGCCTAGCCGCCGAACCACGGTCTTGGCTGCACGAAGCCCACGAGATCGCCACCCGGCTCGGCGCACGCCCCCTTCGTGCCCGTGCCCGCGACCTGATGCGTCTTCGCGGCGTCTCGACACCGCGAAGCACCCCGCACCGCGTCACCGAGTTGTCCAGCACCGAGCTGCGCATCGCCACCCTCATCCGCCAGGGCCGCACCAACCGCCAGATCGCCGTCGCACTCCAGATGAGCGAGAAGACCGTCGAGTACCACCTGTCCCGCGTCTTCACCAAAACCGGTGCACGCACCCGCGTCGGCGTCGCCGCAGCAATGGTCAAGAGCCGCATCGAGGCGGTCAGCGCATGAGTGCGGTGGAGATCGCTCGTCTGGTCGCGGACAGTGGCACGCCAGTCGTCGCGGTCGTCGGTGTCGCGGGGGCGGGGCATGAGCTGCTGCTGGATCAGCTGCGGCCGACGATGGAGCGAACGCTGACGGTGCAGTGCTCGCGGCATCCACTTGGGGCGTCGCTGGCGGCGCTGCTGTCGCCGCTCACGCGGCGCGGGGCTACGCCGGCCGAACCGCTGCGGTGGACGAACGCGGGGCTGCTGGCTGCGGCCCCGCCTATTGCGCCGGCACACACTGCGCCGGCGATTGTGGCAACGCTGCGGCGTGCGGGCGTGCGGACGCTGCTGGTCGAGAACGCGCACTGGCTGGACGCGGACTCGGTGGCGGTGCTGGCGGCCATGGCGCAACTCCCGGACACCGGCGTGACATGCGTGTGCGTGGCGGAACTGTCGGCAAGCGCGGCGCGGTCGACGCTTCAGCGGCTGTGGCGTGACGGCCTGGCGCAGGTGCTGGTGCTGAGACCACTGGGACCGGCTGACATTGCTACGGCCGCGAGGATCGCACTGCAGGCTCGGCCGTCAGACGAGTTGGTGGCACGGCTGCGGCAGTTGACCGGTGGGTTGGCGGCACTGCTGTTCGAGGCCCTCACGGCGGTGGGGCGTGGCGACGCCGTGTCGTTCTCGGCCGGCCATGCGCATCTAGACGGGCCGGTCAGCGCCACGCTGCCGGCAGACCATCCGCTACTCGCCGCGCTGCGGCGGGACGACTGGCCGATGGTCAAGGCGATCGCCGCGCTGCACCCGCTGGGCGATGCCCTGCCGGAGGTCGTCGCCGGGGCCCTGGGGACGTCGAAGGACGCGGTGCTAGCAGTGCTAGATCGGCTGCACTGTTCGGGAGTGCTGCGCCGCGACGGGCAGTTCCGCGCCGAGATGGTGGCGTCGACCATCACCGCCCAGCTCGGGCCGTTCGAGCGTCGGCAGCTGGCGCGCGCGGCCGTCCTGGCGGCGTGGGACGGGACCGTCGTCGACACCGCTTACTACGCGGAGCGGCTGGCCGAGGCGGGCCGGCTCGTCGACCGCGAACGGGCGTGCACCGAGCTGCTCACCTGCGCCAAGGCCACCGGCGCTGAGCGGTGGCTGCTGGCTGCCGCCGACATCACGGCCGACGACGGTCGGCGGCAGCGCATCCTCGTCCAGTACGCGCAGGCGTGCTACCGGCAACGCAAGTACGAGGAAAGCCTGCGCACCGCCGAACGCGTGGTGCGCGACGGCCTGTCCGCCGAGGACCTGGACACGTTGACGCACATCACCGTGCTGGCCGGCCACGCGCGACCCGCCACCGCCTCCCTGAGCCGGCTCCTGCAAGCCCGTGAGCACCTGCTTCGAGGCCGTCGTGACAGGTTCGAGGACGACCTGGACGCCGTGCCGGAGTCCGCCCTGGGGCAGTGGGACCGCCTGCATCTGCGCCTGCTCCCGGCGCTGCTGGGCGGCGACGCCGACGTCGTGGACAAGGTCCTCGCGGACGCACCAGGAGAGCAGCTGGCCCCGGCGCACCGCGCGGCGATCGCCCTGGTGCGTGGCGACCTCCGCACCGGCGAGGATCTCGCCCGCCGCCTCGGCGACACGTCCACGGACATCGCGCACACGCTGGTCCGGCATCAGACCGCCGTCCTGGCCCTCGCCCGCGGCCGCCTCACATTGAGCCGCGACCTCCTGCGCGCACCCGACACCGCCCTGCCCCACCTGCTGGATTCGGCGGAGGCGCGCATCGATCTGGCCTTCGGTGACCATGAACAGGCTCGGGCGCGGCTCAGGCAAGGGCTCAAGCGAGCCAGTGACTCGGTCCTGGAAACGGATCGGCTCTGGGCGCAGCTCGCCGAGCTCGCGTTCCGGCGCGGCGACATCGACGGGGCCGTGCGCTGTTGCCGTGAGGCCGAGCGCATCGCCCGCGCGGCCGGCTCTCCCGGCGCCCTGCTCCGCAGCCTGGTCGCCCGGGCCATCGTCGAGCGTGATCTGGAGATCGCCGCCGTGGCGGCCAGCCTGGCCGCGGACCGTCGGCAGCCGTTGGAGATCGCTGACGTCGTAGGCCGGTTGGCCACGCACGGACTGGTCGACCCGAGGGCTCTGATGCACGCGTACGAGCCGCTCGAGGAGCTCGATGCGCTGCTGAGCCGGGTTCGGCTGCGTCACCTGATGCGTGAGCACGGCGTCGCGGTGCCGGGACGGCAGCAGACGCTGGCCGAGAACGAGCGGCTGCTAGCGGTGCTAGCCGCCGACGGCCTGACCAACCGGCAGCTGGCGACCGTGCTCCAGGCCACGGAGAAGAGCGTGGAGAGCCGCTTGAGCCGGCTGTTCACCCGGTCCGGCTACCAGTCGCGGGTCGAGCTGGCCACGGCCGTGCACGCCGGCGAATATCCACGGTGAGAGGTCGTGAAGTAGCACTCGCGAGACTGGTCCCCACAAGCCGAACTGGGGGCATCGATGCAGCGTTTTCGCGTGGCCGTGCAGGCTTCAGACCCGATCAGCCACACCGGGATCACCCGGTACCTGGCGACCCGGCCGCAGGTGCGGCTGGTCGCGCCGACCGAGGCCGACGTCGTCGTGCTGGCGCCGGCCCGGCTCGACCCGCAGAGCCTGGCGCCGCGGCGGCGGGCCGCCCGCCCGGCGATACTCGTGACCAACCGGATCGGCGAGTCCGACCTGGTCAACCTGGTCGAGTGCCGGATATCGGCGGTGCTGCCGCGGGTCGCGGCGACCGACGACCGGCTGCTCGACGCCATCACCTCCGTGACCGCGCGCAACGGGTCGACGCCGGACGACCTGCTCGCTCACCTGGTGGCCCGCGCCGAGCACCTGCGGCACGAGGTGCTGGAGGCCCGCGGTCTGCGCATCGGCGACCTGGCGCCGCGTGAGGTGGACGTGCTGCGGCTGATGGCCGACGGCCTGGACACCGCCGAGATCGCGGAGAAGCTGTGCTACTCGCAGCGGACCGTGAAGAACATCATCCACGGCGTCAACAGCCGGCTGGGGCTGCGCAACCGGCAGCACGCGGTGGCCTTCGCCATGCGCACCGGCGTCATCTGACGCTCGGTTGAGCGACTGTGAAGTGGCGGCCCGCAGACTGGATCCCATGATCCCGTCGCGTCCCACACCCGCCGTCGCCGTGCACGCCTCGGATCCACTGAGTGCATACGGCACGGCCGGCCTGCTCGACGGCGAGCCCCGCCTGCGGGTGGTAGCCGACGCGGCCGAGGCGAACGTTGTCGTCATCGTCGAGGAGGCCGGCGAGGACGCCACCTACGCGTGGGTCCGCGCGATCCGTGAACTGACGCCGGCACCGCGCTGTGTGCTCGTCACCGACGACTACCGCGCGGTCAGCCCGCTGGTCGCCGTGGAGTGCGGGGTGGCGGCGGTGCTGCCGCGCGAGGGCCTCCAGCCGGCGCGGCTGGTGCACGCCGTCCTCGCCGTGCACAGCGGCGCGGCCTACCTGCCGCCGGCCATGCAAGGCGAGCTGCTCACCGAGCTCGCCCGCATGCGCCGTGACGTGCTCGAGCCCAACGGGCTGACCATGACCGGGCTCGGCGCCCGTGAGCGCGATGTGCTGCGGCTGCTGGCCGAGGGCATGGGCACCGACGAGATCGCCGCCACGCTGGCGTACTCGGAGCGGACCGTGAAGTACGTGCTGCACGGCATGATGACCCGCTACAACCTCACCACGCGGGCCCACGCCGTGGCCTATGCGCTGCGCACCGGCGTCGTATAGGTCGGCGGCGCGTCCGACTGGGGGTACGGACACGCCGCCGACATGCCTGCGAACCTGGCGGAGTCCGCAGAGGCTCGTCAGAAGTTGACGGTGAAGTTCGCCGTGCCGGCGACGAAGGTGCCGTGTGCGTGGGCGGTCTCGTAGAAGCCGCCGCCGAACCAGTGGCCGAGGTTGATCGTCGCGCCGCGGTAGTTGGCCAGCACCACGATGAGCTCGCCGCGGTCGTCCGGCCCCCAGGCGCTGCACCGCCCCGGCTCGACGACCGTCGTCTCCATGCCGCCGCGGTTCGGCCACTGCAGCACCGCGGAGTAGTCGGCGCCGCCGTCGACACACAGCGCCGCACCGCCACCGGCCGGCGCGGCGTCGGCCACCACGGGGGCCACCGTCAGCGCGACAACGGGCAGAGCCAGCGTGGCAGCGGCCTTGGCCAGCAATGAAAGCATGCGATCTCCTTGTTCCTTTTCCCTGCGTGCCAACGACATTAGGGACGGTTCGGAGATCTCGGGCCGTCGCCGGGCACGGTGACGCGAGTTGTCGGGAAACCCCTCAGCAACAAGCGCGCGATGGCCTAACGGCTGTCGAGCTGCTGTTGGATGAGCTCGGCGTTCCGGACGTCGTCCTGACGCCGGTACACCGCGAGCGCTTCCTGCCAGGCGGCACGCGCCTGCTCGCGCTCGCCGAGCTCAACGAGCGCGCGGGCCATGTTGTCGAGGGCCTGCGCGATCTCGTTGGTGACGCCGTGACGGCGGAACAGCACGAGGGCCTGCTGATAGTGGTCGACGGACTCGCGGTGCCGGCCGTCGAGGCGGTAGGCGAGGGCGAGGCTGTCCAGCACGGTCGCCTCGGCCTCGGTGTCGCCCCGGTCGCGGTAGATCGCGAGGGATTCCCCGCAGTAGTCGTAGGTGGCCTCGTACTCGCCCAGCTTGGCCGACATCCAGCCGGCCAGGTTGAGCGCGTCGGCCTTCCACACCGGCCGGTCGATCTCCTCGAAGAGCTGGCAGGCCCGCAGGGCGTGGGTCAACGACTGCCGGTACTCCGTCTGCCGCTCGCCGGCGATCGCGAGCGTGACATGAGTGTGGGCCTGCTGTTCGAGGTCACGCTCCTGCTCCGCGACGGCCAACGCCAGCTCCAGCTGCTCGCGGGCCTCCTCGTGCCGGCCGACGTCCGCGTACGCGCGGCCGAGCAGGCGCAATACCCGGCCGCGGACGATCGGATCGCCCAGCTGCTCGGCGGCGTCGGCTGCCGCGCGCCACATGGCGACGCGGTCATGGCGGCGCCCCCGCCGCAGGTGGTAGCCGCTCACTTCCCAGGCCAGCTGCCAGACAGCCCCATGCCAGCCGTGGTCGACGGCCAACTGCTGGGCAGCCGCGAGGTTGAGGTCCTCGGCGTCGAACCAGGCCATCGCGGCCGCCGCGTCGGGGATCGGCGTGGGATGCGTGTCGGGGCCGGGCGGATCGAACTGGGCGAGCCGGCGGTTCGGATCCATGGCGCGGTCGGCGGCATGCGCGGTGTGCAGGTAGTAGTCGACGACCCGCCGCAGGGCCGCCGGCAGGTCGTCGTCCAAGGCGTGGGCCTGGTCGGCGGCGTAAGAGCGGAGCAGGTCGTGCATGGCGTAACGGCCGGGGACGTGCTCGGTGACGAGATGGGCCCGGGTCAGCTCGGCCAGGGCCGCTTCGGTGCGGTGGGAGTCCAGGGCGGCCAGGTCGGCCGCCGCGTCCCGGCCGATGTCCGGGCCGGGATGCCGACCGAGCAATCGGAACACGCGGGCTGCTTCGTCGCTGAGGGCCTGGTAGGACCAGGAGAACACCGTCCGCACGTCGGCCACCGCGCCCAGCACGTCCAGCCGCCGGCGGGCGTCGCGCAACTCCTCCGCGAGCTCGGCCAGCGGCCGCGTCGGGTTCAGGACCGCTTGCGCGGCAACGATGTTCAACGCGATCGGTAGCCGGGCGCAGGCGGCGATCAGCTCGTCCACCGCGACTGTCTCCTGGTCGACGCGGTCGCCAAGGCGGCGGACCAGCATGTCGCGGGCTTCGTCGTAGGTGAACAGGTCGAGGGTCAGCGGCACGGCGCCGTCCAGCGCGACCAGTCCCGCGAGCTGATCGCGGCTGGTCACCAGCACGACGCAGCTGGCCGTGCCGGGCAGCAGCGGCCGCACCTGGTCGGCGTCACGGGCGTTGTCCAGGACGACCAGCATCCGCCGCTCGGCCAGCAACGACCGGTAGAGGGCGAACTGGTCGTCCGGTTCGGTTGGGAGGTCCGGTTGACCCAGCGCGGTCAGGAATCCCCGGACCGCGGTGGCCGGTTGGACCGGTGTGCCGCCGAATCCGCGCAGGTTGACGTACAGCTGGCCGTCGGGAAAGCGGTCCGCGTGCTGGTGGCCCCAGTGCACGGCCAGCGTCGTCTTGCCGACGCCCGCGGTGCCGGCGATGGCCGAGATCACCATCAGCGGCGTAGCCGGCAACCGAACGCTGAGACCGGCCAATTCGGCGCTGCGGCCGACGAAGTGCGCGATGGCGGCCGGGAGTTGACGTGGCACGACCGTACGCGACTCGGTGATCGTCAAAGCCGGGTCGTTGGTCAATACCGCCTGGTGCAGCTGTTTCAGCTCCGGCCCCGGGTCGACGCCGAGCTCTTCGGCCAGCACGTCGCCGGCCCGACGATAGGCGTCCAGCGCCTCGGCCGGGCGGCCGCTGCGGTACAGGGCCAGCATCAGCCGGGCCCAAATACCTTCCCGCAACGGGTTTTCGTCGGCCAACACCAGCAGTTCGTCAACCAGTTCCCGATGGCGGCCGCGGTTCAGACCGAGGTCGACGCGCTGTTCCCGGGCGGCCAGCCGTTGCGCCACCAGGCCCGGCACCACTTCCCGGTGCAGCACCTCGCTCGGCACGTCGGCCAGCGGCTGGCCGTGCCACAGGGCCAGCGCCTCGTCCAGCAATACCGAGGCCACATCAGATTTGACCCTGGCGGCCTTGATCGCATCCTGGAACCGGTGCACGTCAACGGCATCAGGCGCGATGTCCAGCCGATAGCCGGCCGTCGACGTGACCAGCGGGCCCGGCACACCGTCCACTTGGAACGTTCGCCGCAACCGCAGCACGTAGTTCTTCAGGGTGTTGCGGGCCGTGGTCGGCGGCTCGTCACCCCACAGGCACTCGATCAGGCGCTCCGCCGGCACCGGCTCGCCGCCGGCGAGCGCCAGCACGGCGATCAGCACCCGCTGTTTGGCCGCGGCGATCGGCAGCACCGTGCCGTCGTGCCGGACCTCCAACGGCCCCAGCAGGCGAAACCGCCACCCCTCGCCCACGAATCGTGTCCCGCCGATCAGCTATTTCCCCAGCTCCCCTACGACAAACCGTGCCACAGCCGCCACCCGCCTGTCCATCCGGCTGAACATCTGTTCAGTTTCCTGAACAAGTTGACGGTCGACCTGGCACGGGGCCAGCCTGGCGTCATGCACTCCAGCGACGACCTGAAGGCGCGGGCTCGGATTCGGGACGCGGCGGTGGTGCGATTCGGCCGGGACGGGTTCGCCGGCACGCCGGTGCGTCGGATCGCGGCCGATGCCAAGGTGTCGGCGGCGTTGGTGGTGCACCACTTCGGGTCCAAGCAGGGCCTGATCGAGGCGTGCGATGCCCACGCCATGGCGGCGGCG
>DATJJB010000802.1:0-36219 GCA_035492655.1 Kutzneria sp. | reverse complement strand
CGGTCCGGGCTCGCCAGCCGTCGGGCGTAGTCGGCCACCAGATGGTCGACGTCGGGGTCACCGCCCGCGAACCGCTCGTACTCCTCCGGGAAGAACCGTGACGCGCCGCCGTAGAGCCACTCGATCTCTTCGCGGCGGCAGGTCATGATCGCGGACAGCACGATCGCGGATACCCGGTGCGGGTATCGCTGCGCGTAGGCCAGCGCCAGCGTGCAGCCCCAGGAAGCGCCGCGCAGCAACCAGCGGTCGATGCCGAGATGCTCGCGCAGCAGTTCCAGATCCGCGATCAGGTGCGCCGTGGTGTTGACCGACATGTCGGTGGCTGGATCCGCCGCGTTGGGCGTGCTGCGCCCGCAACCGCGCTGGTCGTACAGCACGACGCGGTAGCGCTCCAGGTCGTAGGTGTCGCGCATGCCCGGATTGCAGCCCTGACCGGGGCCGCCGTGCAGCAGCACCAACGGTTTGCCGTCCGGATTGCCGCAGATCTCCCAGTACATCTGGTTGCCGTCCCCGACAGCCAGCATGCCGTGCGCGTATGGCTCAGCCATGTGCCCCCCTTAGTCAGGAAAGGCTAACGGCAGCGACCGGTGCAGGCCAGCGGATTGCCGGCCGGTGGTGGGGTAGAGGTCGGCGGCCAGGCGCTTGACCAGGGCCTCGGGGCGTTGCTTGGCGTGTTTGGCCAGGTAGCCGAGGCGCAGCGACACGGAGCTCTCAGTGGTGCCGCGAGGGGTGCGGCGGAGCAGCAGGGACGTGCAGGTGAACTCGGTGCCGGGAATCATCGCGCCGAGGATTTCGGTGGCGACGCGGGGGCCGGGGGAGAAGGACGCCTGGGTGAGGCGGCCGATGGACCACGAGCGCCAGGACTCGGCGACGGTGACGACGGGGCGGGCGCCGGGGGTGCTGCCGGCGAAGGCCCGGGGGTCGGCGCCGAGGGCGACGAGGAGGTCCTGGCGGAGCTCGGGCTCGTCCAGCACGGCGGCGGCCTGGCCGGCCTCGGCGAGGCGTCCGACCAGGCCAAGGGCGGCGGACGCGGCGGCGCGGTCGGAGCCGGTGGCGCCGCCGCCGCGCGCCAGGGCGGCGCCGGGGGCGACGGAGGGGCGATACCGAAGCGCGAGCCAGTGGATCCGCATGGGCTCGACGGAGGTGGGACCGGGCACGGCCCACACGACGAGCTGCGCGCCGGCAAGGGGGATGTCGCTGCGCTGCTGGGCATCGCGCAGAGCGGTCAGCAGCCCGTCGAATTCGGGTCGAACGCCGGACGGCAGGCGGACGACGGCGATGCGGTCGGCGCCGATGGAGGCCAGGCCGACGCGGTTGCCGGCGCGATCCACGTGGCGGACGAAGCGCAGACCGGGCAACACGGCCTCGATGGGGTCCGGCGACGGGGCAGGCTTGGCCCGGCGGAGATACGCCAGCCGGACGCCGAGCCACTGGTACAGGCACAGGCCGCCGCGCCGCACGGAAGTGGCGGCGACGACCAGGACCGCGGCCGCGGCGACGGCGATTCCGGTCACGCCGAACGGATTCACCGTCAACAGAACCGCCAGTACGGCGATCTGCCACACGGCGATCTGGCCAGCGGTCACCGGACGCAGCCACCGTGAGCGGTGCCGCGTGCTCGTGTCTGCCAACGTCATGAGGCTGTGCCGCTCCTTGCCCTCGTTTTCGGCAAAGCTGCCCGAAAATCCCCGAACTTGTCCCGGGCACCGCAGGCAGCATAGGTATGCTCGGGTCGCCCCGTACAGAGGGATTTCTTGGCGGGCAAGGTGTTTTTCCGGGGGCACGGGCTTGGGGGCACGTGGTGTGGACGCAGCGGGACCAGATCCAGGCGTACCAGTTCCTGCGGCGGCGGCTGGTGTCGGCGCTGGTGGCGGCCGACGCGAATCACCCGGTCTCGCCGAGCCGGCGGCTGGTGCTGGGCGTGGCGATCGGGGCCGGCGCGGCGCTGTTGGTCACGGCGGTGTTCGGCGTGCTCGGCGTGCTCAACCCGACCGGTGACGCCGATTGGCGGCAGGGTGGCCAGGTCATCGTCGAACAGGAGACGGGCGCACGTTTCGTGCTGGGCCAGGACAAGCTGCTGCACCCGGTGCTGAACTACGCCTCGGCCCGGCTGTTGGCCGGCGGCAACGGGGACAAGACGGTGATGGTGCCGGCGGCGACGCTGGCGAGCGTGTCTCGCGGCCCGGCCTACGGCATTCCCGGCGCGCCGGACTCGCTGCCGTCGGCGGATCGCTTGCTGGGCGGGGCCTTCACGACCTGCACCAGCGCCTCGGCGGACCGGCCGGCCGGCGTGGAAGCGGTGTCGACGGTGATCCTCGGCCCGGTCAGCGGCGGCACGCCGCAGCCCAACGGCCAGGGCCTGCTCGTGCAAGCGCATTCCGGCGACCGTTATCTGATCAGCTCCGGCCGCCGCTACGCGCTGCCCAACGCGGCGGCGATCACCGCCCTGGGCTACGACGGCATGCCGTTCATCCCGGTCGCCGATGCCTGGCTGGACACCGTGCCGGCGGGGCAGGGACTCGGTCTGGTCAAAGTGGACGGTAGCGGCGGCACGGGTCCGACCATCGGCGGCGACATCACCCGCGTCGGGCAGGTTCTGCAAGCCGACAACGGCGGCTTCTACCTGGTACGTAAGGACTCCGTGCAGACGGTGACGCAGACCGAGGCCAAGTTGATCGCCGGCAACCCGGCGAACACCGGCACCCGCGTGATCCAGGTGTCCACGGCCGACGTGAACTCCGCGCCACGGGCCGGATCCTCCACCGTGGACGAGAACGCCGGTGGCTATCCGGTCCGGATTCCGTCGGTCGTGGCCACGATTCCGGCGACGATCACGTTGTGTGCCAACGGGTCCAAGGTAACGGTCAGTCGGGATGTGCCGCTGTCGGCCGACGCGCACCCGGTCACCGTCGACCGGACCGATGCCCGTGGCGGTCAGAACGTCTATGTGCCACCGGGATCGGGCGCGCTGGTGAAGGACCGGTCGAACGCCGTGTACCTGATCACGGACACCGGCAGCAAGTATCCGGTGTCGGACGCCGATGCGGTGAAGGCGTTGGGCTATGGCAATGTCCAGGCGCCGACCGTGGACACCAGCCTGCTCGCGCTGCTGCCGAAGGGCGCGGCGCTTGACCGGGGTGCGGCAACGAAGCCGGCGCCGGTGAACTGAGGGGATGGGGTGCTGATGGGGGCCGACCAGGAGCCGATCGTCGTCGGTGTGATCGAGGATCATCCGCTCTACCGTGCGGCGGTGGCCCGGGTGCTGGCCGATGCGCCGGACATCGAGCTGGGCGTGGTCGCCGACTCGGTCGGCCGCTTCGCCGCCGGTCGGCAGCGACGGGACAGCGTGGTGGTGTTGGACCTGAAGCTGCGCGGCGTGCAGGACGCGGCGGCGGTGCTGGAAGTCGTTGGTATGGGCCACAAGGTGCTCGTGGTGTCGGCCCACGCCGGGCAGGCCGAGGTGCTGGGTGCGATCGCCGCCGGGGCGCGGGGCTACCTGTCCAAGGACTCCGACGGCGACGAGATCCTGCGTGCGGTCAGGGAGATCGCCATCGGCAACAGCTACGTGTCGCCGACGCTGGCCTCGTTCGTGCTCAACTCGTCCCGGGAGCGGCACAGCGGGCCGAAACTGGTGCTCTCCGACCGGGAGCGGCAGGTGCTCTCGCTGCTGGCCGCCGGCGAACGGGACCAGGACATCGCCGAGGCGATGAACATCACCGTCCGAACGGTACGGTCCTATTTGGACCGCATTCGGGACAAGACCGGCCGGCGGCGGCGACCCGAGCTGACCCGGCTGGCCATCGAGGAGGGCATCGCCCACCGCGCCGACTGACAGGGCAACGGCCCCGGACGAAGGTCCGGGGCCGTTGTCGTGACAGGAGTCAGGCCGTGGTGATCTCCGGCTGCTGCTCCAGCTCTTCCTGCTCGCGCTCGACCGCGGCCAGCACGTCCTCGGCCGGGCGGGCGCAGGCGACGGCCCAGTAGAAGATGGCCAGCGCGAAGACCGTGACCACCAGCACGTCGATGCCGTCCGGCAGCAGGTTGAGCGGCGCGTTCTCGGGCAGGTTGTTGTAGCGGCCCAGCCAGCCAAGCACGATCATGCCCACGAACCACGGCACGACCCACTGCGCCGCCTTGAGGTCCAGCTTGGCCCGGTTCTCCGGCTTCTGGAACACCCGGGTGATCGCGAACACGATCAGGCCGAAGATGATCGCGTAGCCGATCTTGTAGTTCACGTCCCAGCCCGACCAGTAGATGATCAGGTTGGCGAACACGAAGCCCAGCGGGGCCAGCACGGCCGGGAACGGGGTGCGGTACGGCCGGTCCCGGCCCGGGTCGCGGCGGCGCAGCGCGGCCAGCGACACCGGGGCGAAGGCGTACATCACGGCGGTGGCCGAGGTGACCACCGAGACCAGCTGGCTCCACGACGGGAACGGCGCGAACGACGCCTCGCCGATGACGAACGCCAGCACGATCGACCACAGCGGCACGCCGCGCACGCTGAGCTTGCCGAAGACACCGGGGATCTGCTTGTCCCGGCCCAGCGCGTAGGTCAGCCGGGCCGAGGTGCCCACGTAGATCAGGCCGGTACCGGCCGGCGACACGAACGCATCGACGTAGAGGACGTAGGCCAGCCAGCCGGCGCCGGCCGCGAGGGCCAGCGTGGCGTACGGGCCGAAGTCGCCGGCGGCGATCGGGTTCTCCCAGCCCTTGACCAGCGCCGCCGGGTCGAGGCTGCCGATGAAGGCGATCTCCAGCAGGATGTACACGACGGCGCCGATGCCCATGGCGACCAGCACCGCGCGGGACAGGTCCCGCTTCGGCTCCGCGGCTTCGGCGGCCAGCTGGATGCACTGCTCGAAGCCCTGCAGGGCGAACACCACGCCCAGCGGCAACGCGGCGAACACACCGTGGAAACCGAACGGCATGAAACCGCCGCCGGCGCTGAAGTTGGCGCCGTGGAAGCTCAGCGGGATCAGCACCACGACGGTCAGCAGCGGCACCGCGGTCTTCCACAGCACCGTGATGGTGTTGCTCTCGGACAGCAGCTTGACGCCGACGATGTTGACCACGGTGAAGATGACCATGAGCAGGCTGGCCCAGGCGAAGCCGCTCGCGGTGAGCGAGCCGTCCTTGGTCAGCAGGTTCAGGTTGTCCTTGACCCACCCGATGTTGTCCAGGTAGGCCAGGCTGGCCTCGACCTCGATCGGCGCGATGGCCACCGCCTGCAGCCAGGCCGACCAGCCGGCGATGAAGCCGGTGATCGAGCCGTAGGCGAACAGCGGGAAGCGCGCGGTGCCGCCGGCGACGGGGTAGGCCGCGCCGAGCTCCGCGTGGATCAGCGCCAGCACCGCCAACATCGCCGCCGCCAACACCCAGGAGATGAGCGAGGCGGGGCCGGCGGCCTTGGCGGCGTTGAGCGCGCCCAGCAACCAACCTGATCCGATGATCGAGCCGAGCGAGATGAACATCAGGCCGTAGAAGCCGACTGTTCTCTTGAAATGCCCGGATCCACCCGGTGACGAAGCGACGTTTGACGGCGAAGCCATCGCTCACCCCTGCTCTCTGGTCCACTGTGGACGTGACCTGCACCACCCGTTCGGGTGTGGCGGAGCATGGCGTAAAGCCGGCCCGATGTGAACCGGTCTCCCGGTTACGATCTGGCTATGGGCCTGGATTTGAGAAACATTTGAGGTTGCAGCCCGACATATCGGGCGGTTCACTCCTCGATGGTCACCCGTTCGGCGCCGTCCATGCGATAGCCCACGCCACGGACGGTAGTGATCAGTTCGGCGGCCGGGCCGAGCTTGCGGCGCAGCCGTCGCACGTGCACGTCCAGCGTCCTGGTCTCCACGCCGACCGGCAGGCCCCACAATTCGGACAGCAGCACGGTGCGCAGGTGCACGTGGCCGGGGCGGCGGGCCAAGTGCAGCAACAGGTCGAACTCCATCCGGGTCAGCTCGACGGCGTCCTCGTGTTGCCAAACCCGCCTGGCCGCAGGCTGAATCCGCAGGTCACCGCCGCGGTCGGCGGTGCGTGGCGCCGGCACGGACACGGTCAACGTCGTGCCTGGCACGTCGACCGCGGTGCGCACGGCGTCGACGACACGGGCGGCCACCAGCGGCGCCTGGTCGTTGTTCGTACTGACCCGAACGACCACGGTGACCTCGGCGGACTGGCTCGAACTGACCGTCAACGGGGTCGAGAACTGGTACGGCATGGCGGTTTCCTCGCAGAAGGGGTGATGGACAGGGGGTGCGGTTACTTCGCCGTCGACGCACAGCCCTGCGCGTTCACGCGGGCGAGGTCCACGTGCAGGCGCCTGGTCAGATCCATGAGGCCCATCGGACCAGTGCCCGACGTCACTGTCAACGACGCTCCAGGATGTGGACGGGTCTGGCGCTTTCCGGTGTCATGTCGAACATGAGCGGATGGCAGGAGTGGTTGGCCAGGCGGGAACGCGACCTGCGCGAGCCGTACGGATGGCTGAGCCTGGTCGGACTGCACTGGCTGGACCCGAGGCCGACCCGGTTCGCCGACGTGCCCGGCGCGTGGAGCGCCGAACACGGCGTGATCCGGGTGAAAGCCTCGGTGTCCGACGGGTTGTGCCATGACGGCAAGCCGCTGGAGGGCGTCCGCGAGGTCAAGGGCGACGCGTCGGAATTCGTCACCTACGGCGGCATCCACGTGGAGACGCTGATCCGCGACGGCCGCGCCGGCATCCGGCTGCGCGACCCGGCGAGCCCGGTGCTGACCGCGTATGACGGTCCCTCGGTCTTCGACTACGCGCCGGAATGGCTGATAGCAGCCGAGTTCACGCCGCGACACCCGGCCAAGCGGCTTGAGGTGGACACCGCGCAGCACGGCATCCACGAGGTGCTGTTCGAGGTCGGTGAGGTCCGCTTCACCGTCAACGGCGAGGACCAGCGGCTGATCGCGACCGCCGGCGGCGACACGATCAGCCTGGTGTTCCACGACCCCACCAACAACGACACCACCGCGCCGTGGCGGCAGCTCGACGCCGCGCTGCCGGTCGACGGCCGCGTGACGCTGGATTTCAACCAGGCCAGGAACTTCCCGTCCGCGTTCACCGACTACGGCATCTGTCCGATGCCCCCGGCCGGCAACGAGATCACGGTGCCCGTCACCGCCGGGGAGCGTCGGACGCGTTAGTCGGCCAACCCGTCAATCGGTCAGCCGGCGCACGATGGGATGGCCGGCGTCGCGCCACGCCGCGAAGCCGCCGTCCACGTCGTTGACGTTGCGCAGCCCGAGCTGGCTGCGCAGCTGGTAGGCGGCGAGGCTGGAGGTGTAGCCCTCGTTGCAGAGCAGGATGATCTCCTGCTCGACGTCGCCGGCCCGGAGTTCCTTGAGGCGGTGCGGACTGGTCACGTCCATCCGCCACTCCAGCACGTGCCGGGACACCGCGACGGCGCCGGGGATCTCCCCGAACCGCCAGCGGTACTCGGTCGGCCGCAGGTCGACCAGCACCGCGCCGGCCCGCATCGCCTCGGCCGCCTGCGCCGGGCTGTACCGCGTGATGTGCTCGCGCGCGGTTGCCAACAGCCCGGTGACCATGTCGGTCATACGGCCGCCTCACGCATGCGGGCCGCGGTGAGCTCCAGCGCGGTGGTGTCCGGTTCCGGAGTGTCGCAAGGCACTTCTCGCAGGTGGTGGATGCCGGACGGCAGCCAGCAGTAGAAGTTCATCGACGTCAACGGCTTGGAGTAGGCGTGGATGGAGATGGCCGGCTCCATGCCGACGTTGACCAGGTTGTGCAGGTAGGTCCGGCCGAAGCCGACGGAGTCGCCGGCCTGGTGGCGGCGGGTCCGCAGACCTTCCTGCGTGGTGTCGCCGAAATCCTCGATCAGCTGGCCGCTGGCCACGGCGAAGGCGCCGACGCTGCCCCCGTGGTCGTGCAGCAGCGTGTCCTGCCCGAGATCCCAGCAGATGAGCCACACCTCGACGCTGTCGTCGCGGTGCAGGCGTTGGAAGTACCGCTCCGTGAGATCGAAGCGGACGTGCGGCGACCATTCGTCGCGGCGCGCGACGTAGTCGTCGACGAGGTCCCGCAGTTGTGCGGGACGGGTCTGAACTGCCACGAGACAAGCCCTTCGCTCGGCGTCCCGCGATGTCGCCGCGCGCCTGCCCGGTGTTGCCCGGACCTTCGCGCCACGCCAGCACGGGAGGTATCTCGCCCGGGCCACACCGCCTCGGAACTGCACGTTCCGCTGCGTAGAGGCTCGGTAACCACTATGTTGTTGAACCGGCCGAGGGTAACCCGCCAACCCGCCGAGAGGAAAGCCACCGGTGCGCATCACCAGGGTCCAGCGCAACGCGGTCGCCGAGAAGGTCACCAGCCTGGAGCGGTCCTTCTACGGCCGAGGCCCCCGCAACGTGAAGGTGTCGGTCTCCGACGACGACCCGATCAGCCTGGTCGTGCTGTCCATCGACAGCCTCACCGTGGCCGACGTCGTGCTCCACGAGCGCGGGTACTCCGATGCCGTGCTGCGCCACCACGAGGCGTTGCACGAGGCGACCAAGCAGGAGTTCCTCGACGCCGTCGAGGAGATCATCGGCAGCCCGGTGTCGGCCTACCTGGCCCAGGTGCATCCCACCACCGGCTACGCCGTGCGCGTGTTCGTGTTCTCCGACCTCGGCGACTTCGACGCCGATCCGCCGTCATAGGTGGGAAATATCATTGTAGCCGCGGATGATCCACTGCTCGCCGGCCACCACCAGCACTGACACCGAGGCGTTGTCCGCGCCGATGAACGTGAACGGCTCCGCGCCGCTGGCCATGGCCAGCACCTGCCCGATCACGCCGCCGTGCACCACGACCGCGACCCGCTGGTCCGGGTGGGCAGCGGCGATGCGGCGGATGCCGGCCCCGACCCGCGCGGCCAGCTGCTCGGTGGATTCCGCGCCGGGGATCACGTCCCAGCGCTGCTTGACGTTCATCTCGGTGACGAGCGGATGGCCCTCGGCCACGTGCTTGCGCAGCAGGCCGCCTTCCCACTCGCCGAGATGCACTTCCCGCAGGTCGGGCTCGACCAGCGGGGTGATGCCGAGCCGTTCGGCCAGCGGCTGCGCGGTCTGCGCGGTGCGCCGCAGCGTCGTCACGTAGATCGCGTCGAAGTGCTGGCCGGCGAACCGGTCCGCGAGCTTCTCCGCCTGCGCACGGCCCTGCGGCGCCAGCTCCGGATCGCCGTGCCCGTCCCGGTACGGGTAGGGCCGGTCGAACCGGGCCGGCGCCGACTCGCCGTGCCGGATCAGCACCAGCTCGGTGGAGCCGGGCGGCCGCTGGAACCGGAACTGTCGGTACTCGGTGGTCACTCGGCCGAGCCTAGAACGTGAACTGGTCGATCACCTTGCCGCCGCTGTCCTTGACGGTGACGGTCGTGCCACTGACCGGTTCCCCGGTCCCGGTCACGATGAACGTGCGGTTGACAACGGTGGCGGTGTGGGCCTCCTGCCCGGGCGGCTGCACCGTGACGGTGGCGGCGGCCGCGTTCACGGCGTAGCCGGCGATTGTCGCGCCGACCTCCGTCGGGCTGAACTTGATGACCGGCGCCCACTGGACCGCGTGCGTGGTCGGCGACATCGGGAGCTGGAAGTCTGGATTGCCGGGATCGGAGCCACACCAGAGCAGGGCGTTGTCCAACACGCCCAGCTGCCCCCAGTGCTGGCCGTCGACCACGACGGACGCGCCCGGCGCATACCAGTCGGCGTCCGGGACCGGCGGGTTCGCCGCCGACAGGCAGCCGCCCAGCCGCTTGCCGGCGTCGGAGGTCCGGTCCCCGCGCTGGTCGCCGCTGCGTTGGCTGGTCGGCAACGCCTGCGGCACGTCGGCCGTCTGCATGTCCGACATGGTGAAGCCGCGCAGCGTGACCGTGTCGGTCCGTTTGAAGCTGTTGGGCAGGATGAACACGCCGTTGCCGATGGCCGCAGGCTCCCCGACCGGGGAACTGGTCCCGTTGATCACCAGGTTGTCGATGGCCGGCGCGGTCACGCCG
Organism: Kutzneria sp.; assembly: GCA_035492655.1. Lineage (GTDB taxonomy): Bacteria > Actinomycetota > Actinomycetes > Mycobacteriales > Pseudonocardiaceae > Kutzneria. Next base: position 26,203 of record DATJJB010000802.1, on the reverse strand, counting down.
GCGAAGGTGCCCTCAACCGTGACGAACATGATCCGCGCCGGCAGGCCGCCGGTCGGCGGGGCCGGGTACGGCACCGACCTGGCGGTGACGGTCCGCGGCGTCAGCTGGCAGAAGACCAGGTCGTTGCCCACCCGGTAGAGCAGCGCCACCAGGTTGTTGCGCTCGACCCGCAGCAGCGGCACCCACGTCGAGTTGCCCCGGTTGTCGGCCTGCGCGCAGCGGCCCATCTCCTCGCCGGTGCCCCAGTCGCGCTGCGCGTGATACAGGTCGAAGCCGTTCTCGGCGTGACTGCCGGACGGGCTCGTCGTGTGTGTCGCGGAATGTGGGCCGGCCGTGCTGACCTTGTTGTCCTTGTTGCCGAGCACCGCCGTCGTCACGACGGTCGCGCCGGCCATCAGGATCACCACGGACGCGGCGATGAGCAGCGGGGCCAGGCCGCGTTTGCGTCGCGGCGGCTCGTGGTTGATCTCGGTCATGATCCGGCGCAGCGCCGCCCGTCGGACGTGCTCGGGCAGCTCCCGCTCCGGCAGGTCGAACGGGTCAGTCATCGAAGCTCTCCTCGGTCAGGCCACGCAGCCGGGCGCGCGCCCGGGACAGCCGGGAACGGACGCTGACCTCGGTGATCCCGAGCAGCGCCGCGGCGTCGGCCGTGCTCATCCGGCCCACCATGCACAGCTGCACCGCCTCGCGCTCCGCCGTCGGCAGCATGTCCACCGCCACCAGCACCTCACGCAGCCGGTGCCGGGTGTGGTCGTGTTCGGCCAGCTCCTCGGCGTGGTCCCGGGTCTCGTCCGGCACCGCCAGCTTCGGCACCAACCGCAGGAAGCGGCTGCGCCGGCGATGGTCGTTGCGCACGAGATTGGCGGCCACCGTGTACAGCCACGGCAGCGCGCTGTCCCGGATCAGCACCACTTCGGCCCGGCGTCGCCACGCGGTGAGGAACGTCGTCGACAGCACGTCCTCGGCCGTCGACCAGGACCCGGTCAGCCGGTACGTGTAGTTCCACACCGCCTGGGCATGCCGTTCGAACAGCGCGGTGAACGCCGCATGGTCGTCATGCGCGATCGCCCCCCAGAGCTGCGCGTCGGGTGCCGACTCAGGGTCGGCCAGCATCTCCACGCCCCTTTGTGGTCGCAGCCGAGCAAACGTTGCACACGACTTCTGTGATGCAGGGAAGGACGCCTTACCTGCATTGAATGCAGGTAAGGCGTCCTTCCCTGCATCGGGGGAGCCTCAGTGCAGGGTGCCGCGGGTGTCGAGGACCCGGTTGACGGCGGCGTCGAAGGCGCTGTGGTCCAGGGTGTTGGACGTGACGGCGGCGGAGATGGCGGCGGCGGCCTGGTCGCCCTGGTTCACGTCACGGCCGGAGCACAGGATGAGGTCCATGCCCGCGCCGGCGGCGGAGACGGCCCGCTGGCCGGTGGTGCCGAACGCGGCCAGCGAGCCGGCTTCCAGGGCGTCGGTGATGGTGACGCCCTTGAAGCCGAGCCGGCCGCGCAGCTCCTGGTTGACGATCGTGGGGGACAGGCCGGCCGGCAGCTTCGGGTCCAGCGCCGGATAGATCGCCCAGGACAGCATCACCGACTTGACGCCGGCGGCGATCGAGCCCGGGTAGGCCGCCTCGTCGATGCTGTGCAGCGTGTCGGCCGAGGCGGTCAGCGTGACCGGCCGCTCGTCGGTGTTCTGGGTGGTGGTGGCCGAGCCGAGCCCCGGGAAGTGCTTCACGGTGGCGGCGACGCCGGTCTGCTGCTGGGCGGTGACGAACGCCTGGCCCAGCGTGTTCACCTTGGCCGGGTCCTGGCTGTAGGAGCGCTGGGCCGAGTCGGCGAAGTCGCCGGGCGTGCGGAAGACGTCCAGCACCGGCGCGAGGTTGAAGTTCATGCCGACGCCGGCCAGGTTCTGGCCGGCCCCGGTGCCCGCGTTGGCCGCCTGGGCCTGCGCGTCGGCGGCCTGCCCGATCTGCTTCTCCGACATGGTCGGCGCGCCGGGCAGCCGCCGCACCAGGCCGCCCTCCTGGTCGGTCATCAGCAGCAGCGGCTGGTGCACCGGGCTCTGCGCGGCGGCCTGCCGCAGCTGGCTGACCACGCCGGCGATCTGGCTGCTGGACTTGATGTTCTCGCCGAAGAAGATCACGCCGCCGACCCGGCCCTGGCGGATCCGGTCCAGCAGCGTCTGCGGCGGCGTCGCGCCCGGGTACGAGTAGATGACCCGCTGGCCGGCCTGCTGGTCGATGGACAGCCCCGGCGGCAGCGCGCTGGTGGTGGCCAGCGGGGCCGGCGTGCCGACCAGCGCCAGCGGTCCGGCCACGGTCGCGACGATCGCCCAGCGAACCAGGTCCGAGATGCTGCCCATGGCCACCAGTTAACCGCATTCGGTGAATACGAGCAGCGAACGGGCACAGTCACGCCATGAAACGGGCAGGACACGGGCCGTGGGCCGGCGGGTTCGCAGCTGAGGGCCACTCAAACGGGCGAAAACCGGGCACTTCCGGGCCCGCTGTGGCGCTGGCCACACTGTGACGACGGTGTTAAACCTGATTCCTGCCCGAACGGGCCGGCGAATGCCCGAGTCAACACAGCGTTGTGGAGGTGGGGTCAGATGCAGGCAGACGAGCGCCAGCGCCGGATCCTGGCCCGCGCGCGGGCCAACGGCCGGGTCGAGGTGGGCGACGTGGCGGCCGAGCTGGCCGTCGCGCCGGAGACGGTCCGCCGCGACCTCAAACTGCTCGACCAGCACGGGCTCGTGCGCCGCACGCACGGCGGCGCGGTGCCGGTGGAGACGGCGGGCTACGAGACCGGCATCGCCTACCGCGCGACCTCGCACCTGCCGGAGAAGCGGCGCATCGCGCGTGCCGCCGCCGACCGGCTGGGCGACGCGGAGACGGTGTTCATCGACGAGGGCTTCACGCCGCAGCTGGTGGCCGAGTCGTTGCCGACCGACCGTCCGCTCACGGTCGTGACGGCGTCGCTGCCGGCGGCCGCGGCGCTGTCCAGCACGCCCAGCGTCACCGTGCTGCTGCTGGGCGGGCGGCTGCGCGGGCACACCTTGGCCACGGTGGACCACTGGGTGCTGCGCATGCTGGGCGAGATGGTGATCGACCTGGCCTACATCGGGGCCAACGGGATCTCCCGCGAGCACGGCCTGACCACACCCGACCCGGCGGTCGGCGCGGTCAAGGCGAAAGCGGTCGCGGTGTCCCGGCGACGCGTGTTCGCCGGTGTGCACACCAAATTCGGCGTGTCCAGCTTCAGCCGGTTCGCCGACATCGCGGACTTCGAGGCCATCGTCACCGACACCGGACTGTCCACAGCGGACGGTCAACGGTACGCGGTGCTCGGGCCGCGGGTCGTCCGCGTCTGAGTACTCCCGGTGCGCGCCACCGGGACATGGGGGCTGTCCGAATGCCCGTGGTAGTGGAAAAAACGAGGAGATGTCTGGAATGGCGCGAATCGGAGCACGCCGTGCCGGCTGCGCGGCGATGGGTGCGGTGCTGGCGGCCGCGGCCCTGACCGCGTGCAGCGGCGCGGGCGGCGGCGGTGCCAGCGGCGGCAACTCGATCAACGTGCTGATGGTGAACAACCCGCAGATGGTCGACCTGCAGAAGCTCACGGCCGACAACTTCACCAAGCAGACCGGCATCACGGTCAACTTCACCGTGCTGCCGGAGAACGACGTCCGTGACAAGATCAGCCAGGACTTCTCCAGCCAGGCCGGCCAGTACGACGTGGCCACCATCAGCAACTACGAGATCCCGTTCTACGCCAAGAACGGCTGGCTCGCGCCGCTGGACGACCACATCAGCAAGGACACCGCGTTCGACCAGAACGACATCCTGGGTCCGATGCGGGTGTCGCTGACCGCCGACGACGGCAAGGTCTACGGCGAGCCGTTCTACGGCGAGTCCTCGTTCCTCATGTACCGCAAGGATGTCTTCCAGGCCAAGGGCCTGACCATGCCGCCGAACCCGACGTGGCAGCAGGTCGCCGATCTGGCCGCGCAGGTGGACGGCGCGCAGGCCGGCATGAAGGGCATCTGCCTGCGCGGGCAGCCGGGCTGGGGCGAGGTGATGGCCCCGCTCGACACCGTGGTCAACACCTTCGGCGGCACCTGGTTCACCAAGGACTGGCAGGCCCAGCTGACCAGCCCGGAGTTCAAGCAGGCCACCCAGTTCTACGTGGACCTGGTCAAGGCGCACGGTGAGTCCGGCGCGCCGCAGGCCGGCTTCTCCGAGTGCCTGAACAACCTGGAGCAGGGCAAGGTGGCCATGTGGTACGACGCCACCTCGGCCGCGGGTTCGTTGGAGGCCAAGGACTCCCCGGTCGCCGGCAAGCTCGGCTACGTGCCGGCGCCGGTGATGAAGACCAAGTCCTCGGGTTGGCTGTACACCTGGGCGTGGGGCGTGCAGAAGGCGTCCAAGAACCAGGACAACGCCTGGAAGTTCATCTCCTGGGCGTCCGGCAAGGACTACGAGAACCTGGTCGGCAAGCAGCTGGGCTGGTCGCGGGTGCCGGCCGGCAAGCGGGCCTCGACGTACGAGAACCCGGACTACGTCAAGACGGCCGGCGCGTTCGCCGAGCAGACCAAGAACGCGATCAGCACCGCCGACCCGAAGAACCCTGGCGTGCAGCCGCGGCCGACGCTGGGCATTCAGTTCGTCGACATCCCCGAGTTCACCGACCTGGGCACCAAGGTGTCGCAGCAGATCAGCTCGGCGATCGCCGGATCGACCACAGTGGACGCTGCCCTGACCGCATCGCAGGCGCTGGCCGAGCAGGTCGCGACCAAGTACCAGGGCAAGTGACATGGCCACCCAGACCCTGGACCGACCGCTGGTCCCCGTGGTGAACCGTGGGCCGAAACGGGCCGCCGAGTGGGCCCGCCGGGCGCCGCTGCTGCCCGCCCTGGTGTTCACGATCATCATCACCCAGCTGCCGTTCGTCGCGACCCTGATCATCTCCTTCCTGCGCTGGAACGCGCTGGATCCGAGCAACCGCGGGTTCGCCGGTCTGGGCAACTACCTCGCGGTCGCCACCGACAGCGCGTTGCGCTCGTCGGTGGTGACCACGGTGATCCTGACCGTGTCGGTCGTCATCGTCAGCCTGCTGCTGGGACTCGGCCTCGCTTTGCTGCTGGACCAGAAGTTCCGCGGCCGCGGGTTCGTGCGGACGATGCTGATCGCGCCGTTCCTGGTGGTGCCGGTGGCCGCCGCGCTGCTGTGGAAGCACGTGCTCTACAACCCGGAGTACGGGCTGCTCAACGGTGCCCTGTCGTGGATCTGGGGCCTGTTCGGCGGTACGACGCCGCCGCAGCCGGACTGGATCTCGACCATGCCCAAGATCGCCGTCGAGGCGGCGCTGGTGTGGCAGTGGACGCCGTTCATGATGCTGATTCTGTTGGCAGGCTTGCAAAGCCGGCCGTCCGACGCCGTCGAGGCGGCCCGGATGGACGGCGCGACGCCGTGGCAGGTCTTCCGCTACCTGACATTGCCGCACCTGCGGCAGTACCTGGAGCTGGGCGGGCTGCTGGGGTCGATCTACATCGTGCAGAACTTCGACGCGGTGTTCACCATCACCTCCGGCGGCCTCGGCACGGCCAACCTGCCGTACACCATCTACCAGACCTTCTTCCAGGCCCACGACTACGGGCAGGCGTCGGCGGCCGGCGTGATCGTGGTGATCGCCTCCATCGTCATCGCCACCTTCGCCCTGCGTGTGGTGTCGTCCTTGCTGCGTAACGAGGTGAAGTCATGACGTCCCGCAAGGTGTGGCGGCCGTGGGGACTTTTCGCCTGGCTGGCCGGGATCCTGTTCGCGCTGCCGGTGTTGTGGATGGTGCTGACCTCCTTCCACAGCGAGTCCGACGCCGCGACCAACCCGCCGTCGCTGCTGGCGCCGCTGACCCTGAGCGGCTACGAGGAGTTCTTCGGCGCCGGCAGCGGGGCCAGCCCGTGGCCGCCGCTGATCAACTCGGCCAGCGCCAGCATCGGGTCCACGGTCATCGTGCTGCTGCTGGCCATTCCCGCCGCGTACGCGCTGTCGATCAAGCCCGTGCGCAAGTGGTCGGACGTGCTGTTCTTCTTCCTGTCCACCAAGATGCTGCCGGTGGTGGCCGGCACGCTGCCGATCTACCTGTTCGCCCAGTTCTCCGGGCTGCTGGACAACATCTCGTTCCTGACCATCCTGTACACGTCGATGAACCTGCCGATCGCGGTGTGGCTGATGCGGTCGTTCCTGGCCGAGGTGCCGACCGAGATGCTGGAGGCCGCCGCGCTGGACGGCGCCGGGCTGGTCACCACGCTGCGTCGGGTGGTCGCGCCGGTTGCCATGCCCGGCATCGCCGCGACCTCGTTGATCTGCTTCATCTTCAGCTGGAACGAGCTGCTGTTCGCCCGGGTGCTGACCGGCGTGGTCGCCGGCACCGCGCCCGTGTTCCTCACCAGTTTCGTCACCAGCCAGGGTTTGTTCCTGGCCAAGGTGTGCGCGGCCGCGACGGTGATCTCACTGCCGGTGCTGGCCGCGGGTTTCGCCGCCCAGGACAAGTTGGTCCAGGGCCTGTCGTTGGGAGCCGTGAAGTGAAGGCAGCCGTGATCAGCGGGGTCGGCCAGGTGGAAGTGACCACTGTGGACGATCCGACGCCGCTGCGCCGGCAGGTCGTGGTGGACGTGTCGGCCTGTGGGCTGTGCGGCACCGACCTGCACATCCTGCAGGGCGAGTTCGCGCCGACGCTGCCCGTGATCCCCGGCCACGAGTTCGCCGGCGTGGTGGCCGAGGTCGGCGCGGACGTCACCGAAGTCGCGGTCGGCGACCGGGTTGCCGTCGATCCGTCGCTGTACTGCTTCGAGTGCCGGTACTGCCGTTCTGGCCGCAACAACCTGTGCGAGCGCTGGGGCGGCATCGGCGTCTCCACCGCCGGCGGCGCTGCCGAGTACGCCGTCGCCCCGGTAGCCAACTGCGTCAAGCTGCCCGATCACGTCCGGACCGAGGACGCCGCGCTGATCGAACCGCTGTCCTGCGCCGTGCGGGGCTACGACGTGCTGCGTTCCCAGCTGGCCACGTCCGTCCTGATCTACGGCTCCGGCACCATGGGCCTGATGATGTTGGAGCTCGGCAAGCTCACCGGTGCCGCGTCCATCGAGGTCGTCGACCTCAACGAGGAACGCCTCGCCACCGCCCGCCAGCTCGGCTGCACCGGCGTCGCCACCAGCGCCGACGAGCTCGACCGCGGCGGTTGGGACGTGGTCATCGACGCCACCGGCAACGCCCGGGCCATCCAGGACGGCCTCTCCCGGGTGGCCAAGGGCGGCACCTTCCTCCAGTTCGGCGTGGCCGACTACGCCGCACGCGTCGAGATCGACCCCTACCGGATCTACAACCAGGAGATCACCATCACCGGCTCGATGGCTGTCCTGCACAGCTACGAACGCGCCGCCGACCTCTTCGCCGGCGGCGTCCTCGACCCGGAGGTCTTCATCAGCGACCGGCTGCCCCTCGACGACTACGCCGCCGCCCTGGAGCAGTTCAAGGCCGGCAAGGGCCGCAAGATCCAGGTCCGGCCGTAACGGTCCCGACCGGTGTGCGCTTGATCCCCTCGATCGAGCGCACACCGGTCACCCTTGGTGATATTTCCGGTCACGGCGTGTACCCACTTGTGGTCAGGGGCCTGGCTGCTACCGTGATTGGCATGGCACTGCCTCTCTCGTACGAGCCCGACCCGGAGCCGGTTCCACCGCCCGCGGAGCCGGGCGCGATCCGTGCCTGCCTGTCCAACCAGATGCGCTACGAGTTCGACCGCGAGTGGGACTTCGTGATCGAGGAGGCGAAGCGCACCTACAGTTTGGCCGGCGTCGAGGAGATGCTCCTCAAGTGGCGGCACATGGCGTACGCCGAGCTCAAGGAGCCAGGTAGCCACTACCGTCTCATGGCTAAGGCCGAGCAGATCCTCGCCACCGGGAAGGCGCCGGAGGGCAGCATCTCGGGCGAAGAGATGCTGGCCAGGATCCGAGCGAGGTTTGCAAGCTAGGTATGTACAGCCTCGATATCGATCCCGAGGCTCAGGAACAGATCGACGCCCTGCCACGCGAGGCGGGCTTGGCGCTCGCCGAAGTCTTTGCTGTTCTTGAGCTGACCCCTTGGCGCGGTACACCACAGAACGGCAACAACCCGACCGGCGCGATGCGGCGCTGGTATTTCGGCCCGAACGCGGCTGGCCAGGTCGTTTACCTGATTATTGAGCGTGACCGCGAGGTGCACGTGATCATGGTCCAGTGGTGGGGCTGACGGTCGCCTCTGGAGTCTGCTGCGCGGTGCGGCGGCTGGTGTTCATGGCGAACGCGGCGACGGCCCCGAGGAGCAGGAGAGCGGCGGGGAGCCACAGGGTCTGGCTGGCGGCAGTGGTGAGTCCACTGTGGATGGCGTCGGTGACCTGCTGGCGTACGGGGTCGGGCACGCCGGCGAGGTCGGGCGGGGTGCCGCCCTCGACGTTGGCGGCGGAGGAGAGGCCGGCGCGGATCTGGGGTGGCAGGCCGGCGGTGGAAGCGGCCAAGGACGCGGTGATGCGGGCCTGGAGCAGCACGCCGACTGCGGCGGAGCCGAGGACGCCGCCGACCTGGCGGGCGGTGTTGTAGATACCGGAGGCGGAGCCGGTGAGTTCACGGGGAACCGAGCCCATGGTGATGGTGCTCATGGGCGAGAAGATGAAGCCGATGCCCAAGCCGCACAACAGAAGCGCGGGGATGAGGGCCAGCGGCGGCGTGGTGGGCGTTACCTGGAGGGAGATCCAGGCGAGACCACCGGCCAGGGCGACGAGGCCGAACATGAGCAGGTACTTGGCGCTGACCTTGTCGGACAGCCGGCCGGAGAACGGGGCGACCACGCCGGACAGCAACGACATGGGGGCGGTGAGCAGACCGGCGTGCAGGGGAGTGAGCCCGAGGACGGTCTGCAGGTAGATCACGATCGGGAAGAACATGCCGGTCATGGTGAAGCCGACGGTCACCGACGCCAGCACGCCGCCGGAGAAGTTGCGGTTGCCGAAGACCCGAAGGGGCAGCAGGGGTTCCCGGCGGTTGAGGCGCTGCCAGATGCCGAACACCACCAGCAGCACCACACCGGCGGCGATGATCTCGAACACCGTGACGCCGCCCCATACCTCGCCCCAGTTGTACTGCTGCCCGTTCTGCAGCCCGAACACCACGAGCAGCAAACCCAGGCCGGACAACAGGATTCCCGGCACGTCGAACGAGTGGGCGGCATTGGGCCGCCAGTCGGGGACCAGCAGCACGGTCATTACGACGGCGATCGCGCCGATCGGCACGTTGACGTAGAAGATCCACGGCCAGTTGAAGTTGTCCACCAGCACCCCGCCGAGCAGCGGCCCGGCCACGGTGGCCAGCCCGGCGACACCGCCCCACACGCCCATCGCGGCCCCACGCCGGGCCGGCGGGAACAGGAAGCTGATGAACGCCAACGTCTGCGGCGTCATCAACGCGGCGCCGAGGCCCTGCACGCCACGGGCGGTGATCAGGGTGCCGACGTCGCCGGCCAGCCCGCACCACAGCGACGCGGCGGTGAACAGCACCAGGCCGGCCATGAAGACCCGTTTGGGTCCGAACCGGTCGCCGAGCCGGCTGGTGAACAGCATCGGCACGGCGTAGGTGAGCAGGTAGATGCTGGTCACCCAGACCACGGCGTTCAGGCTGGCGTTCAGCCCGCGCAGCATGGCCGGGATGGCGATGGACACGATGGTCGCGTCCAGCAGGATCATGAAGAAGCCGATGCAGAGCGCGGTCAGCGCGCCCCACGGGTTGACCGGTCGCTCGCTCACAGAACCTCCTCGCTAGCGCTCGGAGTGTCTGCGAGCAAGCTCGCTGTGCTGAATGGTTCGCTCGCAAGCTCGCTCACGCCTCGTCCTCGCTCTCGGCCGGCACCCACTCGATCCGGCCGGTGGTGATGTCCTCGATCAGCTGGTTCGTCCAGGCCAGCTCGAACGCCCGCCGCGCGGCGGTGAACCGGACGTCCAGCCAGTACAGGGCCGGCAGCGGCCTGGCGCGCAGGCTGTCCATGACGACCTGTTCGGCGGCCGCCTCGGCCTGCAGTTTCAGTGCGCGGGTGCGCAGCTCGGCCAACGCGTCCTCACGGTCGAGCTCGTCCAGCGCGGACAGGCCGACGGCGAACTCCGGGTACTCGGGCGCGATCGTGCCGATCATCGCCTTGGCCCGCGCGACGAACGCGTCCCGGCCGGCCTCGGTGATCCCGTACACGGTCCGCTCCGGCCGGCGGCCTTCCCGCTGGGTGTCCACGACCTCGATGAAGCCGTGCGTCTCCAGCCGCTCCACCGCGTGGTACAGCGAGCCGGGCTTCACGTTGGCCCTGGCCTCGACGTGCCGCGCGCGCATCACCTGGGCCATCTCGTACGGGTGCATGGGCTGCTCCAACAGGAGCGCCAGCACCGCCATGGCCAGCGGGGTGAGCTTCACGTCGTCCTCTCGGGTGACCTGGCGTTGATTGTTCAAGCGTTGACTATAGCTGACCGGCCGGGATGAATCCGAACGGGTTACGCGTTGCAGAATGAAGAGCTCTGTACGGCTGGTGTGGGAGGTAGCGGTGGCACGGGATCCGGAGGACCTGGTCGAGGTCGACTCGGACACGCCCGACCTGGACGGATCGGTGCTCCTGGTGAGCTTCGACGGCTTCGTGGACGCGGGCAGCGCCGGCAAGCTGGTGGTCGAGCACCTGCTGGAGCGGTTCGAGCACCGGGTGATCGCGACCTTCGACGTGGACCGCCTGATCGACTACCGGTCGCGGCGGCCGATCATGACGTACAGCACCGACCGCTGGGAGAGCTACGAGGCCCCCACGCTGCGGGTGCACCTGCTGCACGACACCGCCGGCACGCCGTTCCTGATCCTGTCCGGCCCCGAGCCGGACCACGAGTGGGAGCTGTTCATCGCCGCCGTCAAGGCCCTGATGGACCGTTGGGGCGTGCGGCTGGTCGCCAGCTTCCACGGCATCCCGATGGGCGCCCCGCACACGCGGGCCCTGGGCGTCACCGCGCACGGCACGCGGCCGGAGCTGATCGGCGACCACCACCAGATGCCCAACACGCTCCAGGTGCCGGCCAGCATCGCCGCCCTGCTGGAATTCCGCCTGGGCGAGGCCAGCCGCGACGCTGTCGGCTTCGCCGCGCACGTGCCGCACTACCTGGCCCAGACCGCCTACCCGACGGCCGCCGTCACGCTGCTGGACGCCGTCGTCAAGGCCACCGGGCTGGCCCTGCCGGACGACTCGCTGCGCGAGTCGGCCCGTCGTGCCGCCGTGGAGATCGACCGCCAGGTCAGCGAATCGGCCGAGGTCTCGGATGTCGTGCGCGCGCTGGAACGGCAGTACGACACCTTCGCCGAGGCCGCCGGCAAGCCGAGCCTGCTCAGCGACGTGCTCGAGCAGATGCCGACCGCCGACGAGCTCGGCGACCAGTTCGAGCAGTTCCTGGCCGAGCAGCAGAGCCCCAACGACTGAGAGATCGAGATGGCCACCTTCGTGACCTTTCAGGCCCACCCGGACGACGAGTCGATCACCGTCGGCGGCGTGATGCGCAAAGCCGCGGACGAGGGGCACCGGGTGGTGCTCGTCGTGGCGACCGGCGGCGAGCTCGGCGAGATCCCCGAGGGCCTGCTGGCCGAGGGCGAGACCCTCGTGCAGCGCCGGGCCGTCGAAACACAGGCCGCCGCCGACATTCTCGGTGTGAAGCGGCTGGAGTTCCTGGGCTACCACGACTCCGGGATGATGGGCTGGGAGCAGAACTCGGCCCCGCACGCGTTCTGGAACGCCTCGATCGAGGAGGCCGCGCAGAAGCTGGCCGCCATCCTCGTCGAGGAGCGGGCCGACGTGATCACCTTCGACGACGACAACGGCGGCTACGGGCATCCGGACCACATCCAGGTGCACCGGGTCGGCAAGCGGGCCGCCGAGATCGCCGGCACGCCGCGGGTCTACCAGCACACCTCCAACCGCGACGAGGCGTACGAGCGGTTCCGCCGCTACGCCGAGGAGACCGGCGCCGAGATCCCCGACTTCGAGGGCGCCGAGTTCGGCAAGCCGGCCGTGGAGCTCACCGCCCGGGTCGACGTCAGCGCCTACACCGACGCCAAACGCGAGGCGATGCGGGCGCACGTCAGCCAGATCCCCGAGGAGTCCTGGTTCCTGTCCATGCCGGAGAAGTACTTCGCCGAGGCGTTCGGCACCGAGTGGTTCATCCGCGAGGGCCACGGCCCGGGTATCACCGAGACGGATCTGCTGGCCGGTCTGGACTGACCAGCTCCACCTCGAAGCCGTCCTCGTCGGCCAGATAGGCGGCGTGGTGGTCGGGGCCGCCGGCGTACGGGTGGCGATCCGCGAACAGCAGGGTCCACCCGTGCGCCGGCGCGGCGGCGACGAGGGAGTCGACGCGGTCGCCGGCGTGGAAGGCCAAGTGGTTCAGGCCGGGGCGCCGGCGGTCGTGCTCAGCGGCTGACAGCGCGGGGGACTGCTCGATCACCAGGTAGGTCTCGCCGAGGCGCCAGCTGCGGCCGGCGGGCCAGTCCTGGAACTGCTGGTAGCCGAGCTCGCCGAGCAGCCAGCCCCAGCTGCGGACGGCCCGCGCCAGGTCGGGAACCCAGAGCTCGACATGGTGCAGCCGGCCGATCACGCGCGGCGGAGCACGACGAGGGGGATGGCGCGGGGACCGGCCTGCTCCTGGAAGTCCAGCAGGAACGGCTTCAGTGCGACGATCTTGTCCCACAGCCGGGCCCGCTCGGCACCGGTGGCGACGACGGCCTTTGCCGGATATGCGGTGGATCCGACCTCGACGGTGACATCGGGGTTGGCGATCATGTTGTGGTACCAGGACGGATGGGTGGCACTGCCCCGGTTGGCGGCGATGATCACCAGGTCGTCGCCGTCGACGACGTGGCCGAGCGGCGTGGTCAGCGCGCGGCCGGTGCGCGCGCCGGTGTGGGTGACGAGCACCAGATCGATGCCCTCGAGCCGGCCGCCGACGCGGCCGGCGTTGGCCCGGAACTCCTCGATGACCGACCGGTTGAAGTCCTGCTGTTCCGACATGCCTGTTGTCTACCGCGTGACCGCCGCATCGGCCGAGTTTGTTCACCGGCGCGTCGCCCGCCGGTCGAGTGGCGTCCACCTCGCGTGACGACACTCCTGCGGTGAATCGCAACCGGATCGCCGTCACTGCCGGCGCAGTCGCCTTCAGTCTGCTGGCCACGGGCGTCGCGGACGCCAGCCCCGACCCCGGCTACCGCACGCATCGCGGCCAGCCCGTGACCGTCAACGCCAGGCAGACCGTGGTGTCGCACACGGCGCCGGCCCATGGCACCGTCACGCGTAACCAGGACGGCACGCTGCGCTACACCCCGGCCGCCGGCTTCACCGGCACGGATTCCTTCACCTACAACGAAACCGACGCCGTGCGGCTGTACACCACGCACGTGTCGCCATTAGGCGTGATCGGTGGTGTGCCGATCACCGGCGGCGCCTACGGCTCGTCGCTGACCCCGGTTCCGGGCAGCTGCGACCAGTACTACGGCCTCACCGACCGCGGCCCGAACGTGGACGGCCCCAACGGGCAGAAGGTCGAGCCGCTGCCGAACTTCGACCCGGCGATCGGCAAGTTCCGGCTGGTCAACGGGAAAGCCGTGCTGGAGCGGGCGATCCCGTTGCGCGCCAAGGACGGCACGCCCTACTCGGGCCGTGTCAACACGGCCGCCAACACCGGCGAGACGATCGTCGACCTGAACGGCAACCCGCTGCCGGCCGACCCCAACGGCTACGACTCGGAGGGCCTGGTCGCGCTGCCTGACGGCACCTTCTGGGTGTCCGACGAGTACGGGCCGTTCATCACCCACTTCGACCGCAACGGCCGTGCGCTGCAACGGCTTTCGCCGTTCGACGGCTCGCTGCCGGCCGAGCTGGCCAACCGCGTGCCGAACAAGGGTATGGAGGGGCTGACCGTCACGCCCGACGGCCGGACCCTGGTCGGCGTCATGCAGTCGGCGCTCCAGCAGCCGGATCTGACCAAGAAGCCGAGCAATGTCACCACGTTGCGCATCTTCACCTACGACCTGCGCACGCACGCCACCCACGAGTACCTCTACCTGCTGGACGACCCGAAGGCCAACAGCGGCGCGGTCAGCGAGATCACCGCCCTGTCCAGCACCACGTTCCTGGTGGACGAGCGGGACGGCAAGGTCGAGCCGAACGCGTACAAGAAGCTGTTCAAGATCGACCTCACCGGCGCGACCGACGTCGGCCCCAAGGCCGTCGGCTACAACGCGACCAAGGGCGGGCTGCTGGTCGGTCCGAACAACGCCACCATCGACGCCTACGTCGGCACCGACGACACCAAGACCGCCACGGCCGACCTGGCCAAGGTCGGCATCACGCCGGTCGCCAAGTCGTTGTACCTCGACCTCGGCGGACTGGTGACCGGGCTCGACCCCACCGGCGGCTTCTTCGGCCACGACAAGGTCGAGGGCGTCGCCACACCGGACCACGGCCGCACCATCGTGCTCAGCAACGACAGCGACTTCGGCATCGACGGCGTCACCAACACCGCTCCGCCGTTCCAGCTGCACGCCAAGATGACGCCTGCCGGCATCCAGGACGACGGCGAGTTCCTGGCCGTCGACACCCAGAAACTGCCGGCCAGGACGAAGACCGTCACCGTCACGATCGTCGTTCGTTAGCGGCTCGCCGTCGCTGCTCGCCGGTTGCGGGCAGCGACGGCATCCGTAGGCTCACCGGCATGACCGAGACCGTGGCCGAGGTGATGGCCGAGCTCGCCGCGCTGGATGATCCCAAGGCCCGCGCGATCAATGAGAAGCATGGCGACGACCACGGCGTGAACCTCGGCCGGCTACGGGCGTTGGCCAAGCGGCTCAAGACGCAGCAGGAGCTCGCGGTGCAGCTCTGGGCCACCGGCGACACCGCGGCCCGGCTGCTGGCGCTGTTGATCTGCCGCCCCAAGGCTTTCGGCCGTGACGAGCTCGACGGCATGCTACGCGCGGCCCGGCGGCCCAAGGTCCACGACTGGCTGGTCAACTACGTCGTGAAGAAGAGCCCGCACGCCGAATCGCTGCGGCTGGCCTGGTTCGACGATCCCGATCCGGTCGTGGCCAGCGCCGGCTGGGCCCTGACGACCGATCTCGTCGCGAAGAAGCCCGAGGCACTCGACCTCGACGGTCTGCTCGACGTGATCGAAGCCGAGATGAAGGACGCCCCAGAGCGCTTGCAGTGGGCCATGAACCACTGCCTGGCCCAGATCGGCATCGAGCACGCCGCGTTGCGCGGCCGGGCCGTCGACATCGGCGAGCGGCTCGAGGTGCTCAAGGACTATCCGACGCCGCCGAACTGCACCTCGCCGTTCGCGCCGGTGTGGATCGCCGAGATGGTCAGCCGGCGCTAGTCCCCGTCCAGCCGCGTTCCAGCAGGTCGAAGACGGGTTCGAGGGCCCGGCCCTCGTCCGGGTAGCGATGCGCCAGCTGCACGGCTTCGAGGGCGAACCGGGCCAGCGCGGCGCACCGGACGTCGTCCTCGGGCGCGCCGATCTCGATGGCAATCGCTTGCGCCAGGGCGGTTTCGTGGCGCAGCCACATCCGGCTGACGTACTCGCGCAGGGCCGGCGTCTGCTCGATCAGGCGGCGGAAGTCGGCCATGCCCGGCACGTGCTCGGGCTTCTCGGCCGCCCGCTCGGTCAGGTGCTCGCGCAGGGCCTGCGGGATGGACCGGCCGCCCCGGTCGCGCACCGCGGCCACCAGCGCCGCCTCGATGTCCTCGTCCTGGTCGAAGACCAGCGCCTCCTTGCTGGGGAAGTACTTGAACAGCGTGGTCACCGAGACGTCGGCCGCGTCGGCCACGTGCTTGACGCCCACGTTGTCGTAGCCGTGCGCGACGAACAGGGCCAGCGCGGCGTCGGCCAGCGCCTTGCGGGTCTGGGCCTTCTTGCGCTCGCGTCGCCCGATCGGTTCGTCCAT
This sequence comes from Kutzneria sp., assembly GCA_035492655.1. GTDB lineage: Bacteria > Actinomycetota > Actinomycetes > Mycobacteriales > Pseudonocardiaceae > Kutzneria. The sequence goes on along the minus strand of DATJJB010000802.1, from coordinate 10,183 downwards.
GCCGGCAGCCTAGCCGACAAAGGTGTAACGCTCAAAAAGTTGAGTCGTTGCACTTTCTAAGTGGGTGTGCTTTTCTGGAGGGGAACCCCGACCTCGAAGGAGCCCTCCCATGAACACTCCCCGCATCGCTGTGATCGGCGCCGGCGTCGCCGGCCTGGCTTGTGCCCGTGGCCTGCGGGTTCACGGCATTCCTGTGACCGTCTACGAGCGGGAGGCGTCCGAGACCGCCCGCTGGCAGGGCGGCATGCTCGACCTGCACGCCCCGACCGGCCAGGCCGCGCTGCGCGCCATCGGCCTGTACGACGAGTTCCGCGCGGTGGCCCGACCCGAGGCGCAGGAGATGCGCATGCTGGATCCGCTGACCGCGGCGATCCTCAACCTCGAAGAAGCTGACGACGAGTACTACGCGCCCGAGATCGACCGCGGCCAGCTCCGCGAACTGCTGCTGGACTCTCTCGCGCCTTGCACTGTCCAATGGGGACGTCCGGTGACCGAAGTGACCACTGTGGACGGTATGGCCAGGGTGGTTTTCGGCGACGGCACAACGGAAGCCTTCGACCTCGTGGTCGGTGCCGACGGCGCCTGGTCACGGGTGCGTCCGGCGGTGTCCGACGTCCGGCCGGTGTACACCGGCGAGAGCATGATCGAGACGCACCTCGACGACGTCGACACCCGGCATCCCGCGTCGGCCGAGCTGATCGGTCTCGGCAGCATGATGGCCGCCGTCGACGGCGCGATGATCTGCACCCAGCGCAACAGTGGCGGGCATGTCGTGGTGTACGCCATCTTCGAGGACATCCCGCTCGACTGGCCCGCCATCGCCGGCATCGACATGGCGGACACCGAGGCTGTCCGCGCACACCTGGTGAACCGGTTTGCCGGGTGGCACGACGGCCTGCTCGACCTCATCCGTCGCAGCGACGGCGGTTTCATCAACCGGCCGATCCACACGCTGCCCGCGCACTCGCGGACCCACGTGCCCGGCGCCACCCTGCTCGGCGACGCCGCCCACCTGCTGCCGCCGCACGGCATCGGCGCCAATCTCGCCCTGCTCGACGGTGCCGAGCTGGCCGCCGCCATCGCCGCCCATGACGACCTCGACCAGGCCGTTCGCGCCTTCGAGGCCGTCATGCTGCCGCGCTCCACCGCGGCCGCCCACGCGGATGTCGAGATCGCCGCGCTGATGGAGCAGGGGTCCGACGTGGACATCAACGCCGTGCGCAAGCTCTTCAACGACCGGATGCTGAACCCAGCGGTCTGAGTCTCAGGTGAAACCCGTGGGTTGCACTTTATGCCGATGAGGTGCAACCTGGGGGTAGCACATGAGGAGGAGAGCGAACGTGGACGACATCGAGCGCGAGATCGCCATCAACGCACCGGTCGAGCGGGTGTGGGAGCTGGTCAGCCAGGGTGGTTGGTGGATCGGCGACGGCGATCGCGGGGCCCAGACCCGCAGCCGCGAGGGCGACGACATTGACGTGGTGGAAGACCCCAGGTACGGGACGTTCCGGATCCGCACGGAAAAGGCCGAGCCGCACAGCTACTTGTCGTACCGTTGGCTGGACGACGGCAACGAGCGGGCCACCACGCTGGTCGAGTTCTGGCTGTCGGAGGCCGACGGCGTGACCACGCTGCGGGTCGTCGAGAGCGGCTTCGTGTCCGCCGAGCACCGGGAGGGCAACATCAAGGGGTGGGGTATGCAGCTGGCCGTGGCCAAGGCCGAATGTGAGCGTTGACGACGTGCTCGTCGCGCTGGCCGACCCGACCCGCCGCCAGTTGCTGGACGTGCTGGCCGAGCTCGGGCAGGCCAGCGCGACCACGCTCGGCGCGCGCCTGCCGGTGTCCCGGCAGGCCGTGATGAAGCACCTGCTCGTCCTGGAGCAGGCCGACCTGGTCAGCTCCCGCCGCGACGGCCGCCAGGTCCTCTACCAGGTCGAATCGGCCCCGCTGGAGGGCACCTCCCGCTACCTCGCCGGCCTCGCCTCGGTCTGGGACCGCCGCCTCGCCGTGCTCAAGCGGGCCGCCGAGGCCCCCGGTGGCTGACCGACCGGCTTGACCGGTTCGCAGGACGCCAGCCACTCGGGCGGGACACCGGCCAGACCGGTGCGGGCGGCCACGATGCCGCCGACGATGGCGCAGGTGGTGTCGACGTCGCCGCCGGCGGACGCGGTGGCCCACAAGGCCTCGACGAGGTCGGTGGGGTGCCGGGCGGCGCACCAGAGGGCGAACGGGACGGTGTCGGCGGCGGAGATGCGGTAGCCGCAGCCGAGGGTGCCGGCGGCGTGCCTAGGGTCCAGGGCCGGCCGAAGACGGGTGGCCCGGCGCAGACCGGTGGCCACCTCGCCGTCCGGGACGCGATCCAGGACGGCGTGCAACAACCCTTCCACGCCAAGGGAATTCGACGCGGCCGCGACGGCGACGGCGATAGCCCCGGCGACGGCCTCGGGGTGGGCGTGGGTGACCAAAGCCTGCCGCCGGGCCTGCTCGACGACGGCGTCCAAGTCGGACGCGAACCACACGCCGAGCGGGGCAACGCGCATGGCCGCGCCGTTGCCGAAAGAGCCCTGGCCGTCGAACTGCCCGCGAGTCACCGAGGTCCACGGCTCGCCGGCCAGGATGGCGGACAGCACGCCGTGCATGGAACCGCCGTAGGCACGGTGCGGATCGGCCTGGTAGGCCAAGGCGAACTCGGTGGCCAGGGCGTCCTGATCGACCGTGCCACGGGCGTGCAGATGGGCCGCGAGGACCTGGGCCATCGCGGTGTCGTCGGTCCACGGCCAGCTGCCCGAAGGCACTCGACGGTCGGCCAGTGCATCGTCCACTTCGGACGCTGGGAGCAGGAACCACTGCTCGCCGAAGGCGTCGCCCAGCGCGAGCCCACGCAGCGAGTCCATGACGGTCATCGTCAGATGGTCACAAACCGAGCAGTCCCAACACAATCGGGTTTCACGGCGAGACGAGCAGCCGGACGGCCTCGGCGATGGTGTCGCGAATGCGGTCGTGGTCGAGGGGCAGCGGCTCGTTGGTGGTCCACAGCGCGGCGGTGTGCAGCACGAGGGACAGCAGCGACGGGGCGTCGAAGCGCGACGACACGGTGCCGGCGGCCTGGGCGGCGCGGATGGCGGCCACCTTGGCCCGGGTGGACTCGACGGCCAGGGGAGTGGCCAGGGCGGCGGCGCCGCGTTCGAGGCGGTACCAGGTGATCAGCCGGCCGACCTCCGGGTTGGCCAGGTGCGCGTCGTAGAGCCGCACGGCGTAGCCGGGCAGGTCCTCGGCGTCGATCGGCACCTCGCTGACGGTGAGCCGCACGATCTGCTCGTACACCGCGTCGAACAGCTCGTCCTTGCCCTTGAAGTAGGTGTACGCGAGCCCGGCGCTGCACCCGGCCCGCTTGGCCACCTGGTCCATCCGCGCACCGCTGATGCCGTGCGCGGCGAACTCGGTCAGCGCGGCGTCGAGCAGCGCCTGCCGCTTGGCCTCGGGGTCGCGGGTGACCACGCCGCCAGCCTAATTGAGTGAACGTTCAATTGCCAAGCCGCCGGCGGCCGGCGAAGCCCAGGTCGTCGCGGTGGTACCAGGCCAACTCCCGGTCGCCCTCCAGCCAGCACAGCAGCACCGGCACCCCGTCCAGATCGGCCGGGAAGTCGACGAGCAGCGGGGCGAAGCCCTTGAGCTCGGCGCCGGTCTCCTGGACGAGCGTCATCAGCTCATCCAGCCGGGCCTGCGCGGCCTTCCACTCCGGCATGCCGCCCAGTGCGGTCGGCCGCCCGCCGGGCGACAGCGACGACGCCAGCTCGGCCGCGTCCGCCCGCAGCGCGACCAGCTCGTCCAGGACGGGCATGAGGTGCGCCAACTCGGCCCGAGCCTGATCGACTGTGAACAATCCCATGCGGCAAGCCTGGCAGATAGTGCATTCTGCGAGCATGTCGCGTGTCGCGCCCCGGATGCTGGCGTTGGCGGCGCTGCTGCTGCTCGCAGTGGTCGCGGCCCGCGGGGCCACGTCGATCACGCTGCAGCCCCTGCGTCTCGGCATGCTCGGCGAGACCACGCCGCCACCGCCCCAGCCGACCCAGTCAAATCAACCCATTCAGGGGGTCAGCCCGCTGACGTACGCGGTCCTCCTGCTGGGCATCGTCGGCCTGGTGCTGGCCGTGGCGGCGGTGATCACGTTGCTCTCCGTCATCCGCCGCCGCGACCGGATCCGCGCGATGTTCGCCCCGCGGGGCGAGGAACTGCACGCCGAGGGCGGCGTGGGCCAGATCGGCCCGCTGGTCCAGGCGGGCCGGCGCGCGCTCGCCCAGCTGCGCCGACGGGAGGGCGGCCCGCCGTCGGACCGGGTGGTCGCGGCGTGGCTGAGCCTGGAGGAAGCCGCCACGGAGACCGGCACCGAACGCCAGCCGCACGAGACGCCGACCGAGTTCGTCGGTTCGGTGCTGGCCGGCCACGCCGTCAGCCCCGAGGCGCTGGACCAGCTCCGCCGGCTCTACGGCCGGGCCCGGTTCGGCCGCGCGGGCGTGCTGACCGACGCGGACGCCGAGGCGGCAGGCGACGCGCTCGACCGGATCATCGCCGATCTGGAGGCAGCCCGTTGACCTGGCTCGTCACCGGCGTGACCGCCGCACTCGCGCTCATCGTCCAGTACGTGATCATCGGCGTGCCGTTGGTGCCGTGGGCGCTGCTGATCACCGTGGTCGTCGCGGCGCTGGCCTACCTGGGCACGCGCCTGCTGCCGCCGGTCGACCCGAGCTGGCAGCCGCTGCCGGCCGGCGGCTCCGCCCCGATCGCCACTCATGCCAGCTCGCTCGGCGCGCGCCTGGCCGACGCCGAGAGCGACCCGCACCGGTTCGCCAACCGAGTCCGGCCGCGGCTGCAAACCCTTGCCCTTGGCCGGATCCGCCGCCACCCCGGCTATGAGGACGTCGTTCTCGCCGACCCCCGCGCCCGTGAGCTGCTCGGCAACGACCTGCACCGGCTGCTCACCGATCCCGCCGCGACCCTGCCGAACCCGGCGCGGTTCGCGGAACTGCTGACCCGCCTGGAGGAACTGTGAGTGCTGTGGCCGCCGCGAGCGAATCGGTGCTCGAGGCCGTCGGCGAAGTCGTCGTGGGCGGCCGCCGCACGCTGCGGCTCGCGCTGGCGGCGGTGTTGGCCGGCGGCCACGTGCTGCTGGAGGACGTGCCAGGGCTGGGCAAGACGCTGCTGGCCCGCAGCCTGGCCCAGGCGCTGGGCCTGGAGTTCCGCCGCCTGCAGTGCACGCCGGACATGCTGCCGGCCGACGTCACCGGGTCCTTCCTCTACGACCCGGCGACGCGCGACTTCACCTTCCGACACGGCCCGGTGTTCGCCGGCCTGCTGCTGGCCGACGAGATCAACCGCACGCCGCCGAAGACCCAGTCGGCGCTGCTGGAAGCCATGCAGGAGAAGCAGGTCACCGTCGAGGGCCGCACTTTTCCCCTGCCCCGGCCGTTTCACGTGCTGGCGACGGCGAATCCCGTTGAGTACGAGGGCACCTATCCGCTGCCGGAGGCGCAGCTGGACCGGTTCCTGCTGCGGCTGGACGTGGGCTATCCGCCGGCCGACGAGGAGATCGAGGTGCTGCGCCGCCGGCTGGCCCGGCAGCGCGAGGAGACCGAGGTCGCGCCGGTGGTCGACGCCGCCGGGCTGGCCGAACTCCAGGCCGAGGTGGAGAAGGTCGACGTCGACGAGGACATCCTGCGCTACTGCGTCGATCTCGTCACGGCCACCCGGGCGCACCCGGCGGTCGAGGTCGGCGCCTCGCCGCGCGGCTCGCTGGCGCTGACCCTTGTGGCCCGCGCGCTGTCCGTTGTGGACGGACGTGATCACGTGCTTCCTGAGGACGTCAAGGAATGCGCGGTCGCCGCGCTCGCCCACCGGCTGGTGCTGCGGCCGGAGACGTGGACCTCGGGGCTGACCGGCGTGCAGGTGGTGACGGAGCTGCTGGGCAAGGTCCCGGGGCCGGCGAGCACCCGATGACCAACCGGGCGGAGCGGATCCGCGCGGCCCTGCTCGGCGGCCGCAACGAGACCTGGCACGGCACCGAGACCCTGCGCCGGGCCGTGTTGCTGGGCACCGGGCTGATCATCGTCGGCGTGGTCATCCACCAGGTCGAGCTGGTGCTGATCGGGGCCCCGCTGCTGATCTCGGGCGTGCTGGCCCGGCTGGCCGCGCCGGCCGGCGAGCCGACGGTCAAGGTGACGCCGCCGCCGCGCACGGCCGAGACGGCCGACACGCCGTCGGTGGTCGTGGACATCGAGCCGGGGGAGAACGCCGAGCTGCTGGCCATTCGCTTGCCCACCAAGGGAGTCGACGGTCCCGGCCGGGTGCATCTGCTGCCGGCGACGGTCCGCCGCGTGGCAGCCCCGCTGCGTCGGTCGGCGTGGGGCGAGGGCGTGGACGTACGCGTTGATCACCTGCTGGCCGGCCAGGACGGGATGGTCGTGCACGGCCCCATGGTCGGCAGCGACATGAGCCGAACCGTGTTGCCGCCCTTGGACAAGCTGCCGGTCGGCCCGCTGCCGCCGCGCCCGGCCGGCCTGGTCGGCGCGCACCGCTCCCGACGTCCGGGCGACGGCGTCGAGCTGCGCGACATCCGGCCGTTCCAGCCGGGTGACCGGCTGCGCGGCATCGACTGGCGGGTTTCCTTGCGTAGCAACAACGGCGAGTTGTACGTACGCGAACGACACGCGACCGCCGACGCGGACATCGTGCTGGCGCTGGACACCCGCACCGATGTCGTGCCGGAACTGGGCGACTGGTCGACCTCGTTGGTCGGCGCGACGGTTCGGCCCGGCGGCAGCCTGGACACGTCCGTGCGGGCCGCGGTCTCGTTGGCCGCCAGCTATCTGCGGCTGGGTGACCGGGTCGGGCTGGTCGATCTCGGCCGCCCGCAACTCGGGTTGAAGCCCGGGGTCGGCCGCCGGCAACTTCTGCGGCTGCGCAACCAGGTCGTGGTGTGCGCGGCGGCGGCCGGCTGGTCGGCGTCGCCGGTGCTCAACGAGCATCAGGTGCCGCACGGGGCCGTGGTCGTCGTGCTGTCGCCGTTCCTGGACGACGCGATTGTGCAGTTGGCCGTGCATGCCGCGAGGCGCGGCAACCGCGTGCTGGCCGTGGATGTGCTGCCGCAGCAGCTGATCGCCGACCGGACCGATCGGTGGGGCGAAGCCGTGCGGCGGTTGCTGCGGTTGGAGCACAGTGCGCGGCTGGCCGCACTGAGGGACCACGGTGTCGCCGTGACGTCCTGGTCGGACGGGGCCTCCATCGCCGACCTGTTGCGCCGGACTCGCCGATGACCATGGAACTCAGGCCGGGGCTGTCGGGGTGGTGGCTGCGGGCGGCGATAGCTGTTGTCGGTGTGGCCGTGCTGGGAGTGCTTGAGCTGCAAGGGCTCGGCTTCTCGTTGCTGATCGTGTTCGGCGTGATCCTGGTGGTCGCGGTGGCGATGCCGGCCTCGCCGGGCATGACCGTGCTGATCGGCGGGGCCGCGGTGGCCACCGGGTTCATGGACGGCAGCACGCTCAGCGTCGAGGCCGTACTGCTGATTCCGTTGCTGCATCTGGGTCACGTGTTGGCCGGTATCGCCGGCGTGCTGCCGGTCGGTTCGCGGCTGCATCTGTCGGCGTTCCGCCGGCCGCTGCGCCGATATCTGCTGATCCAGGTCTCGGTGCTGGCCCTGGTGGCCGTCGTATTGGTCTTGCCGGCGGGCCGGATCGACCCAATTGTCGAGGTGGCGGGCCTGCTCGCGGCGGCCGGCATCGCGTTGGTGGCCCTGCCGCGCCGTTGACAGGTGCTGCCGGTCACACTAATTTCTCCGCCATATTTCGAGAATGTGAAGCGTGTTCACATACATGAAATGGAGGCGGCGATGTCGATCAACCGTAGGGATCTGCTCCGATACGGCGTCGCCGCGGGCGTCTCCACGGCGGCGGTCGGCACGCTGTCCGGCGCCCTCGGTTCCGGCGTCGCGGTCGCCGACACCGCGCCGGTCACCGACGCTGAGAAGATCATCGCCGCGTATCGCGAGCTCCAGGTCGGACGCAACATCGCGTCGGCGGAGAGAACCGGCGCGGTCAAGGCACTCGACGAAGTGGCCGTGCAGTACGACTCGACCATGACGGTCACCGGCGACCAGCTGTGGACCGACCTGCCGGTCGGTCCGGGCAGCAACTACTTCCCGACCATGTGGTACCGGCTGCGCACCATCGCGGTGGACTTCGCCACGCCGGGCTCGGTGCTGTCGACCAAGGCCGGGCAGGCCGAACGGATCGCCACCGCGATCGAGACGCTGTACCGCACCGAGTACAACGAGACCGTCGGCGAGATCGGCAACTGGTACTCGTACGAGATCGGCGTGCCGTACTGGGTGATCCAGACCCTGGTCTGCATGCGCGAGCACCTCGCGCCCGACGCGGTGCAGCGCTACCTGAAGCCGGTGCTGCGCTTCAACGCCGACCCCAACTTCCGCACCAACACGCCGGGTCTGGTCGAGACCGGCGCCAACCGGGCCGACAAGTCGCTGATCAGCATCGTGGCCGGGGCGCTGGGCGGCGACTCGCAGCGCATCGTGAACGCGCTGGCCGCGGTGACCGACCAGGTCGGCGCCGGCGCGTCCAGCCTCGTCGCCCGCGTGACCACCGGCGACGGCTACCACACCGACGGCTCGTTCATCCAGCACGGCGTGGTGCCCTATCCCGGCCACTACGGCCTGGTGCTGCTGACCGCGGCGGCCGGCATCATCCACGTCACCGAGGGCACCGCGACCCAGCTGTCCGCGGACGTGAAGCAGAAGTTCTACGACACCGTGGCTGACGTGTACGCGCCGTTCGTGGCCTCTGGCGCAATGATGGAGCCGGTTCGTGGCCGCATGCTGTCCCGGCAGGGCGAGACCGGCTACGACGCCGGCCACCAGCTCACCGCCGCGACCGTGCTGCTGGCCCGGCACGCCACCGGGGCCACGCGCAAGCAGTTGGTCGCGCTGGCCACGAAGTGGATCAAGGAAGGCCAGTGGGCGCCGTACTTCAAGGTGGAGAACCTGGTCCGGTTCTCCGGCGGCCTGCAGATGGTCGGCGTGCCCGAGGTGGAGTACGCCAAGGAACTGTCCACACGGGACGCCGCGCACACGGTGTCCACGCACCGGGTCTTCCCGCAGCAGGACCGCATGGTGCACGTGACGCCGACCTGGTCGGCCTCGCTGGGCGTCGGCTCCACCCGGATCACCCGGTACGAGGCGATCAACGGGCAGAACATGCACGGCTGGTACACCGGCGACGGTGTGCTGTATACATTCCTGCCCGGCGACCAGGGCAACTACAGCGACGCCTACTGGCCGACCGTGGACGCCACGCTGCTGCCCGGCACGACCGAGAAGGACGGCGCCACGCCGCCGCTGCTGGGCACCACTCCGCTGACCACCACCGCGTGGGTCGGCGGCTCCCGCTGGGACGACCGGCACGGCGCGTTCGGCCTGGACTTCATCTCCCAGGACGGCACCCTGTCGGCCAAGAAGTCCTGGTTCTTCACCCCGGACGGCGTGGTCTGCCTCGGCGCCGGCATCACCGACGCTTCCGGCGCGCACGTGCGCACCACCATCGAGAACCGCAGCCTCGGCGAGAACGGCACTCGTAAGCTGCGCAGCGAGAAGCACTGGCTGCACCTGGAAGGCGTCGCCGGCTACGTGCTGCTCGACGACGCTTCCGTTGTCACGTCACGGGAAGACCGCACCGGCAGCTGGTTCGGCGTGGACACCGGGGCCAACACGCACGGCACCACCGTGCCGTACACGCGGCGGTTCCAGAAGATCCTCATCGACCACGGGGCCAACCCCAAGGGCGCGACCTACGCCTACGCCGTGCTGCCCGGCGCGACGCCGTGGGAGACCGCCGGGGCCCGCGGGCGCTACTGCGTGTTGGCCAACACCGCTGTCGTGCAAGCGGTTCAGCTCGACTCCGACGTCGTCGGCGCCAACTTCTGGGCCGCCGGCACCGTCGGTCGGGTCTCGGTCTCCGCCCCGGCCTCGGTGTTGTGGTCCCGGGGCTGGGGCGGCTGGCACTTCGCCGTCTCCGACCCGACCCAGCTGCAGAAGTCGATCACCGTCACGGTGGCCGGCGTCGGCACCCACACCGTCGACGTCACCGCCTCCCTCGGCGCCACCCACACCTTCACCCTC